>NZ_JBHLYT010000030.1:0-199003 GCF_042431665.1 Mesorhizobium kowhaii
TTCACAACGGGCAGGCTTAGAAGCAAACTTCTTCGTCGCCAGCGGCGTGCCGCCCTCGTTGGTGAGGCGTATATAGTCGCCACCAACAAGAACTGTCAACAGCGGATTCGAAGTTTTTGAACTTTTTGCGACAGAAATCTCGGGCTCGCTCCGTTGATAGCCGGCTGCCCTTGGGGAACAGGGATAACAGCGGGTAGGCGGCCACGAAGGAGCCCTATTGCCGCCGCATTGCCGTTCGACACCAAAGCCAACGAAAGCGGCGCCGCACCGACGGCGCAGCGCCTCTTTCAAGAGCCTCATACAGGGGTGCGCGATGAGCCTTGCAGAGAAGGTGCACCGCCCCTCTTTATCGAGCGCTCTATAAAAGAGAAGTGCGCGAGGGGAATTCGGCCGGGGCGCAGGCTTCGTTGACTTCACCTGCCATGACAGGCAAATGTCACGGCCACAACAAAAGCGACAAGCCGTTCCGCCCGGGGAAGAAGCAGCCTTTCTGGATGCCAGACACGGAAGATGTCATAGCCGAACTCGGCAACGAGCCGCCGCTTATCGCGGACGGCCGCAGCGGCCCGCCCGACCGGCGCGAGGTTTCCGCACGCTGGCTGTCAGGGACCTTCCTCACCGGCGTGACCTCGAGCGTGCTGATGGGCGTGGCGCTGTTCGCCGCGCTGGACGGTCGCCAGCAACTGGCGACACCACCCGAGATTGCGGAACTGATCAATCTTGCCAGCAATGGCGATTCCGGCGAGGTGGCCAAGACGACAAGGCTGGTGGCGCCGCGCCAGATCGCCAAAGCCAAGGACCGCCGCCGGATGGAAGTGTCGATGGTCACCAAGGTCGGCGACCGTGACGTCATCCACACCATGCCTTTCGTGCAGATCAAGATGGCGCTTGCCGCCGGCCACACCACCAGCCGCGCCTACCCGCCTTTCGACCCGATGCAGGTGTTCGGCAACGACGGCGACGACAGTGCTGCGCAGCCGGCGACAGCCTCGGCCGCTTCCGGCCAGATCTACGGGGCCAAGGTCGAAAGCGAGATGAGCCTGAAGACCGTCGATTTCCCGATCGAGACGGCTGCCTTCGACGAAAAGAGCGACCTGTCCGCCGACGAGGTGGAAAAGGTAGTGCGCGAAGCCGGCACCGACCTCAGCGATGGCGCCGTGCAGGTCGCGTCACTCCATTATGTCGACCCGCAGCGATTCGGCGACGCCTTTGCCGAGAGCATGGCTGGCTCCTATGACGTCAAGATCGTGCCGGAAAACGTCTCGGTGGCGCCGCGCGCTGCCGCTGACGACCAGGCGCCGGCTTTCGCCGAGGAAATCATTCCCTTCACCAAGGATCTCGACATTACCGAGGCCTTTGCCGATTCGGGCTATACGGGGGAAGACGCCACCGGCATGGCCGAAGCGATCGCCAAGCTGTTGAACGCGACGGCGCTCAAGGCCGGAACCGTGCTGCGTGTCGGTCTCGAGGTGCATGGCGACGCCGCCAAGGTCGTGCGCACCAGCGTCTACGACCGAACGCAGCACATCGTCACCATCGCGCTCGACGATCGCGGCCAGTATGTGCCGGCGCAGGAGCCGGATCCGAACCCCGAATTGCTGACGGCGTTCGACGACTCACCGCCCGTGGTGGTGCGCGGAAATTTGCCGAACATCTATGACGGCATCTACCGCGCCGCCTATTCCTATGGCATGTCGAAGAAGATGACCCAGCAACTGGTCAAGCTGCTGGCATCCGGCGTCGACTTCCAGTCGCGGCTCAATCCGGCGGATCGCCTCGAAGTCTTGTTCTCGCAGCCGGACGGCGACGACCAGGCGTCCGACGAGTCCGAACTGCTCTATGTCTCATCGACTTTCGGCGGGCAGACGCGCAACTTCTACCGGTTTCAGATGCAGGACGGTAGCACGGACTATTTCGACGAGGACGGCAGCAGCGCCGAGCAGTTCCTACTGCGCAACCCACTGCCAAACGGGAGATTTACCTCCGGGTTTGGTGCGCGCAGGCATCCTATCCTCGGCTATGTCCGCATGCACACAGGTACGGACTGGGCCGCCCCGATCGGATCGCCGATCATCGCCGCCGGCAATGGCGTCGTCGAGAAGGCGGGCTGGGCCGGCGGCTATGGCAAACAGATCATCATTCGTCATGCCAATGGCTACGAGACGTCCTACAATCACCAGAGCGCCTTTGCCAAAGGCATCGAAGCCGGCGTGCGCGTTCGCCAGGGCCAGGTCATTGGTTATCTCGGCCAGACCGGCCTCTCCACCGGTCCGCACCTCCACTACGAGCTGATCGTCAACGGCACCAAAGTCGATTCGATGCGCGTCCGGCTGCCGGTCGGCAAAGTGCTGAAGGGCGATGACCTCGTCGCCTTCAAGCGTGAACGCGAGCGCATCGACGACCTGTTGAAGCAGGAAGACAGTGATTCGCTGAAGGTCGCGAGCGCCAAGATCGACGGCTGATTCGCTGACTTGTCAGCCTTGCCTATTTCTCAGCCTTGCCGATTTTCCGCACGCCGCGGCCATGGCAGCCGCTGACCGGAAATGGTCGTCCACGCGATCACTGCCGAAAGCAGGCAAAGCAGCGCCGTCACCGCGGAGACGGCGGAAAACGCCGCGTCGCTGGCGGCGAGCCTCGCCGCATCGACGGCCGGCGCAAGCCCAACCGTCGCCGGTTCGCCAAATCCTGGCACGCCGGGCGTTGCATTCCCATCGAGGGCATTCGCGTAGACCCAGGCGGCAAGCGAGCCCATCGCCGCCACCGCGATCAGGCCGCCGATGCGCGAGACGGCATTGTTTATGCCGGAGGCAGCACCGGTATCCTTGTCTTCCACTGCCGTCATGATCGCCGTCGACAGTGGCGAAACGACCAGCGCCATGCCGAGCCCCATCAGCGCCATCAGCGGAAATGTTCCCGTCCAGAAATTGTGGATGCCGGCATAGGTGAGCAAGGCAAGTCCGGCAAAGGCGAAAGCCACGACAAGGCCGCCGCAGGCGATTGGAAAACGCGGCCCGATCCGGTCGGACAGCTGGCCGACCGGCCCCGACAAAAGTGCGATCGATGCCGACAAGGGCAGGAAGATGAAGCCGACCTCGGCCGTGCTCAGTCCCCAGCCGGCGATCAGCAGCATCGGCAGATAGAAAAGATTGGCCGACAGCGCGAAATAGAGGAAGAACGTCGCGACATTGGCGCCGGCGAAAGCGCCGACGCGAAACAGCGACAGATCGATCATCGGCTCGCGCTGCCGGAGCTCGAAGACGATAAAGACGCCCAGCAACACGGCGCCGGCGGCAATGCTTGGCCCCGACAAATGACCCTCGCCGCTGGCGCTCATCGAGGTCAGCCCGTAGGCAAGCGCGCCGAAGGCCAATGTCGCGAGCGCGGCACCGCCGAGATCCAGGCTGCGTTTTTCCGTCGGCGCATCGGCTGGAATCTTCGCCAGCAGAAGATAGATCGAGATAAGGCCAAGCGGCAGGTTGATGGCGAAGATCGCCCGCCAGATGCCATCGCCGAAAGCCGACAGCACGAAGCCGCCGAGCACCGGGCCAAGTGCCGTGGTCAGCGCCGAAGCCGCCGCCCAGATGCCGATCGCCCGGCCGCGTTCCTTTTTCGGATAGGCCTTGGCGATGATGGCGAGACTGCCCGGCACCATGATCGCCGCACCAATGCCCTGCAGCGCGCGAAATGCGATCAGCACCACCGCATTCGGCGCCAGCGCGCAGGCAAGCGAGGCGACAATGAACAGCGCAATGCCCGCCACGAAGGCGTGGCGCAGCCCGAACCGATCGCCGGCGGCACCCCCGGCAAGGATCAGTGCCGAGAGCGTCAACGCATAGGCATTGGAAATCCACTGCGCCTCGGCAAGGCTGGCGCCAAGGTTGACGCGGATCGCCGGCATGGCGATGGCCAGGATCGAACCGTCGATGAAGCCGAGCGCCGAGGCCAGGATCGCCGCGATCAGCACAAATCGCCGCTGCGATTGCGGACAGAACGTGCCGTTCGTGACCGGACTGGTCAGCGGAACGGCGGCGGCTTCGCTGGATGAATGCATGGAACTCTGCTTAGACCGCATGCGTGTCGGCAACAACCGGCCAGTGGCTTGCTGTCCTTGAAACCAGCCACATCGCCAGGGTTGCACCTGTCCGGGTGCAAACAGCGGCAGTCATGCTAAAGCGCGTCGCGTCGAAACGGATTCATGCGACGCGCTTTAAGTCTTTGTTTGTATGCATGTCGTTGTCTCAAAACCGGGGCCACTTTTGAGCGACATGCATTAGGTTTCTGGAAAGTTGCAGACGGGGAGAAATCGATGACGCGGCCACTTGAAGCATCGGCGGAGGGACGCGGCCGTATCGTCGGTATCACCGACGGGGTGTTCGCCATCGCACTCACCCTGATCGTCCTCGAAATCAGGGTGCCGGCGCACGAGGCGATCCATTCGGAGCGCGACCTGCTCGCGGCGATCGCTGCACTGGCGCCACGCTTCCTGACCTATGCCTTGAGCTTCCTGACGCTGACCATCTTCTGGTTCGGCCAGCAGGCGCAGCATGGGCTAATCGCCAAATCCGACCGGCGGCTTGCCACGCTGAACCTCTGCTTTCTCGCTTTCATCGCCCTGCTGCCGTTCTCGACCGATCTTTTGGCCGACTTCCTCGAATTCAGAACCGCGGTGCTGGTCTACTGGCTCAACCTACTGATGCTCGGCGTCACATTGTTCGCCAGCTGGCGCTATGCGGAGAAAAACGGCTTCCTGGCAGAGGGGGTCGATGCGGAAACCAAACGCACGGTCTATCTGCGCATCGTCAAGGCGCAGATCCTGTGGGCGATCGGCGCCGCACTGTGCCTGATCACGCCGTTGCTCAGCGTCGGATTTATCCTGGTGGTGCAGCTGATCTATGCGGCAACGCCAGGCGCGAAGTGGGTGCGCAGGATCATCGGCTGAGGCGTAAGGGAAGCTGCACGCTCCTCACTCGACGAACTCAACGGTGACGCCCGGCGACACCAGCTTCGCCAGTTCCCGCGCATCCCAGTTGGTCAGGCGCACACAGCCATGGCTTTCGGTCTTGCCGATCTTCGACGGTTCCGGTGTGCCGTGGATGCCGTAGGTCGGCTTGTCGAGCGCGATCCAAACCGAGCCGACCGGACCGTTCGGGCCCGGCGGAATGGTCAGGACCTTGTCGTTTTGGCCCTGCTTGAAGTTGATGCTGGGGTTGTAGGTGTAGTTCGGATCGAGCGCGACGCGCGATACGGCATGTATGCCGGACGGTGACGGCGTATCTGACGAGCCGATGGTTGCGGGATAGGACGCGACTAGCTTGCCGCCCGCATCATAGGCGAAGACCTCTTTCCTGCCCTTGTCGGCGACGATACGGGCAACCGGCGTCGAGACGAGTCTGCCGAAATTGGCGACCCTGATGATCGTGCCGGGACGATTGAAGTTGGCGTCCGGGTTGAGCGCCTTGAGGTAGTTCTCGTCCATGTGGAAGCGCTCGGCGAGTGCCTCGGTCACCGACGTGTAGCCCATGCGATCGAGCTGCGCCTTCTGGCTGTAGTCTTCCGGGATCGAGGCGACATAGGGACCGGCCGCATCCTCCGGTGTGATGGTGTAATTGGCGAACGCATCGCCGCCGGATTGCGCAAGTGCTGCCTGGATGCCGACCGCATCGGTCGATCGCAGATTGCTGCCGGTGATCTGGTTGTAGGCGGCGAGTGCCTTGTCGACATTCGAACCGAAACGCCCATCGATGACACCAGGCGAAGCGCCACCCCTGTCGAGCAGCACCTGAAGTGCCGCGACATCCTGGCGTGCTCCCAACGAAAGCGCCGGCTCGACGGTCGTCTTGCCGCCGGCCTTCGGCGGCAGTCCCGCCTGATCGGCGGGTGCAGCCTCTTCGGAGGGAGACGCCGGCTGGGCAGGATCTATCGAGGCCTCGTTCAGCGGCTGGCGCTCGATGGTGAGCGGCTGCGGCGCATCGGGATAATTGTTGTCGTAGCCGCCATCGTCCTGCGGTGGCGGCGGATAGGCTTCCACGGAATTGTCGCTACCAGGATCGTATTCGTCCGCCGGCGGCGGAATGACCCGGCCTTCCTCTTCCAATTGCTTGCGGCGGAATCGCGCCATATCTTCCGGATCGTCGAGATAGTAGCGGTCATTGTCATCAGGGGCGCGGCCCAGCTCGCGCAGCCGTGTCTCGCGGCGTAGCGCGCGCCGGTCGAGCCGCGTCTGCGGCGGCTGGATGGCGATGACCTTGCCGGTATCGGCATCGACGATGACGCGGTTGCCCCTGGCGTCGTAATAGATGTCGAGATTGCCGTCCTGGGCGACAAGGATGCCGCCGTCATCGGCAGCGCGGGCAATCCGTGGTGCACTGTCCTGCATCGGCGCGCCGAGCGCGCCAGAAGACAGAAGCCCGCCGGCGAGTACCGAAAGGGTGAAGATCGTGCGCAGCATGGTGGCCAAACTCTCCGGTCCGTAATTGCCGCCGCCCGGCAGTGTCCCTGTACGGCGAACCCCTTCGCCAGCAAACCAGTTAACCACCATATGGTTCCAACATGAACCGGGCGTGAAGATGGCGGTTTCCCGGCGCCTCGATGAATATTAGCTAGCTTGCGGCAAGTCCCAATTCCCTTAGCGCCTGCTTCGTGAGCTTCAGGGCAACAAGGCGATGGCTCTCGCGCAGATAGTCCTTCAGCGCACCATCATCCATGCTCTGGCTTGTCTGACGCTGGATCCATTTCATGCCACGCGAAGCAAGATAGGGTGCCGGCCGCAGGCCCGGCTGCTCCTTGAGCACGTCAAAGGCGATGTCGGAACATTTGAAGGTGACGAAGAGCTGCTGGCCTTGGTCCCAACCGCCGATCGCAAAGACCTTGGCCCCGACCTTCCAGACATGGGCGCCGCCCCACTGGACGACATGGGTCGTCGAAGGCAGCGAGGCGCAGAAACTGTTGTAGTCGTCCAGCGTCATCCGCGCTCCGCTTTCATATGAAAACGCCGCGCGTCCAGGTTGGGCGCGCGGCGTTGGATCAGGCTGCCGCCTCGGCCGCGACAATCGTCGGCTTCGAGCGGAAGTTCAGCCGATCGGAACCGGCTGTCACCTTGACGGTCGAGCCGTCGAGGATGTCGCCGAGCAGGATCTTCTCCGCCAGCGGGTCCTGCAGTTCCTTCTGCATCACCCGCTTCAGCGGCCGCGCGCCATAGGCCGGGTCGTAGCCCTTGGCCGCCAGCCAGTCGATCGCCTCCTGGTCCAGCGACAGCGTGATCTTGCGATCGGTCAGCAGGCTTTCCAGCCGCTTGAGCTGGATCTCGACGATGCGGCCCATATCCTGCCGGCGCAGCCGGTGGAACAGGATCACCTCGTCGATGCGGTTGAGGAACTCCGGCCGGAACGATGCCTTGACGACATTCATCACTTCGTCGCGGACCTGGTCGACATCCTCACCCTCGCCGAGATTGACGAGATATTCCGCACCAAGGTTCGACGTCATGATGATCAGCGTGTTGCGAAAGTCGACGGTGCGGCCCTGGCCGTCGGTCAGGCGGCCGTCATCGAGCACCTGCAGCAGCACGTTGAACACGTCCGGATGCGCCTTCTCGATCTCGTCGAACAACACGACCTGATAGGGCCGGCGCCGCACCGCTTCGGTCAGCGCACCGCCCTCCTCATAACCGACATAGCCGGGAGGTGCGCCGATCAGCCGGGCGACCGAGTGCTTCTCCATGAATTCCGACATGTCGATGCGCACCATGGCGCTTTCATCGTCGAACAGGAAACTGGCAAGCGCCTTGGTCAGTTCGGTCTTGCCGACGCCCGTCGGCCCGAGGAACATGAACGAGCCGATCGGCCGGTTCGGATCCTGCAGGCCGGCACGTGCCCGGCGCACGGCCTTCGAGACAGCTTGCACCGCCTCGCCCTGGCCAACGACACGCTTGCCGATCTCGTCTTCCATGCGCAACAGCTTGTCGCGCTCGCCCTGCAGCATCTTGTCGACCGGAATGCCGGTCCAGCGCGAGACGATATGAGCGACGTGGTCGGGGGTGACCACCTCTTCGACCATCCCGACCTTGCCGTCCTGGGCTTCGGCTTCCTTCAGCTTCTTTTCCAGTTCCGGGATCTTGCCATAGGCAAGCTCGCCGGCGCGCTGGAATTCACCCTTGCGCTGGGCAATGGCAAGCTCGTTGCGCGCTTCGTCGAGCTGCTTCTTGAGATCGGCGGCAAGCCCGAGCTTCTGCTTCTCGGCCTGCCACTTGGCGGTGATCTCGGTCGATTCCTCCTCGAGGCCGACGAGTTCCTTTTCCAGGCGGGCGAGCCGATCCTTCGACGCATCGTCCGTCTCGACCTTCAGCGCCTCGCGCTCGATCTTGAGCTGCATGATGCGGCGATCGATCTCGTCGAGTGTTTCGGGCTTGGAATCGACCTGCATGCGCAGCCGCGAAGCGGCTTCGTCGACGAGGTCGATCGCCTTGTCCGGCAGGAAGCGGTCGGCGATATAGCGGTTGGACAGCGTCGCCGCAGCCACCAGCGCCGAATCCGAAATGCGCACCTTGTGGTGCTGCTCGTATTTCTCCTTCAGTCCGCGCAGGATCGAGACGGTGTCTTCCACCGTCGGTTCATCGACGAACACCGGCTGGAAGCGGCGGGCAAGGGCTGCATCCTTCTCGACATGCTTGCGATATTCATCGAGCGTGGTGGCGCCAACGCAGTGCAATTCACCGCGCGCCAATGCCGGCTTCAAAAGGTTCGACGCATCCATGGCGCCATCCGCCTTGCCGGCGCCGACCAGCGTGTGCATCTCGTCGATGAACAGGATGATGTTGCCGTTGGCCGATGTGACTTCGGAGAGCACGGCCTTCAGCCGCTCCTCGAACTCGCCGCGGTATTTGGCGCCGGCAATCAGCGCGCCCATGTCGAGCGCCATCAATTGCTTGTCCTTCAACGATTCCGGCACGTCGCCATTGACGATGCGCAGCGCCAGGCCTTCGGCGATCGCCGTCTTGCCGACGCCCGGCTCGCCGATCAGCACCGGATTGTTCTTGGTGCGGCGCGACAGCACCTGGATGGTGCGGCGGATCTCGTCGTCACGGCCGATGACCGGATCGAGCTTGCCGGCACGGGCATCCGCGGTCAGGTCGCGCGCATATTTCTTCAGCGCGTCGTAGCCCTGTTCGGCACTCGCCGAATCGGCGGTGCGGCCCTTGCGGACATCGTTGATGACCTGGTTGAGCGCCTGCGCGGTGACGCCGGCCTTGGCCAGGATGTCGGCGGTCTTGGCCGATTTCTCCATGGCGAGCGCCTGCAAGAGCCGCTCGACCGTGACAAAGCTGTCGCCAGCCTTCTTGGCCAGCTCTTCAGCCGTCGAAAACACCTTGGCCAGCGGCTGCGCCAGATAGAGCTGGCCATTGCCGCCTTCGACCTTGGGCATCGCTTCGAGCGCCGTTTCGACGCCAAGCTTGACGTCGCGGACGTTGCCGCCGGCGCGTTCGATCAGCGACGCGGCCAAGCCCTCGTCGTCGTCGACGAGCACTTTCAGGATGTGTTCGGGCGTGAACTGCTGGTGGTTGCGGGAGAGCGCCATGGTCTGCGCGGACTGGATGAAGCCGCGCACGCGCTCTGAGTATTTCTCAAGGTTCATATCTGTCTCCTTCCATCACCGGCCCGCTTTGCGGCACCGGATCCGATTGCGGTGACGGACCCGCCCATTTGAGCCGGGTCCAGTTCAGCCGAGATATGGTGCATAGGCCATGCTGTCTCAAGACGCCTTGATGTCGGTCAACGCACAATATTCCATCGCGGCACAAAACGAAAACGGCGGAGATTTCTCTCCGCCGTCCAATGTCCTGAAATGTCGTTCGATCAGTTGTCGATGTCGACAATGACCGGTTCAGCATTGCCGCCGTCGGCCGGGGCCGCGGCCGCCTCGCCGGCATCGGCATTGTCGCTGCCGCTATCGACCTGATCGGCACTGACGCGCGGACGGCGCGGACGCCTCGGGCGACGGGCAGCACCGCTTTCGGCGGCCGCCTCATTGAGCTCGGCCTGAGCGGCAAGACCTGCCGGCGACAGGTTCTCGAACAGCGGAGCCGGCTCGGCTGCCACTACGGATTCGGTGGATTCGGCCGGCGAAGCGGTTTCGGCCTGGGTCGGGCCCTCGTTGCGCTGCGGCTGGCCGCCTTGCTCGGCGGACGAACCATAGTCGCGCTGGCCGTTCTGGCCGTAACCGCCATTGGGGCGACGATCGCGATGGCGCCCACCGTTGTTGTCGCGGCCGCCATTGTTGCGCCCGCTATTGCTATCACGAGTGTCGCGGCCGCTTTCTCGATTCAGCGCGACCTCGGCCGGCATGCCTTCGATGACCGGCTGCGGGCCGGCGCCATGGTTGATCACCGGCGCCTGGGCATCGGAAATCGTGTTGCTGTTGTTGCCGGCATTGTCGAACTCGTCGCGATCGTCGTCGCCGTCATCGTCGAAATCATCGCGATTCTGTTGCGTGTTCTGGATCGGCATCTGCGCCTGTGCGGCCGCGATGATGCGATTGTAGTGTTCGGCGTGCTGGAGATAGTTCTCCGCCATGACCCGGTCGCCGGAGCTTTGCGCATCACGGGCCAAGGTGGCGTATTTTTCGGCGATCTGCTGAGCCGAACCGCGGATCTTCACGTCCGGGCCGTTGCTCTCGTAGTTGCGCGTCAGGGGATTTGGTCCCTTGCGGTTGTTGTTGTTGTTATTGTTGTTATTGCCACCGCCGCCGCCATTGTTGTTGCGACCGCGCATGCGCCTGTTCTGCTGTTGTGGCCTCATCAAACTCTCTTCATTTTGAAATTTTCGAAAAACTCTTCACGAACGGAGGCGCTCATGCAGCCAGCCGTTTCGTCTCTTCACCGGCGTTCGCCCGCATCAATTGCGTTGGCGCCACGTGCCATCCTGTTCCGGTTACATCACTTGCCGGACGATTCCCGCACGAAGCTTGGGCATCGTTTGCGCAAGAAGGCAGCTATTTCCAAGGAAAACCGAATCGCTAAGAGCACTGCCTGCTTCGTCTCATCCGGTTAAGGCGACCCTAGCCGCATTCCCCGGCATTGCCAAGCGCTTTTTTTTGCACTGCGTCAAGGCTTTGTCATTTCAAAGACAAGAACCCTGTCGTTTCCACCAAGGTCCCGAAAAGCACCGCCCGGCCCGTAGCCGGCTGCGGCGAATATTTCTGCGACCTCTTTGTGCTGCGTGTGGCCGATCTCGACCGCAATCCTGCCTTCAGCTTCCAAAAACCTTGCCGCCTCCGCGGCGATGGTCCTGTAGGGGTTCAGACCGTCCGCGCCACCATCCAATGCCAGGCGCGGGTCGAAATTGCGGACTTCGTCCTGCAGATTTCCAATGTCTTCGGAACGTATATAGGGAGGGTTTGCGGCAATTACATGGTACCGGCCGGAAACTTTTTCGAACCAGTCTGACTGGAGCGCCGTGAACCGATCTGCAAGGCCCAGTTGCCGGGCATTGCGGGTCGCCGTCGCCAGCGCGCCCGCGGACATATCGACGCCGATGGCGATCGCGGCTGGCACGGCGCTGAGCAGCGCCAGCGCAATGGCGCCGGTGCCGGTGCCAAGATCGAGGATGCGGCATTCACCTTCCCGAACTGCCACTGCCCTGACGAAAGGCAGCATAGCCTCGACCAGCGTTTCGGTATCCGGCCGCGGCTCCAGCGTTTCCGGCGACAGCGACAGGCGCAAACCATAGAATTCACGATAGCCGAGGATGCGATGCACCGGCTCGCCGCCGGCGCGCCGTCTCAAGGCATCACCAATTGCCGCGATGGCGCTTCCTTCGATCTTGCGCTTAGGATCGGCAATCGCCTGCGTGCGCGTCGTGCCGGAAAAATGTTCGACGATCAGCCTCGCATCGAGCGCCGGATCATCGACGGCGGCAGCGGCAAGCCGAGCCTGCGCCTGCCGCAGCAGCGGCCCCAGCGCCTCGGACAGTTGATCAGCCATCGATGCCGATGTCGGCGAGCAGCTTCGACTGGTGATCGGCGATCAGCGCGTCGATCACTTCGTCGAGTTCGCCCATCATCACCCGGTCGAGCTTGTAGAGCGTCAGGTTGATGCGGTGGTCGGTGACGCGGCCTTGCGGGAAATTGTAGGTACGGATGCGCTCGGAGCGGTCGCCGGAGCCGACCTGCGACTTGCGCGATTCGGAGCGTTCCTCATCGGCCTTGCTGCGCTCCAGGTCATAGAGGCGGGCGCGCAGGATCTGCATGGCCTTCGCCCTGTTCTGATGCTGCGACTTTTCCGCCTGCACCACCATGATGCCGGTCGGCAGATGGGTGATGCGGACAGCCGAATCGGTGGTGTTGACGTGCTGGCCGCCCGAGCCCGAGGCGCGCATGGTGTCGATGCGGATGTCTTCGGCCCTGATGTCGATGTCGACCTCTTCGGCTTCCGGCAGCACGGCGACGGTTGCGGCCGAAGTGTGGATGCGCCCGCTCGCCTCGGTCGCCGGCACGCGCTGCACGCGGTGCACGCCGGATTCGAATTTCAGATGCGCAAAGACGCCCTTGCCTGAGATGGTGGCGATGATTTCCTTGTAGCCGCCGGCATCGCCATCGCTGGCCGACACCGTCTCGAAACGCCAGCCGCGTTCGGCAGCGTAGCGCTCATACATGCGAAACAGGTCGCCGGCGAAAAGGGCGGCCTCGTCGCCGCCGGTGCCGGCGCGGATTTCGAGAATGGCGTTCTTGTCGTCGGCGGCATCCTTGGGCAGCAGCAGGATCTGGATGTCCTTCTGCAGCGCCTCGATGCGTTCCTCCACCTCCGGCAGGTCGGCCTCCGCCAAGGCCAGCATCTCGGCATCGGTACCCTTGTCGGCAAGCATCGCTTCGAGGTCGGCCTGCTCATGCTCGGCCGAGCGCAGCGCCCTGACCTTGGCCACCATGTCCTGAATCTCGGCGTATTCGGACGCCATCCGTACATAGGCATCCGGTGCCGGGCCGGCCGACATCTGCGCTTCGAGCATCTCGAAACGCTTGACGACTTGATCCATACGATCGCGTGGCAGGTTGACCATGATGAGGATGCTACAATGGAATCGAACGGTCGTCGGCAAAGGCCTGCAGCAGCGCCCGCATCGGCAGCCCCTGCGCCGGCGCCATCAGATTGTCCTCGAAAAACGCCTCCAACTCATCCAGCGGCAGTTCCGTCAGCATCGCCTTGACGGGGCCGATCGAGGCCGGCGACATCGAGATCGAGCGGAAACCAAGACCGATCAGCGCCATCGCCGAGATCGGCTTGCCGGCGAGTTCGCCACACAGGGTCACAGGCGTGTGGTTGCGGACGCCGGCATCGGCGATCTGCTTCAGGACGCGCAGGAACGGCGCCGACAGCGTATCGAAGCGGTTGGCCAATTGCGTGTTGCCGCGGTCGACGGCCATGACGAACTGGAACAGATCGTTCGAACCGACCGAGACGAAGTCGACCGCTTTCATCAACTCGTCGAGCTGGAACAGAAGCGACGGCACTTCAAGCATCGCGCCCAGCTTGAGGCTCGTCGGCAGGTGATGGGCAAAGCGCGACAGATGCCTGACCTCGCGGTCAATGATCTCGCGCGCCTGCGCGATCTCGCCAAGCTCGGTCACCATCGGCAGCATCAGCTTCAATTCACGCCCGCCACTGGCCTTGAGCAAGGCGCGGATCTGGGTGCGCAGCAGCCCCGGCCGGTCAAGCGTCAGGCGGATCGCCCGCCAGCCGAGCGCCGGGTTCTCCTCCTGGATCGCACCCTTGAAATAGGGCAGCACCTTGTCGCCGCCGATATCGATGGTGCGGAAGGTGACCGGCTTGCCGCGCGCCGCCTCGAGCACGTCGCGGTAAAGCTTTTCCTGGGCCTCGGCACGGGGAAATGTCGAGGCGACCATGAACTGCAGTTCGGTGCGGAACAGGCCGATGCCGGCCGCGCCCGACTCGACAAGCTGCGGCAGGTCGACGGCAAGACCGGCGTTCATCAACAAATCGACCTGGACACCATCCCTGGTCATCGACGGCTTTTTGCGTAGCTCGCGATAGACCTCTTGCCGGCGCGCCCGGAAACGCACCTTTTCGGCATAGGCGGCTTCGAGGTCGGGCTGCGGCCGCAAATGGATCACGCCCTCTTCGCCGTCGACGATGATGGCGTCGCCGTTTTCCGCCATGGAAACGGCGCCCTTCATCTGGCCGGCGACAGGA
Organism: Mesorhizobium kowhaii; assembly: GCF_042431665.1. Classification (NCBI taxonomy): domain Bacteria; kingdom Pseudomonadati; phylum Pseudomonadota; class Alphaproteobacteria; order Hyphomicrobiales; family Phyllobacteriaceae; genus Mesorhizobium; species Mesorhizobium kowhaii. Next base: position 14,201 of record NZ_JBHLYT010000030.1, read on the forward strand.
ATGCCCATGGCGCGCGCGACGATGACGACGTGGCTGGTGGCAGCACCATCCTCGAGCACCAGCCCGCGCATCTTGTCGCGGGGATAGTCAAGCAGTTCGGCGGCGCCCATCGAGCGGGCGACGATGATGGCGTCCTTCGGCAGCGACGCGGCGACATCCTCTGGCCCGCGCCCCATCAGCTGGCGCAGCAGCCGGTTGGCGAGGTCGTCGAAATCGCTCATCCGCTCGCGCAGATAGGGATCGGTCATGTGCAGCATGCGGGCGCGCATGTCGCTCTGCACCTTTTCCACCGCCGCTTCCGCCGTCAGGCCGTTGCGGATCGCCTCTTCCAGCCGGCGCACCCAGCCGCGGTCGTTGGCGAACATGCGATAGGCTTCCAGAACCTGGCGATGCTCGCCCTCGAAGGCGACGTCGCGGCGTTCCAGCATGTCGTCGATGGAGAGCCTGAGCGAGCCGAGCGAGGTCTCGAGCCGGCGGACCTCTTCCTCGCTGTCCTCGTTGAACAAATTGGTGACGACGATGCGCGGCTCGTGCAGCACGACATGGCCAAGCCCGACGCCGTCGTTGAAGGACAGGCCGGTGAAACTGACCGGACGGCGCAGGTCGAGTTCGAGGCCGGGCCGCGTCAGCCGCGCCAGATCGCCGGTGGCGATCATCTCGGCGATGACCATCGCCGTGGTTTCCAGCGCCTCGACCTCGTCGTCGCGGTAGTGGCGCATGGTCTTGTTCTGGACGACCAGCACGCCCAGCGTGCGCCCTGCCCGCAGCACCGGCACGCCAAGGAAGGAGTTGTAGATCTCTTCCCCGGTCTCCGGCAGATAGGCGAAGGCCGGGTGTTCCTGGGCGTTGGAAAGGTTGAGCGGCCGCGCGCTGGCGGCGATCGTGCCGACCAGGCCTTGCCCCAGCCGCAGTTGCGCCAGGTGGACGGCGTTCGGGTTCAAACCTTCGGTGGCGTAGAGTTCGAGCACCGAATCGGCGCGCAGCACGTAGAGCGAGCAGACTTCGGCGACCATGTTCGAGGCGATGTCGCGCACGATCCGGTCAAGCCGCTCCTGCGGCTCCAGCGGCTCCTGCATGAGCTCGCGGAGCCGTTTCAGCAAAACGCGCGGGCCACTGGCCTGATCACGCATCGCGGCTTCTTCTCCAATGGGCATTTTGCCCGCCGCAGTTTCCACTGCGACCGGCGCACACGCAACAACTCAAATCGTTCTCGCTACTGCTTATCCAGACCGTAGACGGAATGCAAAGTGCGAACCGCAAGTTCGGTGTACGGACCGTCGATCAGGATCGAAATCTTGATCTCGGAGGTCGTGATGGCGCGGATGTTGATCGAACGGTCGGCCAGCGCCTTGAAAGCGGTGGCGGCGACGCCGGCATGGCTCCTCATGCCGATGCCGATGACCGAAACCTTCGACATGCCGGCTTCCGATTGCACGACATCGTAGCCGATCGAGGCTTTCAGGCGCTCGAGCACGGCCAGCGCCTTGTCGACGTCGCCCGACGGCACGGTGAAGGTCATGTCGGTGAACTTGCCGTCCTCGGAAATGTTCTGGACGATCATGTCGACATTGATGTTGGCCTCGGCCAGCGGCCCGAAGATGCCGGCGGCGACACCCGGCCGGTCGCCGACACGGCGCAGCGAAATCTGCGCTTCGTCCTTGGCATAGGCAATTCCGGTGACGACCTGCTGTTCCACGATCTCTTCCTCGTCGCAAATGAGCGTTCCGGGCGGATTGAGCAAATCCCCCATTCCGGGCGCATCGGGATCGTCGAAGGACGACCGCACGAAGGTACGCACCCTGTGCACCATGGCAAGCTCGACCGAACGCACCTGCAGAACCTTGGCGCCGAGCGAAGCCATTTCAAGCATTTCCTCGAACGAAATCTTGGCCAGCCGCCGCGCCTTGGGCTCGATGCGCGGATCGGTGGTGTAGACCCCGTCGACATCGGTGTAGATGTCGCAACGATCGGCCTTGACCGCTGCTGCGATGGCCACCGCACTGGTGTCGGAGCCGCCGCGGCCAAGCGTGGCGATGCGATTGTCCGGACCGATGCCCTGGAAGCCGGCGATCACCGCCACCTGGCCTTCGCCAAAACGCTTGATCAGGAAGGCGCCGTCAATGTCGAGGATGCGCGCCGCGCCGTGCGCGTTGTCGGTCTTGATCGGGATCTGCCAGCCCTGCCAGGAACGCGCATGCACGCCCATGTTCTGCAGCGTGATTGCCAGAAGGCCGGCGGTGACCTGTTCGCCGGAAGCGACGACCGCGTCATATTCGCGTGCGTCGTGCATCGGCGAGGCTTCGCGCGTCCAGCCAACCAGTTCATTGGTCTTGCCGGCCATCGCCGAGACGACCACCGCCACCTCATGGCCGGCGTCGACCTCGCGTTTGACGTGACGCGCCACATTGCGGATGCGGACGATGTCGGCGACGGAGGTTCCGCCGAATTTCATCACGATGCGCGCCATGGAAGCGAAATGCCTTTGACTGAAGCCGGACCCCAGCCCTGAAAGCGGAATCCCGAAAAACGGAAGGATACGTCCGGCTGACGCCGGCCGCTGAATGCGCGGCCTCCTTAGCCAAATGATGAAGGTTTCGCAAGGCTGGCGGCGGATTGCCGACTTCAAGAAGACGGCATATTGCGTTCCGCTCCGCCACCGCTTACGAAAAGCTGCCCGCGGGGAATTCCATTTGGTTCGGCATAACAGATGATTGCTCGTCTCCGACGCGCCACGCGATGGCAATCGCTCCCGCTTTTCATTGGCTTCGCAATGTTGGCGCTGATCGTCGGCACGCGCGCCATGCTGGTCGAGGGCCAGAGGGCCAATCGTGCCGCCGCGCGTGAGACAATCGAGTATCAGGAACTGCTTTCCGGGCTGCTTTCATTGGCGCAGGATGCCGAGAGCGGCCAGCGCGGCTATCTGCTGACCGGCGAGAAATCCTACCTCGAACCTTATCGGAAGGCCGTCGACGCAATCCCCGGGCAACTCGCCCGCATCGACACCATAACAGCCTCGGACGACCAACTCGCCCCGCAGGTCAGTCACATCAAGGACGCGCTTTCGCAAAAGCAGGCTGAGCTGGCCGAAACGATCGCTCTCTACGACAGAGGTGACGCGGTCAAAGCGCTGGAGCTGGTCCGCAGCGGCCAGGGCAAGGCCGCCATGGACGAGGTCCGGGCCAGTATGGATACGATCCGGCGCATCGGCGCCGCCGCTGTCGCCAAGCGCGACGAGCATACAGACCAGGTGGAGGCCTGGCTGCGCATCGGCTCGCTGGCCGCACTGCTGGCGATCTTTCTGCTTGGTACCTACACCATCCGCGAATCCCGGCGCCGCTTCCGTGAGGTGGCCGTCGCCCAGGATGAGCTGACGCGCAAGAACATCGCGCTCGGCAATGAGATCCAGACGCGCGAAAACGCTGAATCCCAGATCCGCCAGATGCAGAAGATGGAGGCTGTCGGTCAGCTGACAGGCGGCATCGCCCACGACTTCAACAACATGCTGGCGGTGATCATCAGCGCCATGAACCTTGCCCAGCGCAAGCTGGAGCGCGGCGAGCACGACATCGCAAAATTCATCGAAGCGGCGATCGACGCGGCAAATCGGGCGGCAAATCTGACGGCCAGGCTGCTCGCTTTCTCGCGCCAGCAGCCGCTGGCGCCGCAGATCGTCGACACCAATCGCCTGCTGACCGGAATGTCCGACCTGCTTCGGCGGGCGCTCGGCGAATCCATCCGCATCGAAACCGTGCTGGCGGGAGGCTTGTGGAAAACCCATGCCGACCCGAGCCAGATCGAGAACGCCATTCTCAACCTTGCCGTCAATGCGCGCGACGCCATGGGCGACAACGGCAAGCTGACCATCGAGACCGCCAACAGCCATCTCGACGACAGCTACGCCGGCACCCATGCCGAGGTCACAGCCGGCCAGTATGTGATGATCGCCGTCAGCGACACCGGCTCGGGCATGGTCCCCGACACTATAGCCAAGGCCTTCGAACCCTTTTTCACCACCAAGCCGGTCAACAAGGGCACAGGACTAGGGCTGAGCCAGGTGTACGGCTTCGTCAAACAGTCGGGCGGCCACGTCAAGATCTATTCCGAGCCCGGCGAAGGCACGACCATCAAGATCTATTTGCCGCGATTCTTCGGACCGGAGGAGGTTGCCATGCCCACGGGGCGAGGCGACAACCCCGCGGCTCCGGTCACCGAAACCATCCTTGTCGTCGAGGACGATGCCCGCGTGCGCGCTTCAACCACGGACGCCATACGCGAACTCGGCTACACCGTCATCCATGTCGGCAGCGGCCACGAAGCCTTGCAGGCGCTGGCGGAAAACCCCGGCATCGCCCTTCTGTTCACCGATATCGTCATGCCGGTGATGAACGGCCGCAAGCTGGCGGAAGAGGCGGTCGCCCGCATGCCGCAGCTCAAGGTGATCTTCACCACCGGCTTCACCAGGAACGCCGTCGTCCACAACGGCGTGCTCGATCACGACGTGCACTTCCTGGCCAAGCCTTTCACCATCGAGCAGCTGGCGGCGAAACTGCGCGACGTGCTGGACATGAAGTAGCCCGGCCGGGAATGATCTTGTCGTGAAGCTTTCGCAGGGCTGCCTATGATTGGAGTTCCCGATCTGGCCGGGCTGCGACAGCGGGACGCCGGACCTCACCTGCTTGAGGACGAGATCGCCGGCTTCATGACCGAACGTGTCATTGAACTGCTTGAAATAATCGACATCGAGCATGATCATTGCCAGAGGCTGTTCGGAACGCTCCATGCGCCTCAGTTCGCGACTGCTTGTTTCCTCCAGATAGCCGCGGTTGCCAGACCAATTGTGTTTCACCCGCAGCGCTCGGCAACTGACATGCCCTGACAGAGCGATCGTTCTGTCAGCAGAGGAAAATGCTGCCTTGACATTCGCTGCCTCACGCCCGACTTCCTAGCGCATGACCCCGAAATCGATTTCGATTTCGGAAAGGATCATGCGCAGAATCAAAGTGCTACAGCGTCCTTTGCGCATCCAAGGACGCGCCGCGCTGTAGTGTCGAGGAGACCAACCTATGCCAGAGCCCCGACGATCGACGATCGATGCCGGAGAAGTGGAACGCTTTTCCGCTCTTGCCGCCGAATGGTGGAATCCGAACGGCAAGTTTCGCCCGCTGCACAAGTTCAATCCGGTTCGGCTCTCCTATATCCGCGACCAGATAGCGACGCGCTTCGGCCGTGACCCGCGCGCCGCACGGCCTTTCGAGGGCCTGCGCATCCTCGACATCGGCTGCGGCGGCGGGCTTTTGTGCGAGCCGATGGCGCGGCTTGGCGCCGAAGTGGTGGGAGCGGATGCCTCCGAAACGAACATCGAAGTGGCCAAGCTGCACGCGGCCGAGGGCAATGTGAGCGTCGACTATCGCGCCACGACCGCCGAGGATCTGGCCGACGCCGGTGAGAAATTCGACGTCATTCTCAACATGGAAGTGGTCGAGCATGTCGCCGACATCGACCTGTTCGTCGCCAAATGCGGCGAGATGGTTCGGCCCGGCGGCATCATGTTCGTGGCCACCATCAACCGCACGCTGAAGGCTCTCGGCCTGGCCATCATCGGCGCTGAATATGTGTTGCGCTGGCTGCCGCGCGGCACCCACCAGTTCGGCAAGCTGGTGCGCCCAGAAGAACTCGAAAAGGCGCTCGGCGGCGCCGGCCTGAGCATCATCGACCGCACCGGCGTCACCTACAATCCGCTTGCCGACCGCTGGGCACGCTCCAAGGACATGGACGTCAACTACATGGTGCTGGCGGAAAAGGGCTCGGTCTGACCCACCGCACTTTTTTTTGAAATTTGCTCCCGGTGTGTTGAGATTCAGGTTAGGCCGAGCCGCAATCGAAGACGGGCGCGAAGCGACCAAACTAGATGGGTTCCGAGAACCGGAGCGGAGCGTACTTTTGGGTACGTGAGCACCGGAAGCGCAGGAACTCACCGTTTGCGGGCCGGCATCACCTGAATATCAACACATCCTAGGCGTCGAGCGGCCTGTAGCCGCCCCGCCAGTAGATCAGCGCCTGGCCGGCATCGCGAGTGTGCACGGCCTCGACCGAGCCGATGACGATGGAATGCGTGCCGCGATCGATCATCTCGTCGAGGCTGCAGTCGAAGGCCACCACCGCATCCGACAGCAATGACGCTCCGGTCTTCAGCGTCATCCATTCGGCGCCCTCGTAGCGGTCCTTGCCCTTGATGCCGCCAAAGCCGGAGAACCGCTCGGCCACGCGCTGATGCTGGGGCCCGAGCGAATTGACACCGAAATGCCGGTAGTGTTCGATTAGCGGCCAGGTCGACGATGACCGGTTGACGCAAGCGATCACCTTGGGTGGCTCGGCCGACAACGATACGACCGAAATGACCACCAGGCCGGAGCGATCCTCGCCGACGCCGGCAGTGATGACGCTGACATTGCCGACGATCAACCGCATCGCGGCTCGAAAATCGGCGACATCGACGGGAGTTCCCTCCGGAACCTTTGCTTCAGTCATGGGCTGGCTCCCGGAGCGTGATCTCGAAAAATGGAAACGGTTTTCGGAAAAGATCATGCTCGAACAGGAAGATAAAGATAATCCAGATACAAATTCAGGTGAAATCCGTTCTAAGCGGCCGACTGCACGGCCGCCGGTACGGTGCTGACGCCTTTGCTTTGTGCCTTGGTGGTGATGAACACGCCGGCGGTGATGATGACCGCGCCAGCCCAAGTCAGCAGCTGATAGTGTTCGCCAAGGAAGACCGTGCCGGCAAATAGCCCGACCGCCGCCGCCACATAGCCAATCTGGCTGAGATAGACGGGGCCGCCGACCGCCTGCAGCCGGAAGAAGAAGGCGAACATCGCCGACGCCGACGCAGCCTGCGCGACGACGATCAGGGGCACGCCGCCGAGTGGAACGAAAGCCCTATCGCCGAACAGAGCGAGAATGCCGACTAACAGCATCGCCGCCGACGCCAGGTGGCTGCCGACGGCAAGCTCGATCGGGCCGGTGCCTTCCGGCCAGTCCACCGTGCGGTAGATATTGCCGGCGGCAAGGCTGACCGGGATGAGCAGCCCCATCACCACCCAGAACAAATCGGCGGGCTGGCCGGCCCCGCCGCGTGTAATCGCGACCATGACGGCGCCGACGAAGCCGACGGCGATGCCGACAACGCCCAGCATATTGGGACGCCGCACACGCAGCAGGATCGAGAACACCAGCGTGATGACAGGCGACAGAGTGAACATGATGCCGGTGTAACCGGCGCCAAGATGCGGGATGGCCGAGAACATCAGGAGATTGGGGACGGCATAGGACACCGCCGCGGTAACGAAGAAATAGCGCAATTTGTGCGGAGTAAGCCGGACACGCTGGCCGCGCAGCAGCAAGGCGCACAGCAGCACGCCGCCGGCGCCAAGCGAGATGACGAAGGCCCAGACCATGGCCGGAACGCCGACCGCCGTGGCGATCTTGCCGAACGGCAGCGTTAGGCCGAGCAGGCCGCCGGTGACGACCAGCAGGCCGAGCGCCGAATCCCAGAGAAATTTCATCATCGAGCCCTGTCGTGCGCGGCCCCTTGGCCAGCATTGCATCTTGGGGTAAGATAATGGAAATATTCTTAATGTCAAGATACATGATGGTGAGACAGTTGGATAGGGCTGCAAGAGCGATCGAGCAATGGAAACGGGAGCGGCCGGATCTGGATGTCTCGCCGATGGCCGTGCTTGGGCGGTTGAACGAGGCCGCCTCGCTGATCGCCCGCGAGCGCCTCGCTCCGCTCTTTGCCCGCTTCGGGCTGCAGTCCGGGGAATTCGACGTGCTGGCGACGCTGCGCCGCTCGGGATCACCCTACGCGCTGACGCCGACCGCTCTCTACGAAGCGACAATGGTGACATCGGGCGCCATGACAAACCGGCTCGACCGGCTCGAAACGTCCGGATTGATCCTGCGCGGGCCGCACCCCAACGATCGGCGAGGCATTGTCGTGCGGCTGACCGAAAAGGGTCTCGCGCTGATCGACGAGGCGGTTAGCGCCCACGTTGCCAACGAGCACGAGATCCTCGCGGGCCTGACGCCGGCGGAACGGGAAACGCTGTCTCGACTGCTTGAGAAATTGATCGGTAGCGTGAGCTAACCAGTCAGTTGCGGTCGTCCGGAAACACCGGGATCGGTATGAACTCGACGCCGTCCTCCGCCAGGCTCTTGGCCTCGTCCAGCGTCGCCTCGCCATAGATCCCGCGCGCATCGCTTTCGCCGAAATGGATCTTGCGGGCTTCCTCGGCAAACTTGTCGCCGACATAGTCGGCATTCTCGCGCACTTTCTCGGCCATCGCCTTGAGCTGCGCCAGGGCCTGCTTCTGCGCCTCGCCCATGGCGAGCGCTATCGTTTCCTGCTTGCGCGCCGTGGAGACGGCGGGCGCCATCAGGGCTTTCTGCACCTTGTGCGAGCCACAGGTCGGGCAATCGACAAAGCCGCGCTTCTTCTGGATGTCGAAATCGTCGTTGCTACGAAACCAGCCCTCGAATTCGTGCTCATGCTCGCAAATCAGGGTAAAGCGGATCAAGAGGCAGCACCCCTGAGACGCGGCGCCTCGGACGAACCTGCATTGACCGCGAAATCCCGCGCATTTTTGAGATTGGGAATCTTCTTGCGCGCCGCCGCCGACTGCGCCGGATCGATCTCGACAACGATCACCGCCGGCTCGTCATGCGCGGCTTCCGCGATGATGCGGCCCCAGGGGTCGACGATCAGCGAATGGCCATAGGTCTCGCGGCCGTCCTCATGCAGGCCGCCTTGCGCCGCGGCAACGACATAGGCGCCGTTCTCGATGGCGCGTGCCCTCAGCAGCACGTGCCAGTGCGCCTCACCCGTCTGACGGGTGAAGGCGGCGGGCACGGAAAGCAGGTCGGCACCGGCCAGCGCCTCGGCGCGGAACAATTGCGGAAACCGCAAATCATAGCAAACGGCGAAACCCAGTTTCGCGCCCGCGATCTCGGTGACGACAGCCTCGGTACCCGGTTCGTAGGCGGCGGATTCGCGCCAGCTCTCGCCATTGTCGAGATCGACGTCGAACATGTGGATCTTGTCGTAGGTGGCAAGCGTGGCGCCGTCCGGGCCGAACAGCAGCGCCCGGTTGGCGAGCTTGCCGTCGGCGCGCAGGATGGCGGTCGAGCCTATATGCAGGAAGACACCGAGTTCGCTCGCCAGTCTGCGCGCGGTCGCGACGACGATGTCCTTGTCCTCGGAGGTGAAGGAGGCGGCGCGCGCTTCCTTGTCGCGGATCAGCGCCCCGGTCATTTCCGGCGTCTGGATGTAGGTCGCACCTTGGGCTGCGGCTTCCCGCACCAGCCGTTCGAGATCGACCGCGTTGCGTTCGGGACTTTCGCCTGAACGCATCTGGATCGCAGCGGCCTTGAAAACACCCATCGTCATATCCCTCGAATCGTCGCGCCGTTGGCGAGCAGTTTGTCCAGCCGGCCTTCGGCCTCCAGTTCGTGCAGGTCATCGCAGCCGCCGACATGCGTATCGCCGATGAAAATCTGCGGAAAGGTCGAGCGGCCTTGGGCGCGGGAAATCATCTCCTGGCGCAGTTCGGGCGAGAAGGAGGCGTCGTGCTCGGTAAAGGCGACGCCCTTGCGCTCGAGCAGCCGCTTGGCTGCCGTGCAATAGCCGCACATCATGCGGGTGTAGATGGTGACATCGACCATGACGAATTTCCGCTGTTCGTTGCCTACTTATATAGTCGCGGACTCGTCCGCCCGAAAGTCCCCCGGCAACACACGCGCAAAGGTCAGCACGTCGACGGCGCCGGCGCCACCTCTTTTCAGCGCCTTGGTTGCGGCACGAACGGTGGCGCCTGTGGTGTAGACGTCATCGATCAACAGCACCCTGCGGCCGGCAATCTCGATTTCCGCCTCGGCGGGCACCCGAAAGGCGGCCCGCACATTCTCCTCGCGTTCCTGCCTCTCCAGCCCAACCTGCTGGCGGGTGAGTTTTACGCGCCGCACCGCCGAGGGTGCGAAGGGCAATTGGCTGAGCACGGAGACCGCCCTGGCCAGTTCCGCCGACTGGTTGAAGCGACGCTTGAAAAAGCGCCGCCAGTGCAGCGGCACCGGCACCACCACATCCGCCTCGGCGATGAGATCGGCGCCGGCGCGCACCATCCAGCGCGCCATCCATGGCGCAAGATCCGTGCGATCCTGGTATTTCAGCCCTTGCACCATCTGGCGGGCGACGCCGGAATAAGCAACGGCGGCCCGCGCCCGCTCGAAGGGCGGCGGATCGGCGATCGCCTCGGCGGATAGAAAGCCCTCGCCCATATGGTGGGTGAACGGCGTGCCCATCACCGGGCACCATGGCCGTTCCAAGAGCCGCAGCTTCGGCCAGCAGGCGCCACACAGAACGCCGGGCTGCGAGACATGCCGGCGGCAACCGGCGCAGACCGGCGGAAACAAAATGCGCGCCGGCCAGCCGAAGGCCGATCGGGCCAGGCTCTTGATCTCGATGGGCTTGATCTTGGGCATCGGATCGGCCACGTGGTTGGTCCTGCGCGCCACTATATGAACTATGTCAGAGCGTGGACAATCAAGGATTTGCCGGTTGCAGCCGATAATGGATATTTCTCTCTGGCTGGCGCACAAGCGGCGCGCGCTTGCCCATCCGGTTGACGGCGCGGATTTCCTCATGCGCCGCACGGCCGAAGATCTTGCCGATCGGCTGGCTGCCGTCGAGCGCCGGTTCGGCAAGGCAGCGGTGCTGTTTTGCCAGACGCCGGCGGCAGCCGAAACGCTTGCCGAGAGCGGCAAGGTCGCGGACATTGTCCGCGTCGAGGCGGACACGGCGTTCCTGACTGGCGGCGGCGCCGGCTTGATCGCACCGCTCGAAACCGTGCCGTTCGAACCGGAAAGCCTCGATCTGGCGGTCTCCCTTCTGTCGCTGCAGGCGATGAACGATGTCCCGGGCATGCTGATCCAGATCCGCCGCGCGCTGCGGCCGGACGGGCTTTTCCTCGGCGCCTTTGCCGGCGCCGGCACGCTTTTCGAGTTGCGCGAAAGCCTGCTTGCGGCCGAGACCGAGCTTTACGGCGGCGCCAGCCCGCGTATCATCCCGTTCACCGATGTGCGCGATGCCGGCGCGCTACTGCAGCGCGCCGGTCTCGCTCTGCCGGTCGCCGACGTCGAGACGGTGACGGTGCGCTATGCCAGCCTGTTCGGCCTGATGGCGGATCTGCGGGCCATGGGCGAAACCAGCGCGCTCACCGATCGCAGCCGCCGCCCCGGGGCACGCAAGCTGTTTGCCCGCGCGGCTGAAATCTACGCCGAGCGGTTTTCCGACCTCGACGGCCGCGTAAGGGCAAGTTTCTCGATTGTCTGGATGTCCGGCTGGGCGCCCGACGCCTCGCAGCAAAAACCGCTGAAGCCGGGTTCGGCCAAGGTCTCGCTGAAGACGATACTGGAGGCTCCCGACGGGCAATGATCCGGTCCGTGGACACGGACAGCCAGGTCAGGGTGCGAAGGCGTTCGCAAGCCTGCTGCTGTTGTCGCTGAACAGCCAGGTGATCGAGTTGGAGACCTGACCTATGCCGCCGACAATCGCCAGCGACAGCACGGCGATGATAAGGCCATATTCGATGGCCGTGGCGCCGTTCTCGTCCTTCAGAAATCCCAGCAGCACTGCTTTCATGACCTCAACCCCTCTCGCCAGGACCTTACCGCCGATCTGTTAAGAAAGGTTAACGGCAAAGGCTTAACAGGCGGTGAAACCGCCGCCTTGCCGAAATCTCTTAACCATGTCAGCAGTCGCCGCTGCTTCTGCCATTGGACCTGATGATGCAGACCGAACTGGGTTGCGGCTGCAGCACGCTGCGGCGCACCGTATAGGTTTCGCGATGGCTGACCGAGCCGGTGGCCGTCATGTCGAGCCCGACGGCAAGATCATCGCGGGCCGACAGCGAGCGCGTCTGGCTGTCGAGGAAAGGTGCCGCGATCAGCGCCAGCGCCACCGCGGCCGAACCGAACAGAAGCGTGATGCGCAATATGCCCATGCCCGCGTCGGCGGCGCGAAAGCCGCGCTCGGGCCGGATCGAGTCCCAATCCCTGTCTAGGCTCATTCTATCGCTCCCCAGCGAATCGGCGGAACGGCCGCGAAACGACCTTTGCTTCAATTTTTCACGGCGAGATAAATCTTCCATTAACGCTGGCTGATACGACGCCTCGACCGGCAAGCCGGGCGGGCGCCCCTCAAAGAAGATCGATGAGGAACGGGATCAGCGGCGCATCGGCCGGCGGCATCGGATAGTCGCGCATCTGCTTTGGCCGCACCCATTTCAGCGCCTGCCCTTCCCTGGGCTGGGCGATGCCGCGGAAGCGGCGGCAGATGAACAGCGGCATCAGCAGGTGGAAATCGTCGTAGGAATGACTGGCGAAAGTGAGCGGCGCCAGGCAGGGGATGTCGGTCTCGATGCCGATTTCCTCGTGCAGTTCACGAATGATGCACTGTTCGGGCGTCTCGCCGGGCTCGACCTTGCCACCGGGAAATTCCCACAGGCCGGCAAGTTGCTTGCCCTCGGGCCGCTGTGCCAGCAGCACCCGGCCATCGGCATCGACCAGCGCGCAGGCGGCGACCAGGAGCAGGCGCTTGCCGGCGATCGTTACATCATTCATGCCCAATTTCACCCATGAACAGGCGGCCGGCGATAGTGATAGCGATAGACCTCGTCGAAGCCGAGCGAACGATAGAGCGCCAGCGCCGGCAAATTGCCGGCCTCGACCTGCAGCCAGGCTTCGCGGGCGCCACGCAGCCGCGCCCATTTCAGCGCCGACAGGATCAGGTTGCGGCCGTGGCCCTTGTTGCGCGCCGACTTGTCGGTGGCGATCTCGAACAGGCCGGCGAGATCGCCGTCATGCACGCAGATCAGCGTCGCCAGCGGGTCGGCTCCATCTTCGAGCGCGAACAGCCCGGCCTCGGGCTGGATGGCGCCGATGATCTCCGACAGGCCGGGTCGCAACGAAACGTCCGAACCGCTGACCTTGAGCGACGCGCCGATGAAGCGACTGATATCCTTCAGCGGGATCTGGTCCATGGCGGCATCGAGTTGCGCGTCGGCCAGCGGCAGCCGCATCACCAGCGATTCGTCGAAACGGCTCCAGCCCTCGCGGTCGAGATGACTGGCGAGATCGGGACCCGACAGCGGTGACATGCGGAACGTCAGCGGCCTGCCATAGGCGTCGAAACGGCGGCTGGCACGGCCGATGCGGTCGGCAATATGCTGGATGTCGCCGGGATCGAGCGGATTGACCGAATTCAGCCGCTTGGCCGGATGGCCGGCGGTCAACCGCACCACCCAGGTGCCGTCATAATGGACGGCCGCTGCCGGCCAGGCGCGGAAGCCGGCCGCCTCGTAGCGGCGCACGATCGCGAGCATGCTTGCCGGATGCCTGGAAGCCAAAGCCATCAGCTCCGATAATCGCCATTGATGGCGACATATTCCTTGGTGAGATCGCAGGTCCACACCGTCGCCTTGCCGCGACCGATGCCGATATCGGCACGGATGCGGATATCGTCGCGCCTCATGTAGGCCGAGGTCGCTTCCTCGGAATAGCCGGGATCGCGCTCGCCCTCATGCGCCAGCCGGTTTTCGCCGAACCAGATCGACAACCGGTCGCGGTCAGCGGGCTCGCCAGCCTTGCCGACGGCCATGACGACACGCCCCCAATTGGCGTCCTCGCCGGCGACCGCGGTCTTGACCAGCGGCGAATTGGCGATCGACAGCGCGATGCGCTTGGCCGACCGCGCCGACTTGGCGCCGGTGACGGTGACTTCGACCTGCTTGCGGGCGCCCTCGCCGTCGCGCACCACTTGCAGCGCCAGCGATTTCAGCACCTTGCCGAGCGCCCGGCGGAACGCGCCAAGGCGGGCATCCTTCGGGTCCGTTATATCAGGCGCGCCACGGCTGGCGGCCTTGCCGGTGGCAAAGAACAGCAGCGTGTCGCTGGTCGAAGTGTCGCTGTCGACGGTGACCGCGTTGAAGGTCTTGGCCGTGCCGCGCGACAACAGGTCCTGCAACACGGGTGCGGCGATCGGCGCGTCGGTGGCGATGAAGGACAGCATCGTTGCCATGTCGGGCGCGATCATCCCGGCGCCCTTGGAGATGCCGTTGATGGTGACATCGGTGTCGCCGAGCTTGACGGTTGCGGTCGCCACTTTCGGATAGGTATCCGTGGTCATGATCGCCTTTGCCGCTTCGGTCCACAAACCAGGCTTGCCGTTGCTGACCAGTCCCGCCAGCAAATGGCTGAACTTGCTGGTGTCGAGCGGCTCGCCGATGACGCCGGTCGAGGCCAGGAAAACCTCGCTCGCCTTGCAGCCGGCGGCCTTCGCCGCGGCTTCGCCCGTCAGTGCAGTGGACTCGCGGCCCTTCTTGCCGGTGAAGGCGTTGGCGTTCCCGGAATTGACGACCAGCACCCGCGCCTTGCCGGCGCCGAGATTCTGCCGGCAGAAATCGACCGGCGCCGAGGGGCATTTCGATTTCGTGAACACACCGGCGACCGCGGTGCCTTCATCGAACACCATGGTCAGCAGGTCGGTGCGGTTCTTGTACTTTATCCCCGCCTCGGCGGTGGCGATGCGCACCCCCTCAATGGCCGGCATCTTGGGGTATTTCTTCGGCGCAAGCGGCGAAATCGTCGTGGACATGGGGACCTCGGGCGGGAAAATCGCAAGGGAAGGCCGGTTTGCCCGATACGACGCGCGGGCGCAAGGGCGTTTCGCTTGTCGCCAGGGGCGGAAACCCAATCGGGATTAAGCCTGCATTTCAAATCTGTTGGCGTCGCCGGGGCCGATGACGTTATGATCTTCCGCATGGGCAGGCTTGCGATCCTCGCATGGGCATTTCTGGGACTTTTGCTGCTGAGCGTCGATGCACAGCCGCAACGGCGCGTGGCGCTGGTCATTGGCAACGGCACCTATGCCGAAGCCGGTACGCTGGCCAATCCGGTCAACGACGCGCTCGACATCGCCGACAAGCTGCGCTCCATCGGCTTCGAGGTCATCGAAGGCAATGATCTCGGCAAGCGTGAGCTCGAACGCAGCATCGGCGAGTTCTCCGACGCGCTCGAAGGCGCCGGCGTCGGGCTTTTCTACTATGCCGGCCACGGCCTGCAGGTCGAGGGGCGCAATTACATCGTGCCGGTCGACGCCAGGCTCGACATGCCGGTCAAGCTGCAACTCGAGGCCGTGCCGATCGACGAAGTCCTCGACATCATGGAACAGCAGACCAAGGTCAGCCTGGTGTTTCTCGATGCCTGCCGCAACAACCCGTTTGCCCGCAGCCTGAGCCGCACAGCCACCACCCGCTCGGCAACAGCGCTGGCCGGGCTGGCGCAGTTCGATTCGACGCGCGGCTCGTTCATTGCCTTCTCGACCGCGCCAGGTGCGGTCGCCATGGACGGAAGCGGGCGCAACTCGCCCTTCGCCGAAGCATTGCTGCGGCACATCGCCGAGCCCGGCCAGAGCATCAACGACATGATGATCGCGGTGCGCCGAGATGTGGTGTCGCAAACGCGCGAGGCGCAACGCCCCTGGGAGCAAGGCTCGCTGCTCGAGCGCTTCGAATTTGTCTCGGACGGACAACCCGCTCAGCCACCGAAGCCGGCCGCGGCTCCGGCGCCTTCGACTGAAGTTGCCGCGCTTGAACGCTCGGTGGGCGACGACAAGGGCTCGATCGAGAAATTCCTGCGCCGGGACTATCTAACGCCGGACACCAAGGCGATGAGCGAGACCGTCAAGCGGCTCTACGGCCCCTCCGCCACCATTTTCGGCACCCGCTACGACGCCGACGCCATCGTCAAGGTGAAGACCGACTGGTTCGCGCAGTGGGCCTCCTGGTCGCTCGGCCTGGAGCCCGGCAGCCTGGAGGTCACCCCGCACGGCGAGGACCGCGCCGAGGCGGTCTTCGCGATGCGCTATGATTATCTGCCGAAGGACAAGTCGGCGGTGCGCCTGACCGGCAAGGCGCGGGTGACGCTTGGCCTGGCCAAGGCCGACGGCGGCTGGCGCATCGAGTCCGAGACATCGCAAGCGATGCAATAGACACCGGCCGGCGCCGCCATCATCACCGGCTTTCAGAAGCCTGAAAACGGGCCGTTTCGTTTGATCGCCGGGTCACGTATATTGCCGGCGAAGTTGTTGACGAGGACGACAGGAATGGCCGCAGACGCCGATCCGGCGCGCAAATCGATCGGCGCTCGGCGCAATCCCGACAGCGCCGACGCCATTCTCGAAGCCGCCGAGGCAGTGCTGGTCGAGGCCGGCTATGCCGGTTTCTCGATCGAGGCGGTGGCGCGGCGGGCTCGTGCCGGAAAACCCACCATCTATCGCTGGTGGCCGAGCAAGGCCGCATTGCTGCTTGAGGTCTACCAGCGCCAGAAACGCGTCGATGTTCCCGATACCGGCCGGCTGGAGGAGGATCTCGTCGGCTTCCTGAAAAACCTGTTCGCCCACTGGCGCGAGACATCGTCTGGCAGCGTGTTCCGGTCGCTGATCGCCGAGGCGCAGTCGGATGATACGGCGTCCGCGGCACTTGCCGGCTATGCGCTCGGCCGACGCTCGCATACCGGCCAGATACTCGAACGCGCCAAGGCAAGGGGCGAAATCGGCGTCGACATCGATTCAGCGCTGGTCGCCGACCTGATCGCCTCTTTCGCCTGGAGGCATCTGTTGACCAACCGGCTCGACGAAGATGAAGCGACCATACGCAAGACGGTCAACTACGTGATGCGAGGCATAGCCGCACCCGGAAAGTAAAAAAGCGGCCGGCGCCGGCTGACAAAAAAGGGCGCGGCAACCCTTGGCTGCCGCGCCCTCTTCAAAAATTCCTTCAGGCTTACTTGGCGCTTTCCAGCGTCTCGACCGCCTTCTTCAGGTTCGCATCGGGGATCTCGACCTTGGCGCCGCCGCGCAGCGACTTGACCAGCGCAAAATACTTGTCGCGGATGACCGCCTGCTTGGCCTGGTCCTTGACGTCGTCGAACGCCGGCGGCTGCTTGGTGCGCTTGTCCTCGAGCTTGATGACATGCCAGCCGAACTGCGACTGCACCGGCTGCTCGGTGTATTTGCCGACCTCGAGCGCGAAGGCTGCCTTGTCGAACTCCGGCACCATCTGGCCAGGTCCGAACCAGCCGAGATCGCCGCCACTGGTCTTGCCTGAGGGATCGCTGGTGTGCTCGTTGGCGAGCTTCTGGAAGTCGGCGCCGCCGTCGAGCTGCTTGATGATGGCCTCGGCCTCTTCCTTCGTCTTCACGAGGATGTGACGGGCATGCACCTCGTTGGTGGGCGGCGTGTTGGCGATCTCCTGGTCATAGCGGGCGCGAACCTCGGCATCGGTGACCTTGTCGACGACGCCCTTCTCGACCATCTCGCCATGCAGCGCGCGCTGCTGCAGGAAGGCCATGCGGCGCTGGAAGTCGGGATCCTTGTCGAGGCCGGTGGTGACCGCCTGGGCGGCCATGACGCGGATTTCGATGGCCGCCGAAAGGGCCGCGGCGCGGCGCTGCTCGGCCGGCAGCTGCGCGAACTGCTGCGACAGCTCGCCTTCGGCAAGCACGAGGTCGGCTTCGGTCAAGGGCTGGCCGTTGATCGTGGCGACCACGGTGTTCGGATCGACCGGTGCCGCGGCAGGTGCTGCTGCATCCGCCGGAGCGGGAGCGGTCTGCGCCATCAGCGGCGACAGCGAAAGGGCCGACAAGCCGAAGGCCAGACCAAGGCTGGCGAGCGACGCGCGGCGGAACAACAAGGACATAAGATGACTCCGGTAAGGGATTATGAGGGCGGGAAGGTTTCCAGATCAGCCGGATTGTGGCGGAATTTGGCGCGACCGGCAGGGCCAGCGCGGCGTTGACATCAGTTGAGCCCCCTCTTATCTGTCCAACGACTTTGCGTCCAGAACCGTTTTCCGGGCGCTTTTTGTGTTTGTCCGCGTTCACGTGGATTTGATGGGGCCGGCCGGCGCCCATCTCAAGATTGAGAATTCTATCGAAAGGACCATTGGATGGTCAGTCTCGGCGGTCTCGCCCGTAAGGTTTTCGGTTCCTCCAACGACCGTCGCGTCAAATCGACCCGGCCCCGTGTCGAGGCGATCAACGCCATGGAAAACGAGATGAGGGCGCTCTCCGACGAAGAGTTGGTCGCCCGCACCGCGAAATTCCGCCAGGACATCGCCAACGGCGCCACGCTCGATGACCTTTTGGTGCCCGCCTTTGCCACCGCCCGCGAGGCGGCGCGCCGCGTGCTCGGCATGCGCCCCTTCGACGTCCAGCTGATCGGCGGCATGGTGCTGCACAATGGCGGCATTGCCGAGATGCGCACCGGCGAAGGCAAGACCCTGGTCGCGACGCTGCCGGTCTACCTCAACGCGCTCGCCGGCAACGGCGTCCACGTCGTCACCGTCAACGACTATCTCGCCACCCGCGACTCCGAATGGATGGGCCGCGTCTACAAGTTCCTCGGCCTCTCGGTCGGCGTCATCGTCCACGGCCTGTCCGACGAGGAGCGCCGCGTCGCCTACGCCGCCGACGTCACCTACGCCACCAACAACGAGCTCGGCTTCGACTATCTGCGCGACAACATGAAGTACGAGCGCGCCCAGATGGTGCAGCGCGGTCACAATTACGCGATCGTCGACGAAGTCGATTCCATCCTGGTCGACGAGGCGCGCACGCCGCTGATCATTTCCGGTCCGCTCGAGGACCGCTCGGAAATGTACAACACCATCGACACCTTCATCATCCAGCTGCAGCCGCAGGATTATGAGATCGACGAGAAGCAGAAGACCTCGATCTTCACCGAGGAAGGCACCGAGAAGCTGGAGAACCTGCTGCGCGACGCCGGCCTGCTCAAGGGCGAGTCGCTCTACGACGTCGAGAACGTCGCCATCGTCCACCATGTCAACAATGCGCTGAAGGCGCACCGGCTGTTCCAGAAGGACAAGGACTATATCGTCCGCAACGACGAGATCGTCATCATCGACGAGTTCACCGGCCGCATGATGCCGGGCCGCCGCTATTCGGAAGGCCTGCACCAGGCACTCGAAGCCAAGGAGCATGTGGCGATCCAGCCGGAGAACCAGACGCTCGCCTCCGTCACCTTCCAGAACTATTTCCGCCTCTACAAGAAGCTCGCCGGCATGACCGGCACGGCGCTGACCGAGGCCGAGGAGTTCGGCAACATCTACAATCTCGACGTCACCGAGATCCCGACCAACCTGCCGGTCATCCGCAGGGATGAGGACGACGAGGTCTACCGGACGGTCGAGGAGAAATACAAGGCGATCGTCAAGGAGATCCGAGAGGCCAGCGCCAAGGGCCAGCCGACGCTGGTCGGCACCACCTCCATTGAAAAGTCCGAGCAACTGGCCGAGCGCCTGCGCAAGGAAGGCTTCAAGGATTTCGAGGTGCTGAACGCCCGCCACCACGAGCGCGAGGCGGCGATCGTCGCCCAGGCCGGCAAGCCCGGCGCCATCACCATCGCCACCAACATGGCCGGCCGCGGCACCGACATCCAGCTTGGCGGCAATGCCGAGATGCGCATCGCCGACGAGCTGGGCGACATGCCTGAAGGCGCCGAGCGCGAGGCCAAGGAAAAGGCGATCCGCGACGATATCGCCAGACTGAAGGAAAAGGCGCTGGCCGCCGGCGGCCTCTATGTGCTCGCCACAGAACGCCATGAATCGCGCCGCATCGACAACCAGCTCAGAGGCCGCTCCGGCCGCCAAGGCGACCCCGGCCGCTCGAAATTCTTCCTGTCGCTGCAGGATGATCTGATGCGCATCTTCGGCTCCGAACGCATGGACGGCATGCTGCAGAAGCTCGGCCTCAAGGAAGACGAAGCGATCATCCATCCATGGATCAACAAGGCGCTGGAAAAGGCGCAGAAGAAGGTCGAGGCGCGCAACTTCGACATCCGCAAGAACCTGCTGAAATATGACGACGTCTCCAACGACCAGCGCAAGGTGGTGTTCGAGCAGCGCATCGAACTGATGGACGGCGAAGGCCTCTCGGAAATCATCGGCGAAATGCGCGAGGGCGTCATCGACGAGATCGTCGCCAAGGCCATCCCCGAAAACGCCTATGCCGAGCAGTGGGATGTTGCCGGGCTGAAGGCCGAGGTCGCCGAATTCCTCAATCTCGACCTGCCGGTCGAGGACTGGGCCAAGGAAGAGGGCATCGCCGAGGACGACATCCGTGAGCGCATCACCGAGGCCGCCGACGCCGCCGCCAAGGAACGCTCCGAGCGTTTCGGCCCCGAGGTGATGACCTATGTCGAACGTTCGGTGGTGCTGCAGACGCTCGACCATCTGTGGCGCGAGCACATCGTCAATCTCGACCATCTGCGTTCGGTCGTCGGCTTCCGCGGCTACGCCCAGCGTGATCCGCTGCAGGAGTACAAGGGCGAAGCGTTCGAGCTGTTCCAGGCGATGCTGGGCAATCTGCGCCAGGCCGTCACCGCGCAATTGATGCGCGTCGAACTGGTCCGCCAGGCCGCCGAAGCACCGCCGCCCGAAGCGCCCGACATGTTCGGCACGCATATCGACGGCAGCACTGGCGAGAATGATTTCGACGGCGGCGAGACCGCCCTCCTGGTCCGCCCGGAGACGAACGCGATTGTCGCTCCCGAAAACCGCGACCCGAACAACCAGGCGACCTGGGGCAAGATCGGCCGCAACGAAGCCTGCCCCTGCGGCTCTGGCAAGAAGTACAAACACTGCCACGGCGCGTTCGCGTAAGCGCGATCTTTTCCTTCTCCCCGTCACTATACGGGGAGAAGGTGCCGGCAGGCGGATGAGGGGCGGCGCCGACTTTCGCGACTAGCCGATCCCACCAGATGGCCGGCAGGCCATCGGGGCGCTGTAGCGCGGCGCCTGGCTCGCTCAGGCGGCATCGCCCACGGACATATATGCTCTTCGATCTCGCCCGCGACCTGCATGGCGTCTGCCCGGCATAGCGAATGCGCGCCCCGCGCATCGGCGGCCTTGCCGGCCCTTCGCTATGGCTCTGGGCGTTCGTCGCTCGAAAAGCCAAATCGTTGGCTTTTCGTCCGCTGTGCGGACCGCTCCTCACCCAACCGTTTCTTAATGTGTCTTTGATACACCAAAGCCTGAAAAGAGGCGGAAAACGGAGAGTAATCGGGGTGCGCTTTTCCGCGGCCACGACAGCCGGGCGGTTCTTGCCGCAGCGTTTGGCGCTGCGCATGAGACCGTTGCTAGGCCGCATCGACGCCGTGCTGTTCACCGCCGACGAACGCGGCGAGGCCGGCCGCATGTCGGTCATCGCTTTCTCCATCCGCATCATCAGCGCCGTCATAGCCTTCGTGAGCCAGGTGCTGATGGCCCGCTGGATGGGCTCGTTCGAATACGGCATCTTCGTCCTCGTCTGGGTGACGATGGTCATCGTCGGCAACCTCGCCTGCCTTGGCTTCCACACCTCGGTCATCCGCTTCATTCCCGAATACCGCGAGCGCGGCATGCTGGCCGAATTGCGCGGCATCGTGCTGGCCAGCCGGCTGTTCGTGCTGATCGCCTCCACCATCATCGCCGGGCTCGGCGCGCTCGGCGTCTGGCTGGCTTCGCCGTGGATAGAGAACTACTACGTGATACCGTTCATCCTCGGCGTCATCTGCCTGCCGATGATCGCTATGTCCGACCTGCTGCAAGGGCTGGCGCGCGCCAATTCATGGGCGCTGTTCGCGCTGTCGCCGACCTATCTGATACGGCCGGTGCTGATCCTGCTGTTCATGGCGCTGATGCTGGTCGCCGGCTATGCGCCGGACGCCAAGACCGCCATCTTCGCTTCGATCGCCGCCACCTATGTCACCACGCTCGGTCAACTCATCGGCGTTACCCAACGCATGGACAAGAGAACCCCGGCAGGGCCGATGAAGGTGCATTTCGCGCAATGGTTCATCGTGTCGCTGCCGATCTTCCTGGTCGAAAGCTTCTTCTTCCTGCTCACCAATGCCGATGTCTTGATGGTCGGCGCTTATATGAATCCCAACGACGTCGCCGTCTATTTCGCCACGGTGAAGACGCTGGCGCTGGTGCATTTCGTCTATTTCGCCGTCAAGGCCGGTGTTGCCCAGCGCTATGCGCAGTTCACCCATGGCGAGCCGCAAAAGCTCGTCGCCTTCGCCCGCGAGACGGTGTCGTGGACCTTCTGGCCCTCGCTGCTGATGGCGCTGCTGGTGCTGGCGCTGGGTGAGCCGATGCTGGTGCTGTTCGGCCCGGAATTCAGCAGTGGCTATCCGCTGCTGTTCCTGCTCGTTTTCGGCGTCGTGGCCCGCGCCGCCGTCGGTCCGTGCGAAAGCCTGCTCACGATGAGCGGCAACCAGAACATCTGCGCTGCCGTCTATGCCATGACGCTGGCCTTCAACATCGGCCTCAACGTGATGCTGATCCCGCCTTTCGGCCTGTGGGGCGCGGCGATGGCCACCGCCTTTGCCATGATCTTCGAAGCCTGCGCGCTGTCCTTCACGGTGTGGCGCAAGCTCGGCATCGTCATGCTCATCTTCGTGCCTGCGAAAGGAGCCGCGTGATGGCCGCCATCCCGTTGCTTGAGGAAACCAGCGGCGGCACGGCCGGCGCCATGGTGTCCGGCCTTGCCGGGCTGACCCGCGACGCCGACCCCGCCCATATCGAAATTTTCGCCAACAACCGGCCGGAGCGAAAACTCGCCATCTACCCGGCATCGGCCGGCTTCGACCTGGTCGAGGAACTGGATTATCTCTGCACCCGCACGATCGAGCCGAACGTTTTCTTCAACCCGCGCTTCCTGGCGCCGGCCATGCCCCGGCTGGAGGATCGCGAGGTACGGCTGGCCGTGATCCGCGACGGCGACGAATACCGCAACCGGCTGCGGCTGCTGGTGCCGTTCTCGGTGGAACGGCCGGGGATACCGCTCGGCGTGCCGGTCATGCGCACCTGGTCGAGCCCGTTCGGTCCGCTCGGCACGCCGCTGGTCGATCGGGACGACCCGGTTGGCGTCGTCGAGGACTTCTTCTCGATGCTGTCGCGCCCGCACCTCAAGCTGCCGAAAGTCTTCGTCCTGCCCGACATCCGGCTCGATGGCCCGGTGGCGAGCCTGCTTGCCACCGTGGCCGAGACGCGCGGCCTGATGCTGGTCACCACCGGCCAGACCCAGCGCCCCGCGCTGGACAGCGAAGCCGACGGAGACGAGTATCTGAAGGCCTCGCTGCGCCCGCACCATTATCGCGAGTTCCGGCGCCTGAAGCGGCGCCTCGGCGATCTCGGCAAACTGGAACATGCCGTGGCGCGCGGCCCTGAAGAGATCCGCCATGCCATCGAAAGCTTCCTGTCGCTGGAAGCAGCCGGCTGGAAAGGCCGCGAACGCACCGCCATGGCAATCGACCGCTACCGCGCCGCCTTCGCCCGCGAGGCCGTGCACCGGCTCGCCGAACAGGATATGTGCCGCATCCATTCGCTGACGCTCGACGGCCGCACCATTGCCTGCCTGATCGTCTTCGTCGAAGCCGGCGTCGCCTACACCTGGAAGACGGCCTATGACGAGACGCTGGCCGCCTGTTCGCCGGGCACGCTGCTGATGATCGAGGTGACCAGGCAGCATCTCGACGATCCCAACATCATGATGACCGATTCCTGCGCCATGCCCGACCATCCGGTGATGAGCCGGCTATGGACCGAGCGCAAACCGATGGGCACGCTGGTGATCGGCCTGACGCCGGACGCCGACCGCCTCACCCGCCAGGCCGCCTCGCAGCTGCATCTCTACCGCGAGACCCGCAACATGGCACGCCTGCTGCGCCTCCGGATGAAGAGCTTGCTGGGCCGGCGGTAGTAACTGATGCCAAACCGGAAATTGCGACAACCTGGTCTGTGGGCCGCGCTGCTGATTGGCCTTGCAATCACATTTGGAAATGCCTTCAGGCACACTGAGCTCAAGACGATCGAACCGTCGAAGTGCATTCCAACGGTTGTCGTGTCTGCCTCTGCGAGCCGTCTTGAGCCCAATAAGATCAGTGCCTGAAAATGGGATGCTGTCCCTAGCCGGGGTCTCAAGGCTGGATCGAACTGGCGTCCAGACCGAACAATCTATCAGCAATCACAAGACTTTATGTGCCCCTCGCCCGAGGCCGATAGTCTCAATGTACTTCAACGGGTAATCGCGCGCTGCCGCATATCTGATCGGTTCAGAGAAATCTGTACCAAACATTCCCGACCTCCATTACCATCCCCTCATGTCTCTCCATTGGTTCAACCCTCCGGTCTACGTTAGGACTGATCGACCTGGGCTCCGCTTCGGGGTCAGTCACGCCGAGGGCGCCGCTGAGCAACTCCTCAGGTGGACCAAGCGCGGCCCCAAGTGGAAACAGGCGATTGAGACCTGCATGGCCGCCATTGAAGGAGACGTGCCCTCTCAGGACGCCCGCAAGGCATTCGAGGCGGCGGCCAAGGAAGAGAGCATGTTCCTCCCACCTGCTTAAGCCCCCTGATCGCCCAACCCTCACTCCATGTCAGGCACGTCCCCGCCAACAAAGAGCGTGGTCGGCTCCCCGCCGCAGGTCGCTATGGCCTCGTCGGCGGCAAGCTCCCAGTCGTCCACGGTAAATTGAGTTGCTGCTCCGTTGCCGTTTGGCTCACGCCGCGAACCATTAGGTGACCCTTGTCGGAACCTGCCGGCCATCTTGACCGTTCTGTATCAGCGGGCAACCGGCGAATCCGGGGCGTTCGCCAAGCGAAAAGAGCGAGGAGAAATGGCTGTCATCCTGATCGGTGCATTGCTCACTGTCGCTGGCATTGTCTACATGGCGCTCGCAGTCCTTAGTCGCGGGCGGCTTAGCGATCCGACGCCCTTTCCCGCGCCGCCCGATGGCCCGACGCCAAATCTCGCAGCGCCAGGTCCGACACTTGAGCCGCGCCGTCGCGGGCTCGGTTTCCTCGGTCTGTCGCAAAACTGGCCCGGCCTACTGATGATCGGGATCGGCGTCATGTTGCTGTTGTCGGTGGTCGTCCTATAGGGCTTTAGCTTCAGCGTCCTCGTTGCAGGGCGCGTTCCATGTTTCGTCCTTGCCCAGTACAAGTCGCAACTCTCGTTCAACGACGCCTGCACGACGGCACAATCGGACAGCGCCAACCGGCAAGACCTGCCCACCAGCCCGAATGTCATAATCTTCCCGCAAGACAGGAAGACGCTACCGAAATCTGACGGCTCGAAGAGATGACGTCGAAGAATGGTGCCCCTAGCCGGCATTTACATACGACCACAGCTAGCAATGGCCGTCGTCGCCCCGACAAACGCCCGACAGCGCAACCATTTGCGTCAGCGCCCGCCGGTACCGGGGCGATCGGCGGCCCGCGCACCTTGCACAGGGCTGTTCTATGTTTCCCAGGCGAATTCTACCCCGTCTCGCATTCCGGTAGTCGCACAGGTTTGGCGAGCTTTGCCAGCGCCTCGGGCTTGGCGCAAAGCGGGAAGCCGGCGAGCGGCATTGTCTCGATGAAACGACCGCGTTCCCTCTTGCTCAAGCTGAATTCATTAACCATGCCCTCGACGGTCAGGTCCGGATACCGTTTGAGGGTTTCCCTGACCGAAGCATTCGCCTCATCGGTTCGACCCAGTGCCGCGAGGGAGCTGCTACGCACCACCCAATTCCAATTGCCGTAGTTATCGGGCGTCTTGCGCTCCAGCATCTTCAAGGCGTCCTCATAGCGGCCAGCCATAAAATAGGCAGTGGAGTAGAAACCAGTTGCCCACATCGGGTAATTCGGGTCGAGCCGTATAACTTGGTCGACCAACTGAGCGCCGCGTTCGGGTTCGTCGAAGCCTGCCGCAAAGCCGGAATAGAATGTCAGGATTTCGGCCGAACCCGGAGCGAGGCGGAGGGCCGTGTCCAGCTCGACCTTGGCGCGGGCGTTGTCGCCCTTGACTTTGAGGCTCATGCCAAAAACGGCGTGCGCCTCGGCGTCGCTCGGATCGAGCCGCACCGCGCGTTCGGCTACATCGGCGGCCGCCTTGATCTCGCTCTCGGGATTGATACCGAAGCCAGCCAATATGTTATGAGCATGATAAAGTTCCACCCAGGCGCGGGCGAACTCCGGGTCCAGCTCGACAGCGAGGTTGAGCAGCCTGATGGCCTCCTCCTCATCCGCTACGGTAATCTTTTCAATCCTTTCGGTTCCGAGCAGATAGTAATCATAGACAGTCAAGTTGTCCGGCCGTTTACGCTTCGCTGCAGCCCGCCCCGCTCCCTGAATCAGCCCCACGCCGTTGCCGAGACGGTTGGTGACCTGCTCGGCGATCTCGGTTTGAACGGCGAATACGTCTTCAGCAGGCCGGTCCCATCGCTCCGACCACAGATGGTTGCCGGTTTTTGCATCGATCAACTGCGCGGTGATCCGCACCCGCCCATTTTGCCGCTGGATCGAGCCTTCCAGCACATAGCCGACGTCGAGCGCACTCGCGACCTGGCGGGCATCCACCGGCTTGCCTTTGTAAACTTCCGTCGAATTCCGCGCCACGACGTCGAGTTCGGGAAACTGCGCGAGATCGGTGATGATGTCCTCGGTGAGGCCATCGGCCAGACGCCCGGTGGCGTCGTCGCCGCCAAAGTTGTTGAAGGGCAGCACTGCGACCGACGGCTTGGCACCCAGAGCAGCTGAATGCAAGAACCACCATGTCCCGCCGCCGCCCAGCAGAGCAAATAGCACGATGGCCGCCGCCGTCCCAACCCAGCGCGGCATCGCCTTGCGCAAGGTCCAGCGCGGCCGCTTGCCATCGAGCCTTAGCCGGTACATCCGCACCGGACGGCTGATATTCTTTACTTGTTGCTCGCCAGCGAAATCGAGGGACCAATCAAGCTTGCCTTGCAGATGGTCAAAGGCTGTGCCCGACACGATCACGCCGCCAGCATCAGCGAGTTGCTGCAATCGCGCGGCGACATTGACGCCATCGCCATAGACATCGCCGTCAACCAGCGCAACGTCACCCAGATTGACCCCGATGCGGAACACGATGCGCTCAGGCTCGGGCAGACCTTCATTGCGCGCGGCCGCCGCGCTTTGGATTTCCGCTGCGCAGGCGACTGCGTCGACCACGCTGTCGAAGGCGACAAGCGCGCCATCGCCCATGAGCTTGATGAGGCGGCCATGGTGCAGGGAGATGGTGGGGTCGAACAGCTCGGCACGAACGGATTTCAATCGCTCAATGGTGCCGGCCTCATCGGCCTCCATCGCCTTTGAATAGCCGACCATATCGGCCGCCAGGATCGCCAGCATCTTCCGGTCGAGCGGGGAACTACTCACCATCGTGCCCCTGCATGTACATGCAGTATGCCGATCACCCTACACCCATCGAAGTGGCGCCGCTACCACACCGCCAAAACGGCATGTCTGCTGTTGGCCAAACTATCGAGGTGAGCATGCCGCAAATTGGATGCCCTAGGCATCCTTCTTTGGTCATTTTGTCCGCAGAATTGACGCTCCCGCCGACACCAATGGCCGCTTCGGGGAAGCTGAATGATAGCGGTGGGACTGTCGGTCAACGGCGGGAATGGGCCGTGAATGACGTTCTTCGTGACGATGGCGATCATCAACTTACTTCAAACCCCTGTCGTCCCTCATCCGACGCCGAGGATGTTTGCTTGAGGCTGGAAAGCCGCAGCGGTCACGACCCTAATAGGTAGGCATACAAACCAATACCCCCATTTTTCGCCTAGACGGCCATGGTACGGGCTACACAGGGCTGCCAACGAAGCTTCCACGGTGGGTTTTCGGGTGGATGGAAATCCATCCAGTTCTTGTATCCTACTGGAAGTAAAGCATTTTCAGCAGGAAATGGTGCCCCTAGCCGGAATCGAACCAGCACTCCTTGCGGAACTCGATTTTGAGTCGAGCGCGTCTACCAATTCCGCCATAGGGGCTCAGGCCGGGAGGCCTGGATGGGCGCGGACTATACGGTTGGAGGCCTGTTCGTCAACTGGCCAATTGTCGACGGCCCGGATGCGACCATACTGCGCCTTTCGATTTCGTGACGGGACTGCCATTGTGCAGCGCGGAAAATCTTTCTAGACAGGCGGCCATCAAAGTGCTGCGCGTCTGACGGGATAGATGGCGCGCTTTGGGTCTTTGTTTCTGCATGCCCCCCAACCGCTGCGCACTTTTGGACGACACGCATTAGGAGTGCCGATGCTTCGCGGACTTTACGACTGGACCTTGTCGCTGGCGGCAAGGAAATCCGCGGAATGGTGGCTTGCCATCATCGCCTTCATTGAAAGCTCGTTCTTCTTCGTGCCGGCCGATGTGCTCTATCTGCCGATGGCGTTGGCACGCCCCGACCGCGCCTACCGCTATGCGCTGACCGCCACGGCCGCCTCGGTGCTGGGCGGCATCGCCGGCTGGATGATCGGCTATTTCGCCTACGACGCCATCGCCCGTCCGATCCTGGAGCATTTCGGCGGCCTGTCGACCTTCGAGCGCTGGCAGAATTCTGGCACCGGCCTGATGCTGGTGCTGCTCGTTACCTCCGGTCTCGCGCACCTGCCGCCGATCAAGGTCGTCACCATCCTTGCCGGCGCCCTGCACGTCAATTTGCTGATCTTCATCATCTCGGCCATCGTGGCGCGCGGCGCCCGCTTCCTGCTGCTGGCATGGCTGCTGCGCCGCTATGGCGAGTCGATCCGCGTGTTCATCGAAAAGCGCCTCGGACTGATCGCGGGCGCCGGAGCGGCTGCCCTGATTTTGCTCTATATCCTCGTCAAATACGCGTTCTAGTCCATGTCGCCCAAAAGTGCCCAGCGGTGTTGGGACGACATGGATAAAGGGCCGGCGGCGAACTCAACGGACGAAAACCCATGACAGCGACCATGAATGTCGACACCGGACGCCAGCGGACGCGCACGGCCTTGTTTCTCGCCATCGCCATGGCCGCCACCGTCGGCTCGGCGCTCGGCTTCCAGTATCTCGGCGGCTACATCCCCTGCCATCTCTGCCTTGAACAGCGCACGCCCTACTACATCGGCGTGCCGCTGATGCTGCTGGCGGTGCTTGCATCCATGCTGCACGCCCCGGCATGGCTGACGCGCGGCCTGCTGGCCGTCGGCGGCCTGCTGATGCTCTACGGCCTCTATCTCGGCGTCTATCACTCAGGCGTCGAATGGCAGTGGTGGGCCGGCCCGACCGATTGCACCGCGGGCGCCGGACCGGTGGACACCGGCGGCAAGGGCGTGCTCGACGCGCTCGACAAATTCGTGCCGCCCTCCTGCGACAAGGCGGCGCTGCGCATCCTCGGCCTGTCGCTGGCCGGCTGGAACGCCATCGCCAGCCTTGTCCTGGCCGCCGTCGCCTTCCGCGGCGCTCTCATCCGCGACTGAGCAAAGTTCGATCGAGCGGCGCGACGCAGAGTTCGCGCAAAAATTCGGCAGGCTGAGTCGTATGAAGTGATTTTTGGGGTCGACGCAGTTGACGAGCGGAGCGGACATTTAAGCAAGTCCCTGAGCACCGGAAGCGCAGAAAATCGCTTCAGGCGGCCAGCCTCCCGAATTCTCGAACGATCTCAAGGCTCCAGTTCGACATCCCAGTACAGATAATCCATCCAGCTTTCATGCAGATGGTTGGGCGGGAACAGGCGGCCGTTGTTGTGCAGGTCGTGCACCGTCGGCTGGAACGGCTTCTGCAGCGGCCACATCCTGGCATGCGCCGGCATCATGCCGCCCTTCCTGAGATTGCAGGGCGAACAGGCGGCAACGACATTCTCCCACGTCGTCGCGCCACCGCGATGGCGGGGGATGACGTGATCGAAGGTCAGATCCTCCGGCGTGCCGCAATACTGGCACTGGAAGCGGTCGCGCAGGAAGACGTTGAAGCGGGTGAAGGCCGGATGCCTGGACGGCTTCACATAGGCCTTCAGGCTGACGACGCTCGGTAGCTTCATCGAGAAGGTCGGCGAGGAGACGGCGTGCTCGTATTCGGCGACGATGTTCACCCGGTCGAGGAACACCGCCTTGATGGCATCCTGCCAGGACCAGAGCGACAAGGGGTAATAGCTGAGCGGACGGTAATCCGCATTCAGCACCAGCGCTGGAAGCCCATCCGGAGATACGGCAACCGTCACCTCGTTTACCTCCTAGTTCTCGAACCGATCGGCGCGGATACTGTAAGCCCGACATGACAGGGATGTGAAGCGGATTGTCGCGTCGCTGAAACGCCAAAAAAGCATGATTTTTATGCTTTTTTGCGAATTCAGGCGGGTGGCGCGGCATCCCGCCCTCTGGTTTCGCGATAATAGGACCAGAAAAGCCGCGATGCGACACCTCGCCACGGGCTCCATGATTCGGCCAATGCGATCAGTGTTTTCTCCGGCGGACGCGGCTCGATACCGAGCGCATGACCGACCGCGCTCTGCAAGGCGACGTCGCGCGCCGGAAAAATGTCGGGGTGGCCGGCGGCAAACAGAAGATACACTTCCGCCGTCCATGGGCCGATGCCAGACACCGCCGTCATCGCCGCGATCGCCTCCTGGGCATCGAGCGAACAAAGGTGATGAAGGTCGAGGCCGTCGGCCACCGCCTGGGCAATGGCAATGAGCCCACGCTGCTTCGGCCGCGACAGGCCGGCCTCGCGAAACATGTCTTCGCCGGCGGTGAGGATCGCCTGCGGCGTCAGCGGATCGACCAATTTCGTCAGCCGGCCGAAGATCGCATCGGCGCTGGCGCG
Source organism: Mesorhizobium kowhaii (assembly GCF_042431665.1). Taxonomy (NCBI): domain Bacteria; kingdom Pseudomonadati; phylum Pseudomonadota; class Alphaproteobacteria; order Hyphomicrobiales; family Phyllobacteriaceae; genus Mesorhizobium; species Mesorhizobium kowhaii. Next base: position 44,950 of record NZ_JBHLYT010000030.1, read on the forward strand.
GGACACCTGCTGCGAGACGATGATCGAGGCAAGGCTTCGAAACCCAGGCTCGGAAAGCCGCAACGGCACCTCGCCAGCCATGCCGCGCACCTTTTCCAGGCGCGGGTCGATCACGCAAAGCGCATCGAGCCCCCGGGCAATGTCGTCTGATGTGGCGATGCGTTGCATGCTTTCTTGTTCCTTGACCCTCGACAAGGTAGCAATTGGCGAAGCGCCGCAAAACAGGATTGCCGCCGGAGAGATGACACTCCTGACATTCCGCTTCGCCCCCAGCCCCAACGGCGACCTGCATCTCGGCCACGCCTATTCGGCGCTGCTCAATCAGAACTTGGCGCGTGCCGCCGGCGGCCGCCTGCTGCTGCGAATCGAGGATATCGACACGACGCGCTGCACGCCGCAATTCGAGGTGGGCGTGCTTGCCGATCTGAAATGGCTGGGGCTTGGCTGGGAAGAGCCCGTGCGGCGCCAGTCCGAGCATTTCGCCGAGTACCGAGCGATGCTCGAGCGGCTGATCGAGGAAGAGCTCGTCTATCCCGCCTTCATGAGCCGTGGCGAAATCCGGGCCTTCATCACCGACAGCGAGGAGCGCGGGCGCGACTGGCCGCGCGACCCCGACGGCGTGCCACTCTACCCCGCCGCCGACAAGGCGCTGCCGGTGAAGGAACGCAAGCGACGGATCGCCGAGAATGCGCCTTTCGCCTGGCGACTGGATGTCGGCACCGCCACGGCGCGGGTCGGCAAGAACCTCGCATGGGCCGAATTCGCCGATGAGACGCTCGTCGCGTCTCGCTCCGTCGAAGCCCGGCCGCAGGACTGGGGCGACGTGATCGTGGCGCGCCGTGATATCCCGACCAGCTACCACCTCGCCGTCGTCATGGACGATGCTCTGCAAGGCGTCAGCCATGTCGTGCGCGGCCAGGATCTGTTTTCCGCCACCGGCGTCCAGCGCCTGCTGCAGGAACTCCTCGGATTGCCGCAACCAGCCTATTTCCACCATCGTCTCATCCTCGGGCCGGATGGACGAAAGCTGTCCAAGAGCCTGGGTGACACCGGCCTTGCCGCCTTGCGCGATGCCGGCGCATCAGTGGACAACGTCAGGCGGATGGTCGGGCTTTGATCCCGGTGAGGCCAGGGAAACCGCCTGCCAAATTCGCCACCCGTTGAATTCCCGTGATGCATGGATCAATCGTTTCGTTTTGCGCGCCGGCTTGAACCGCATTAGAGCAGCGCCACGATCAATTTCTCCCCAGCGTGGCGGTCTCCGGAACATGCACAGCATCAAGCGGTTCATCCCCGCCACCTTCGTTGTCCTGTGGGCGACCGGATTCATCGGCGCGCGCTACGCCATGCCATGGGCCGAGCCGTTCGACTTCCTTGCCGCGCGTTTTGTCCTGGCTGCGATCCTGCTCGGCGTCCTGATGCTCGTGCTGGGTTCGAAGAGAGCCACCCGCACCGAAGCGCTGCACGCCACTGGCGCCGGCATCCTGATGCATGGCGTCTATCTCGGCGCTGTCTTCTGGGCCATCCACCGAGGCATGCCGGCCGGATTTTCGGCTCTCATCGTCGGCCTGCAGCCGCTGATCACGGCCGTGCTTGCCGGCAAGTTTCTCGGCGAGGCGATCCTGCCGCGTCACTGGGCCGGCCTTGGTATCGGTCTCATCGGCATCGTCATCGTGCTGTGGCCCAAGCTGGGCGCGCTCGGCGGCGGCGTGACGGCGGCGACGCTGACCGCCTCGCTGGTGTCGGTGCTCGGCATGAGCGCCGGCACCATCTGGCAAAAGCGCTTCGCCTCCGGCGGCGACCTCGTCGCGGCGACCATGTGGCAATATGTCGGCGGCGCCTCGCTGATGATCCTCGCCGCGCTCGCCTTCGAGACCAGCACCGTCGTCATCAACGGCGAATTGATCTTCGCCATGGCCTGGCTGGTGCTGGTGCTGTCGCTCGGCGCCATCTTCCTGCTGATGGTGATGATCCGCGACGGCGAGATGTCGAAAGTGGCCTCGCTGTTCTACCTGGTGCCGGCGGTGACGGCCGTCATCGCCTGGGCCTTGTTCGACGAGCAGCTCAATGCGCTGCAGATTGCCGGCATGGCAATCACGACATTCGGCGTTGGCCTGGCAACGGCTCGGTCGACCAAATCTCAGCCGACCAATCTTAACCGACCCGTGCGCGTGCCTCCAGATAACGGCTGATCGCGGCATTGAGCTCGCCGCCGAGGATGAAGATCGCCGAGACCATGTAGAGGAAGACCACCGCGATCATGATCGACGCCAAGCCGGCATAGGTCGTCACATAAGACGAGAAGTGATCGAGATAGGTGGCGAAGACGGTCGAACCGATAAGCCATGCCGCCAGCGTGAAGATGATGCCCGGCACCAGCGAGACGAAGCGGCGCTTGCCCGCCGGCAGCCAGAAATGCACGGCAAACAATCCGCCGACAATGACCACCGAGGCGATGACATAACGCCATAGCGTGATCGTGCCCATATAGGGCTTGATCCCTTCGATATGGGCTTCGGCCAGCCGCGCCAGCAGCGGCGCGAACACCAGGAGCACGCTGATCGCCAGGAAACCGGCCGTCGCGATCAGCACGAAGATGATGCTCTGCACCCGGCGGTAGACGATGCCGCGCGTTTCCGAGACTCGATAGGCGCGGTTGAGCGAAGTGCGCAGCGCCTCGATGCCATTCGAGGCAAAGTAGGCGGCAAGCAGCACGCCGTAGGTCAACAGGTCGGTACGCCTGACGGTCAGCACATTGAGCACTTCGCGCGCGATAGGCTTGGCGATCTGTTCGGGCCAGGTGTCGAAGACCAGATGCACAGCCGTGTCGGCAAAGGCCTGGGCGCCGAGGAAGCTCGCCAGCGTCGTGGCGAAGATCAGGAATGGAAACAGCGCCATCAACGACGTGATCGCCAGATGGCTGGCCATCGCCCAACCGTCATCGGTGTTGAAATGGCCAAGTGCGTCGTAGAGCACGCGGCGCAGGGCGACAATATTCCGCAGCAAGGACCCGCGCTCCCTTCGATTGTCTCGACGCCGCGAATATGGGAAGTGAATGCGGCAAATGGCAACCCTTCGTCAAACCATGAATTCTCCAGCGGAAGAGTTGCGCTCGATCATTGTCACCGGCGCATCTTCGGGAATAGGCGCCCATTGCGCGCGAGCGTTGAAGGCTGAAGGCTGGCGGGTGTTCGCGACGGCGCGAAAACCCGACGACATCGCCGCGCTCGAGGCTGACGGCATCGAGGCTTTCTACCTCGACTACTGCGAACCAGATTCCATCGCCGCCCTGGTGGCGGCCGTGCTCGATCGCACAGGCGGCCGGCTCGACGCCCTGTTCAACAATGGCGCTTACGCTCAACCCGGCGCCGTCGAGGATCTTCCGGTGGCAGCGCTCAAGGAGCAGTTCGAGGCGAATTTCTTTGGCTGGCATGACCTGACCCGCCGTCTGGTGCCGGTGATGCGCCGACAGGGCCATGGCCGCATCGTCCACTGCTCATCGATCCTCGGTCTCGCGCCGGTGCGCTTTCGCGGCGCCTATTCGGCTTCGAAACACGCGCTGGAAGGTCTGATGCTGTGCCTGCATCAGGAACTTAGGGGCAGTGGCATCCATGTCTCGCTGATCGAGCCCGGGCCGGTAACGTCGAAAATCGCCAGCAATGCGCTTCCCTGGTTTTTGAAGAACATCGATCACGAGAACTCAGTCCACCGCCTCGACTATGAGGCGCAACTGGAAAGGCTGCGGGCCGGCGGCAGCCAATCGGCACTGAAGCCAGGGCCGGAAGTGGTTCACGCGGCACTACGCCATGCACTTCTGTCGCGGCGCCCGCGCCCGCACTATGTGGTAACAGTGCCGGCTAAGATCGGCGCGGTGCTCAAACGCATCCTGCCCGCATCGATGCTCTACCGCTTCCTTGCCAAACGCGCCTGAACCAACCGAACTGGGAACACACCATGGCAACCGTCTTCAACATCCTCGCCGTTCTGGTCATGGTCGCCGTCGTGATCGTGCTCGTTCGCGGTCTCATCAACATGATGCGTGGTGGTTCCGGCGTCACCTCGAACAAGCTGATGCAGGCGCGTGTTCTGCTGCAGGCCGTGGCGCTGGTGCTGATCCTGCTGGCGGTGTATTTCACCCGCAAGTGAGGCCGTTCGGGAGGCGACGTGGTCAAGCTCAACAAGATCTACACCCGCACCGGCGATGATGGCACCACGGGTCTCGGCACCGGCGAACGGCGGCTGAAGTCCGATCTGCGGGTGGACGCCTATGGCACGGTCGACGAAGCCAATGCCTGCATCGGCATGGCCCGGGTCCACACCGCGACAACCCACCCGGCGATCGACGCCATGCTTTCCCGCATCCAGAACGATCTCTTCGACCTCGGCGCCGACCTCGCCGTGCCCGATGACGGCAAGCCGCTCGGCTATGAGCCGCTACGAATCATCGCCACGCAGACCGACCGGATCGAAAAGGATATCGACCTGCTCAACAAGGACCTTCAGCCGCTCAGATCCTTCGTGCTGAACGGCGGCACGCCGGCGGCCGCCGCCCTGCATCTCGCCCGCACCGTGGCGCGGCGAGCCGAGCGGCTGATGGTGGCCCTGGCCCAGGACCCGAGCGAGCACGTCAACCGCGACGGGCTGAAATACATCAACCGCGTCTCGGATTTCCTGTTTGTCGCCGCCCGGGCGGTCAATGACAACGGAAATGCCGACGTGCTATGGGTTCCCGGCAAGAACCGCTGAACTGTCCGAAAGCGCGAGGGGGCCAGGGACCGATGTTCATCCCGCTTTACGACACCAACAGGCTGCGGCACATCCGCCTGCAATATGTGACGATCGGGCTGATCGTGGTCAACGCTCTGGTCTACTGCGCCACCGCGCTCGGCGGCGAGAACTTCACCAATGCCGCCGTGCTCGGCCTCGGCTTCATCCCAGCCGTCGTCCATGACACCGCCGAGCTCGATCCTCGGTTTGTCGTCGTCCCCGAAAGCCTGAGCTACCTCACCTATTCCTTCCTGCATGCCGACATCTTCCACCTCGGCGGCAACATGCTGTTCCTGTGGGTGTTCGGCGACAATGTCGAGGACGCCCTCGGCCACGTCCGTTACCTCATCTTCTACCTCTTGTGCGCGGTCGCCGGAGCCGCCTTCCAGGGCCTCGTTGCCTGGGATTCGCAGGTGCCGCTGATCGGCGCGTCCGGCGCCATCGCCGGCGTGGTCGTCGCCTATCTGATCCTTTATCCCAGGGTAAAAGTGTGGGTGCTCGCCTTTGCCCGCATCCCGCTGCGCATTCCGGCCTTCATCCCGCTCATCCTGTGGGTGCTGTTCCAGGTGGTGATGTTTGCCGCCGGCGGCGAGGACCAGATCTCCTGGGCCTGCCACATCGGCGGCATCATTGCCGGCGCCGTGCTGGTGCTTGTCTTGCGCAGCCGCGGCGTGCCGCTGTTTGCCGGCGCTGACGACGATGCTGCCGTTGCCGCTCCTCCCGAACAGCCGCCCGTTGCCGCCGACACGGTTACGTCCGACCCATCCGCCAACACGCCGCGCTGGGGGCGAGGAACCGCTTCCAGTTCGGACTGAACCGATTTGAGCGGCTTGCGGCGTATTGACGTGCAGGGTCGTCGCAACTACGGAAACGTCTCCGTCGCAGCCCAAGGCGGTCAAAGACCAGAATTTCCATCCGGAATGTCGGCTTTCGACAACTCAGAAAGGGCGCAGGCTGTTATAGCGCGCCTAATTATCTTGAAGAGGTGACAGGCAATGAAGATCCTTGTGCCCGTAAAGCGGGTTGTGGATGCGAACGTCAAGGTTCGCGTGAAGGCTGACGGTTCGGCGGTGGAACTCGCCAACGTCAAGATGGCGATGAACCCGTTCGACGAGATCGCGGTGGAAGAGGCGATCCGGCTGAAGGAGGCCGGCAAGGCCGAAGAGATCATCGTTGTTTCGATCGGCCCGCAGCAGGCGCAGGAGACCTTGCGCACCGCGCTTGCCATGGGCGCCGACCGCGCCATCCTGGTCAAGACCGACGAACAGACCGAGCCGCTCGGCGTCGCCAAGGTGCTGAAGGGCGTCGTCGACGCCGAACAGCCCGGCCTCGTCATTCTCGGCAAGCAGGCGATCGACGACGACAGCAACCAGACCGGCCAGATGCTGGCGGCACTTCTGGGCTGGGCGCAGGGCACCTTCGCCTCCAAAATCGTGCTCGAAGGTGACAAGGCCAAGGTGACGCGCGAAGTCGACGGCGGCCTGCAGACGGTGGAACTGAAGATGCCGGCGATTGTGACCGCCGATCTGCGCCTCAACCAGCCGCGCTATGCCTCGCTGCCCAACATCATGAAGGCCAAGAAGAAGCAGCTCGACGAGAAGACCCCGGCAGACTACGGCGCCGACGTCAAGCCGCGGCTGAAAGTGCTCAAGACCGAAGAGCCGAGCGGCCGCAAGGCAGGCGTCAAGGTCAAGAGCGTCGCCGAACTGGTCGACAAGCTCAAGAACGAAGCCGGCGTTTTGTAAGCGATCGGGAAAGGAACAAGAAAATGGCTATTCTTCTGATTGCTGAACACGACAACGCAACCCTTTCCGACCAGACCGCCAAGGCGCTGTCGGCGGCCCTGCAGATCGGTTCGGACGTCCATGTGCTGGTTGCCGGCAAGGGCGCCAAGCCGGCTGCCGACGCCGCCGCCAAGCTCAGGGGCGTGACAAAGGTGCTGCTCGCCGAGGCCGACGAACTCACCGAGCGTCTCGCCGAACCGATGGCCGCGCTGATCGTTTCGCTCGCCGGTTCCTATGACACGATCATCGCGCCGGCGACCTCGTCGGGCAAGAATGTCGCGCCGCGCGTGGCTGCCCTGCTCGATGTCGCGCAGGTGTCCGAGATCATCGAAGTCGTCTCGCCCGATACGTTCAAGCGGCCGATCTATGCCGGCAACGCCATCCAGACGGTGCAGTCGAGCGACGCCAAGAAGGTGATCACTGTGCGCACAGCCTCCTTCCAGGCGACGCCCGAGGGCGGCTCGGCTTCGGTCGAGACGATCAAGGCGGCGGCCAATCCCGGCCTGTCCACCTTCGTCGAGAACAGGCTCTCCGAGACCGACCGCCCGGAACTGACCTCGGCCAAGATCATCATCTCGGGTGGTCGTGCGCTGGGTTCGGCGGAAAAGTTCCAGGAAGTCATCCTGCCGGTCGCCGACAAGCTCGGTGCCGCCGTCGGTGCCTCCCGCGCCGCGGTCGATGCTGGCTACGCGCCGAACGACTGGCAGGTCGGCCAGACCGGCAAGGTCGTTGCCCCCGATCTCTACATCGCCGTCGGCATCTCCGGCGCCATCCAGCACCTTGCCGGCATGAAGGATTCCAAGGTCATCGTCGCCATCAACAAGGACGAGGAGGCACCGATTTTCCAGGTCGCCGACTACGGCCTTGTCGGCGATCTCTTCGTCATTTTGCCGGAGCTGCAGAAGGCGCTTTGACGCCTTCTGCCAAAGCGTATTAAATAGTGAGGGGCGGGGTAGACGAAGTCGCCCCGCCCTTTTAGTTTGCACCGCACAAAAAGCAGGCCGCAAAGGCCTTTTGACGGGATCGGTGTAATGAGCAAGATCGAGACGATCGGCATCATCGGCGCGGGCCAGATGGGCGGCGGCATCGCCCATGTCTCCGCGCTTTCGGGCTACAAGGTGCTGATCTACGATATATCGCCCGACCGCATCGAGAAGGGCATCGCCACCATCAGCGGCAACATGGCCCGCCAGGTGGGGTCCGGCAAGCTCGACGAGAAGGTGCGCAACGAGGCGATGGCACGCATCGCCTCCGCCCCGACGATGGCCGATCTTGCCGGCGCCGATCTGGTGATCGAGGCGGCGACCGAGGACGAGACGGTCAAGCGCAAGATCTACGCCCAGCTCTGTCCGCAGCTCAACCCCGAAGCCATCCTGGCGACCAACACCTCGTCGATCTCGATCACGCGGCTCGCCGCGCAGACCGACCGCCCGGAGCGCTTCATCGGCATCCATTTCATGAACCCGGTGCCGCTGATGAAGCTGGTCGAGCTGGTGCGCGGCATCGCCACCGAGGACCAGACCTTCGAGGCGGCAAAGACCTATGTGAAGCAGCTCGACAAGACGATCACGGTTTCTGAGGATTTTCCGGCCTTCATCGTCAACCGCATCCTGTTGCCGATGATCAACGAGGCGATCTACACGCTCTATGAGGGTGTCGGCTCGGTCGACGCCATCGACACCGCCATGCGGCTCGGCGCCAACCATCCGATGGGGCCGCTCCAGCTTGCCGATTTCATCGGGCTGGATACCTGCCTGTCGATCATGCAGGTGCTGCATGAAGGCCTGTCGGATTCGAAATACCGCCCCTGCCCGCTGCTGGTCAAATATGTCGAGGCCGGCTGGCTCGGCCGCAAGACCGGGCGCGGTTTCTACGACTATCGCGGCGAGCACCCCGTTCCGACGCGCTAATCAGGTCTGGGGTTGATCGACCGGATCAGGATGCCGCCGCAAGCGGCGTCTCGGTCTTGCCGCTTGAACGGTTGTCGTCCGGCGCCACACAAACGCATCCGCGGCCGGCCGCCTTGGCCGCATAGCAAGCGGCGTCGGCCCTGGCGATGATCTCGTCGACTTCGCCGCAATTGGCGCTGATCGCAGCCAGCCCGATGCTGGCGCCGATGACGTGAGGACGGCCATCCCAGGTGAAGTCCAGGCCGCGTATCGCATCGATGATGGATCGCGCCGCGATCTTGGCGCCGGCTGCCGAACCCGATTTCAGAATGACCGCGAATTCGTCGCCGCCCAGGCGCGCGACGATGTCTTCGGGGCCAAGCACGCCGCGAACCGCCTCCGCAACCCGCTTGAGCAAGGCATCCCCGGCTGCGTGGCCGCCGGTGTCGTTGACCAGTTTGAAGTGGTCGAGGTCGATGAACATGAACTGATGGCCGCTGCCTTTGCCCGAGGTGTCGTCCTTGCGCGCCTGATCGACCAGTTCCTCCATGGCGCGGATGAAGCTCGAACGATTGGCGAGGCCGGTCAGTGCGTCATGCGCGGCCGCGTGGGCGAGCTGGCGCTGCAGTGCGCGCGCATCGGTAAAGTCCTGGAAGACGATGACCAGTCCGCAGAATTCGTTCCGCTCGTTGATGATCGGCGACACCACCTGACGGATGCTGCAGCGGGTATCATCGCGCCGGACGAGAACGGCGCGGCTGTTCTGGTCGGCGGGCGCCCGGCCACCGATCGCGGGTCGGGTGACGCCGATCCTGTGCCCCGTCTCCTCGTCGACCGCCCAGTAGACATGGCCAAGCATCTTGCCGAGGGCTTCGCCGCCTGCAACCCCGGTCAGCTTTTCGGCGACCGGATTCATGAAGGTGACGCGGTTTGCGGCATCGGTGCAGATGACGGCATCGCCGATCGACTGCAGCGTCACCCTCAGCCGCTCCTTCTCATCGGCCAGCATCGCCGCCGACACGGTGAGGCGTGCTTCGGCCTCCTTGCGCCGGGTGATGTCGGTCAGGCTGCCGATGGCCCTGATCAGGCGGCCATCCTCGTCGCGCTCGATGGCCTTGCCGCGGTCGAGGATCCACATCCAGTGGCCATCCTTGTGACGCATCCTGAATTCGGCTTCGAAGTAGGGCGTATTGCCGTCAAGATGGGCGCGGTCCGCCTCGGCGACGGTCTCGCGATCGTCGGGATGGATCATCGTCAGCCAGTGGTTGGGATCGCTGTCGAGTTCGCCATCCGCATAGCCCAGCATCTTGACCCAGGTCGAGGAATAGGTCGTGCCACCCTTGCGCATGTCGAGATCCCAGACGCCTTGACCGGCGCCGGCCAGCGCGAAATTCCAGCGCGTCTCCGCTTCGGCAATGCGCGCCTCGGCCTGCTTGCGCGCGTCGATGTTCTCGATCTGCGAGACGAGATAGAGCGGATGGCCGCTGTTTTCGTCGCGAATGACGGAACCGGCAAGATGGGCCCAGATCGGGGTGCCGTCCTTCCTGAGGTAGCGCTTCTCGAAGTGGAAGGAATTGACCGTGCCCGCTCTCAGAGCGTCCATCGTTTCCCGGCCGATCTGGACATCGTCGGGATGCGTGATCTGGAAGAAGGTCTGGGCCTCGATCTCCTCGCGGCTGTAGCCGAGCATGGCGGCGAAGGCCGGATTGGCCTCGAGAATGCGCCCGTCGAGGCCGACAACGACGATACCGATCGCCGAGTCCTCCATGGCGCGGTGGAAGCGCTGCTCGCTCTCCGCGATCTGCCGGCGATCCTCACTGACCCGGCGGTTGAACAGGACGGCGAGGAACAATGCACCCATCGCCACCCCCACCGAGATCTGCAGGCAGAGTTTCAGCGCCTCGGTGCCGAGATCCAGGCGCGACGGCAGGATCGAGGCCGTCACGACACAGAGGCCGGCCACGAGCACCGCGAACCCTGCGTGCCCAAGAGATTTTCGGCCGGTCAAGCCTCGCCACATCACGATACGTGCCACCCCCGTGCGCAAACGCATGTTGTCGCGACAACCCTGGCGGATCGATTTTAAGGAATGGTTGCGTCCGGCATGCCGGCGCGGTTGGTAACCGACAAACAATTGTCGGCATGATTAAGGATCGGTGTGCATGGGGTTGTGATTGCGGCGTGACGCTACCAGCGCACGAAAAACCGCCCGCCGAGCGCGCCAAGCAGCGCGAGGACCGCGATCGCTATCGTGTACCAGGTGGCGACGAAAAGCGGCGAATCGTCGAAGCAATGCGCGGCGTAGAACGTCGCCGCAAGCCCGCCGGCAAGCAGGCCCGCAACCGCACCGGCAAGCACCGGCCGCGTCGGCGCGCCGTAGCGCAGCATCCACAGGAAGATGGCAAGCGGACCAATTCCGATCAGCGGAATGAACCCCATGCAGATCATCATGTTTGAGCCGACCATCCTTGTGCCCCAGTCGGCCTGGGGCACGGCCAACAGCTCAAGAACCACGGCCACGGCTACCAACAGCGGTGCGGCGATCATCCCAGCCATTGCCCGGCCTGTCGGGGCGCCGGGTGTCGACAGGGCGCGGATCAGGGCAAAGGCGCTGACGGCAAGCACGATGGTGAAGACGAATTTGGAGAAAAAGCGCATCGTGTGCGCGGCCGCCATGAAGTCCGGACGCGGGCCGATCGTCAGCAGGAAAACGATGGCCGCGGTGATGGCAGCCGCACCGGCGGCCATCCACCAGGCCGAGCGCAGCGGCATCGCCTTGCTGCGGGCATCGGCGTCCAGCGCCTTGATGAGATCATCCGTCCTCATGTCATTCCCGCCCGAATCGCCCCTGCCCGAATCGCTTGGCTATCGCGGCAAGTCCCCGATGCAGCGACACCCGCACCGCCGTCTCGCTGATGCCGAACTTTGCCGCCGTCTCGCCGATTGACCGCCCCTCGACTGATACGGCCGAGACCACGGAACGCTGTGCCGGCGACAGGCCGTCCAATGCCCGGTTGATGTCGCGTTCGCTGACGGTCTCCGGTTCAGGCTCGGCGAAGGTCTCGGCAATGTCGTCGACATCGATCTCGATGCGCCGTCCTCGCCGCCGGAACGCGTCGATCAGCTTGAAGCGGGCGATCGCATAGACCCACGGCAACACCGACGCATCCTGGCGCCAGGTATGTCGTTTCACATGAATGGCCAGCAAGGTTTCCTGCACGACATCCTCGGGATCGACCCCGCCCTGCACGATCTTGCGCCTGACAAAACCGCGAACCAGCGCGGCAATCCGGTGCAGAAAGTCGGCGTAGGCCTTTTCATCTCCCGCGATCGCGGCCCGCATCAGCCGGGAAAGCTCGGCCTCATCCTTGCCGGTCACAAGAGTTACTCCCCGATTTTCGCGTCTCGGCGCTGATTTGTTACGTGGCCGGCGAAATAATGTCCAAGCCAAATTACCGGCAAATCACGAAAGTTTGCGTCTCGGCGCTTGATCAAAATCGGTAAGACAATGTTGACTATCCCTGTCAGGTATCGATAGGTGCAGCCGTGACAGACGCAAGACCCCCGAGATCGAGGACAATGCCATGAAATATACTCTTTCCACCCTCATCGGCGCCACCGCGCTGGCAATCAGCCTGATCGCCGGGCCGGCGATGGCGGCAGATGATGGCATCATTGTCTACAACGCTCAGCACGAAAACCTGACCAAGGCGTGGGCCGAAGGCTTCACCCGGGAAACCGGCATCAAGGTCACTGTCCGCAATGGCGGCGACAGCGACTTCTCCAACCAGATCGTCGCCGAAGGTGCTGCCTCGCCGGCCGACGTGTTCCTGACCGAAAACTCGCCAGCCATGGTGCTGGTCGAAAATGCCGGCCTGTTCGCTCCGGTCGACGCCGACACGCTGGCGCAGGTCCCCAGCGACTATCAGCCGGCCAGCGGCAAATGGGTCGGCGTCGCCGCACGCAGCACCGTCTTTGCCTACAACAAGACCAAGCTAACGGTCGACCAGCTGCCCAAGTCGATGCTGGATCTCGCCGATCCGAGCTGGAAGGGCCGTTGGGCCGCCTCGCCGTCGGGCGCCGATTTCCAGGCCATCGTCAGCGCGCTGCTGCAGCTCAAGGGCGAGGCCGCAACGGCGGACTGGCTGAAGGCGATGAAGACGAATTTCACCGCATACAAGGGCAACAGCACGGTGATGAAGGCGGTCAATGCCGGTGAGATCGAAGGCGGTGTGATCTACCACTATTACTATTTCGGCGATCAGGCCAAGACCGGCGAAAACAGCAAGAATGTCGACCTTTACTATTTCAAGAACCAGGATCCGGGCGCGTTCGTCTCGATCTCTGGCGGCGGCGTGCTGGCCTCGAGCAAGCATCAGAAGGAAGCCCAGGCATTCCTCAAGTGGGTGACCGGCAAGGGCGGCCAGGAGATCTTGAAGACTGGCGATTCCTTCGAATACGCGGTCGGCAAGGGAACCGAGTCCAATCCGAAGCTGGTGCCGCTGGCCGATCTGCAGGCACCCAAGGTCGATGCCACGACGCTGAACTCCAAGAAAGTCACCGACCTGATGACGGCAGCCGGCTTGCTTTAGTTGCCATTCCTCCTAAAAGGACAACCAACCACGCTCCCGCGGGAATTGGCCTTCCGCGGGAGTGATTTTGTTTTTCGAGATGGCATTCGTCTATGACGACACGCTGTGTTCCCGACCGCAATTGCGGTCCTTCAACTGCTGCCGCTGGACGGCACCGGCACGGCGTCTGACCTGATGCAGTCTGCGGTCGATCTCGCGCGCTCGGGCCTGCCTGCGGGCACAGGCCGAAGGGCTCGGCGACGTGCGGCATCCTGGCTGGTTGTCGCCGCCATCTTCGTTTCGCTGCTGGCGCTGCTGCCGCTTGCCTTCATCATCTGGGTCGCGGTGCAGACCGGCTGGGAAACCGTCTCGGCACTGGTCTTCCGGCCGCGTGTCGGCGAGCTTCTGGTCAACACTGTCCTGCTGGTGTTGCTGACCGTGCCGATCGCCATCGTGCTGTCGGTGGCGCTGGCCTGGCTGACCGAGCGCAGCGATCTGCCTGGCGCCAGGCTCTGGGCCTGGCTGTGTGTGGCGCCGCTCGCCATTCCGGCTTTCGTGCACAGCTACGCCTGGATCACCATGGTGCCCAGGCTCCACGGCCTGTGGGCCGGCGTGCTGGTTTCCGTCATTGCCTATTTCCCGTTCCTCTATCTGCCGGTGTCGGCGGCCCTGCGCCGTCTCGATCCCGCCCTCGAGGACGCCGCGGCAGCACTCGGCCTTGGACCATGGCGCGTGTTCTGGCGCGTGGTGGTGCCGCAATTGCGGCTTGCCATCTGCGGTGGCTCGCTGCTGGTCGGGCTGCATCTGCTGGCCGAGTATGGCCTCTATGTCTTCATCCGCTTCGACACCTTCACCACGGCGATCGTCGACCAGTTCCAGTCGACCTTCAACGGCCCGGCCGCCAACATGCTGGCCGGCGTGCTGGTGAGCTGCTGTTTCGTGCTGCTCGGCCTCGAAGTGCTGGTGCGCGGCGAGGAGCGCTATGCGCGCGTTGGCTCCGGTGCCGCACGGTATCAGCAGCGCACGCGCCTTGGACGCGCCACCATTCCGAGCCTGGCCTTGTTTGTCGTCACCACGCTGCTGGCGCTTGGCGTGCCGTTCGTCACCATCGGCGGCTGGCTTGCCGCCGGCGGCGCCGCTGTCTGGCGCTTCGACGAGATCGGCCTGGCGCTCGGCCAGACGCTGTTCCTGGCGATTGCCGGCGCGCTGCTCGCCACTGTCGCCGCCATGCCGATGGCCTGGATCTCGATCCGCGCACCGGGGCCGCTGCAGCGCCTGCTGGAGGGCTGCAACTACATCGTCGGCTCGTTGCCGGGGGTCGTCATTGCCCTGGCGCTGGTCACCATCACCGTGCGCATCGCCCTGCCCCTCTACCAGACGCTGTTCACCATCCTGGTTGCCTATGCGCTGATGTTCCTGCCGCGCGCGCTGGTCAGCCTGCGCGCATCGATCGCGCAGGCGCCGGTCGAACTCGAACGCGCTGCTTCCAGTCTCGGCCGGCCGCCGCTGCAGGCGCTGTGGTCGACGACGATCCGCCTGTCGGCGCCAGGTGCCGCGGCCGGCATGGCGCTGGTGGCGCTCGGCATCATGAACGAACTGACCGCCACCCAGATGCTGGCGCCGAACGGCACCCGCACGCTGGCGATGGCGTTCTGGTCCTACAGCGGCGAGATTGATTATGCCTCGGCGGCACCTTACGCCTTCATCATGGTGGCGATGTCGCTTCCCTTGACCTGGCTGCTCTATGTCCAGTCGAAACGGATGGCCGGACGATGAGCTTTCTCGAAATCAGCGGCCTGCACAAGCATTACGGCCCGGTGGCGGCACTTGCCGGCGTCGATCTGAGCGTCATCAGCGGCAGCCGCACGGCGATCGTCGGTCCGTCCGGCTGTGGCAAGACGACCTTGCTGCGGCTGATCGCCGGCTTCGAGGCGCCGGACCAGGGCCGCATCACGCTCGACGGCGAGGTGCTGGCCAAGGACGGCAGTGCGGTGCCGGCGCATCGACGAGGCATCGGCGTGGTGGCGCAGGACGGCGCCCTGTTCCCGCATCTGACCATTGGCGACAATATCGGTTTCGGCATGGGTCGCGGCGAGGACAAGCGCGCCGAGCGCATCGTCGAACTCGCCTATATCGTCGGGCTCGACAAGGCGATCCTCAAACGCCGCCCGCACGAGCTCTCCGGCGGCCAGCAGCAGCGCGTGGCGCTGGCCCGCGCCATGGCGATGAAGCCGCGGCTGATGCTTCTCGACGAGCCGTTCTCGGCCTTGGATACCGGCCTGCGCGCCTCGATGCGCAAGGCCGTGGCCGAGCTTCTGGAGGCGGCCGGCATCACCACCATCCTGGTGACGCACGACCAGGCCGAAGCGCTGTCCTTCGCCAGCCAGGTGGCGGTGATGCGCGACGGCAAGTTCTCGCAGGTCGGTACGCCGCGCGAGCTCTATCTCAAGCCGAAGGACAGGATGATCGCCGAGTTCCTCGGCGACGCCATAATCCTGCCGGCAAAGATATCGGGCGGCTTCGCCAATTCTCCGCTCGGCCGCATCGCCGTCGATACATCAGACAGCCGCGATGTTGCCCGCATCATGCTGCGGCCCGAGCAGATTGCCTTGAAGAGAACATCGCGCGAAGGCATGTCGGGCACCCCTGATATGCTGTTCGGCGAAGTGACGGAGTCCGAATTCGCCGGCTCGATGTGCACGGTCGCGGTGCGGCTGTTGAACAGTGCCGATCCGCCCGACGCAGCCGCGATCGGCAACACGCCCCTGATCCTGCGCAAACCGGGCATGGACGCGCCTGCCGTTGGCGAGATCGTCAGGCTCACCGTATCGGGAATGGCACATGTCTTCGCCTGAACGGCTGAAGGCTTTGCGACACTGCGCCTCAACGCGGCGTAGCCAGCTCACGCCGTGATGCGTTCGCCGGTTTCGCCGGAATAGATCGGCCATTGCTCGAGAAAATCGCAGCCATGCACGACCACGCGCCCGTTGGCGCTGTCGACGAGGATGACCGCGTAGGAGGGTGGCGCCTGCTCGACGATCTCGCTCGATCTGTCGAGGGCGAGCTCGAACCTTCCGTGCAGGCCGCGCTGCGCCGAGAACGGAATGCCGGCGACCGTGCCGGCAATGTCGCGATGGACGTGACCGAAGAAGATGTGGCGGACGTTGCCATGGCGCCGCAGCAGCCCAAGGAACCGTTCGGGCTGCTCAAGCGCCAGCGGATCGAGCTGCGGCAGGCCGAGCGCGACCGGCGGATGGTGCATGAAGACATAGGCGGGCCTGCCGGCTATCTCTTCGAGCCGAGCGTCGAGCCAGGCAAGCCGCCTTTCGCACAATTCGCCTTCGATGCGTCCTTCCGCCAGGCTGTCGAGGAACAGCAGCACCTCGTCGGCCATTTGATGAGCCGACTGCACGAAGCCGTTCTCATCGACCGGAATTTCAGGAAACGCCGCGGCAAGATTGGCTCGCCGGTCGTGATTGCCCGGTAGCAGCCGCCAGGGCACCGACAGCGCGTTCAGGGCCGTCCTGAGATCGGCATAGCTCTCGGGCGCTCCGGTCTCGGTCAGGTCGCCGGTTAAGACGCAAAGCGCCGCGTCGGCGTGATGCGCATTGATGTGCGCGATGCAGGAAGCCAATCGCTGGTGCAGGTCGACGCCATAGCGGCGCTCGCCTTGCCGGCCAAGATGGACATCGGTGACCTGGATAATTTTCATCGCACGACCGTTTCTTCGGATTGCCGGTGGCGCCTGCTCCATCATCGGCGATAGCGGCTGCCTTCAGAAATCAGACTGCCGGCTCCGGCACGGAAGCCTTGAAGACCTCGAGACGGGTCCCCGTCTGTGACGAGAAGAAATGCATATCATCGAGCAAAAACCGCAGACCGACGGTGCTGCCCGGTTCGGGGTGGACGGCCTCCGAGGTCATGACGGAGAACGACGCGCCGTCGAGATCGACATAGATGACCCGTCCAGCGCCCAGTTCCTCGACGAGGTCGACGGTTGCGTCGAGCGCGCCTGCCGTGCCAGGCGCCACCAGGCGGACGGCTTCCGGCCGGATGCCGACGGCCACCTGCGCACCGACCGCCAGACCGGCGCGTTGAACGGCAAGGCGCCGGCTGCCGCCAAGCAGCGAAATCCCATCGAGTTCGACCGTGCCTTCAAGAATGTTCATCGCCGGCGCGCCGACGAAAGTGGCGACGAAGCGGCTGGCCGGACGGTTGTAGATTTCACCCGGCGTGCCGACCTGTTCGACACGTCCGCCATTCATCACCACCAGCCGGTCGGCCAGCGTCATCGCCTCGACCTGATCATGCGTGACGAACACCGAGGTCGCGTTCAGGCGGCGATGCAGCTTGCGGATTTCCGAGCGCATCTGGACGCGCAGCTTGGCATCGAGATTGGACAGCGGTTCGTCGAACAGGAACACCTTGGGTTCGCGGATCATGGCGCGGCCCATGGCGACGCGCTGCCTCTGTCCGCCGGAGAGCGCCATCGGCTTGCGGTCGAGCAGATGTTCGAGCTCCAGCGTGCGGGCAACCGCCTGGATGCGCCGCGTGCGCTCGGCGGCCGGAACACCGGCCACCTTGAGCGAATAGCCGATGTTCTGCGCCACGCTCATATGCGGATAGAGCGCATAATTCTGGAACACCATGGCGCAGCCGCGCTCGCGTGGCTCCAGCTTGTTGACGACGGTGCCATCGATCGCGATCTCGCCGCCGGAAATCTCTTCCAGCCCAGCGATCATCCTGAGTAGCGTGGACTTGCCGCAGCCGGAAGGCCCGAGAATGACGACAAATTCGCCCGAGGCGATGTCGAGGTCGACGCCGTGCACGACCTGCGACTTGGCATAGCTCTTCTTGACGTCGCGAATGGTGATGGAGGCCATCGGCCGTCTCCTTGTTATTTCTCGGTGGCGATCAGGCCACGCACGAACCAGCGCTGCATGGCCACGATGACGATCAGTGGCGGCAGCATGACGATAAGCGTGCCGGCCATGGCGATGTTCCATTCGGGAATACCGCCGACATTGGGGATGAGCTGCTTCAACTCGGTGACCGCCGTTGCATGCGACTGATCGGTGGTGATGAGCAGCGGCCACAGATACTGGTTCCATGCATACAAAAACATGATGGTTCCAAGCGCCGCCATGTTGGTGCGCGACAGCGGCAAAAGGACGTCGATGAAGAAGCGCAGTGCACCGGCGCCGTCCATCCGCGCTGCCTCGGTCAGTTCGTCCGGGACCGTCAGGAAGAACTGCCGGTAGAGGAAGGTGCCGGTTGCCGTCGCAATCAGCGGCAGGATCAGTCCGGAATAGGAGTTGAGCAGCCCAAGGCTGAGCGAGACCTGGACGCCCGAGACTTTCTCGATGAGCCAGCTCAGACCGGTCAAATCCAGGATCGTCTGATAGGGCGACAGCACGTTGGCGACGACCGCGTAGGTCGGCACGATGCGCACTTCCAGCGGCAGCATCAGCGTGATGAAGATCAGCCAGAAGATGAAGGTGCGGCCGGGATAGCGGAAATAGACGATCGAGAAGGCGGTGAGCGCCGAAATGATCACTTTGCCGGCGGCGACGCCGGTCGCCATGATGAAGCTGTTCAAAAGCTTGGGGCCGAGATCGGCCGTCGTCCACGCCGTCTTGATGTTGAGCCAGAAGTCGCTGCCCGGCAGCAGCGACATCGGCACGTCGTTGACGTCCTTCAGATTATGCGACGAGGCGATGGCGACGATCACGAAGGGCGCGACGGCCATCAGGAAGCCGAGAAACAGGATCACATGCGTGACGAAATTGAGGATCGGGGTCCGCTCTACCATGCCAGCCTCACCGATAGTGCACGCGCCGCTCGATGAAGCGGAACTGGAAGATTGTCAGCACGACGATGAGCACCATCAGGATGATGCTCTGCGCGGCGGCGCCGGAGTAGTCGAGGCCTTTGAAGCCGTCGGAATAGATCTTGTAGACCATCAGATTGGTGGCGTTGGCCGGCCCGCCGGAGGTCATGATGTCGACGATGCCGAAGGAATCCTGGAAGCTCTCGGTGATGTTGATGACCAGCAGGAAGAAAATCGTCGGCGTGATCAACGGGAACTGGATATCCCAGAAGCGTCTGACGACGCCCGACCCGTCCATGGCCGCCGCCTCGATCAGCGAGCGTGGAATGGCCTGGAACGCGGCGAGGAAGAAGATGAAGTTGTAGCCGATATATTTCCACGAGAAGGCGGCGATGATCGACGCCATGGCGTCGGCACCGTCGAGGCCCGGATCCCAGAAGCCGGGCCAGACTTGGTTGACGACCGCCATGAAGCCGGCTTCGGGCGCCAGGATGAAGCGGAACGCCATTGCCAGCGCCGGCGCGGCGATGCCGTAAGGCCAGATCAGCACCACACGATAGAAGCGCGAGCCGGCAAGCTGCCGGTCGGTCAGCGCCGCGAGCACGAGTGCGATGAACATCGCAAGCCCGGTGCTGATCCCGGCAAAGACGAGGCTGGCGGTGATCGAGTTCCAGTAGTCGGCGTTGGACAGGATCGAGCGGAAATTGTCGAGCCCGACCCAGATGTTGCCGCCGCCCCAGGGCTGCTGCAGCGTCAACGACCAGTACACGGCCTGACCGGCCGGCCAGTAGAAGAACGTGAAGATCAAGAGGAGCTGCGGCACCGCGAAAAGGATGCCGATCGTCCAACTGCTGAAGGTAACGCGTTTTTCCATCGGTCCGCCGACGCCGCTCAACGGCCACTTAGAGCAAGGTGAGACTAGTAACGAAATGGCCGCCCGTCGACCCAAGCATGATCCCGAAAAGTGGAAGAGATCATGCTCGGACAAGACCGGCGGGCGGCCGCGTAGATCCGAGATCAGGGCAGGGTCTTGCCCGGATAGGTTTGCTGGAAGCGGTCGAGGATGGCATCGCCATTCTTGACCAGCGTGTCGAGGCCTTCTTGAACGCTGACCTTGTTGGCGAAGATCGCCTGCATCTGTGTGCCGAACTCGGCGCGGATCTGGGTGAAGTTGCCCAGCCGGATACCGCGGGTGATTTCGGTCGGCTCGGACGCGGTCAGGCTGGCGATCGCGGTTTCACGGCCCTTGAAGGGCGCCTTGTCGTAGAAGCCAGTGGACTTCATGTAGTCGAAGCCCGACTTGGTCACCGGGATGTAGCCGGTGTTGGTCGACCAGAACAGGGCAGTCTTGGGGTCGTGGATGAAGTTGAGGAACGCAGCCGCGCCCTTGTATTCCGCATCCGACTTGCCCGCGAGCACCCAGAGCGAAGCGCCGCCGACGAGCGAATTCTTGCGCTCGGTGCCGGCATAGGCCGGCAGTTCGGCGACATCCCAGTTCATGCCTTCCTTCTGGGTCTTGCCGACAGTGCCGTGGTCGCCGACCGAGGTCATGATGACCTGGCAGGTGCCCGAGGCGAAAGCCTGGACCATGTCCTGGCCGAGATCCTTCGACTTGATCTTGATCAGGCCGGCGTCATACCACTTCTTGAGGTCGGTGACGTACTGGACGAACTTGGTCTTGTTGACTTCCAGACGCGCGTCGAGGCCGTCATAGCCATTGTTCTTGGTGGCGATCGGCTGGTTGTGGATGGCCGAGAACTGCTCCATCAGCTGCCAGCTTTCATTGGCCGAGATGTTGATCGCCATCGGGCATTCGTAGCCGGCGTCCTTCATCGCCTGGAGGTCGGCGCCGACATCTTCCCAGGTCTTCGGGGCTTCGGTCTTGCCGATCTTGGCGAAGGCGTCCTTGTTCCAGTACATCAGCGCCGTCGAGGAATTGAACGGGAACGACAGCATCTCGCCCTTGGAGGTCGCGTAGTAGCGCGCGATGCCGGGGAAATAGTCGGCGTAGTCGATCTTGTAGCCGTTTTCTTCCATCAGCTTGTCGGCCGGCTTGTAGGCGCCCGAAAGCATCATCGTGGCGGTGCCGACATCATAGACCTGGACGACGGCGGGCTGCTTGCCGGCGCGGAAGGCGGCGATCGTGTTCTGCAGCGTGGCGTCGTAATTGCCCTGGCTGGTGCAGACGACTTCATAGTCGGACTGCGAGGCGTTGAAGTTCTTGCACAGCGTATCGACGACACGTGCGAGGTCGCCCGAAAGGCCGAACCAGAAATCGAATTTGGTGGGCGCGGCAGCCGCTGGCAGCGCCATGGAAACGCTGATTGCGCCGGCGGCAAGAGCCGCCAGGCCATTTTTGATCATCGACATGAATCTCATTCCCTGTTGAGTGGCGTTTCAAGGATCGTTGCGCAGGTCCCCGGGGCCGTCTCATAGAGAAAGTATGTGACAGTTCTGTTGTGCCTTTTCAGGCCTGTGGACAGCCAATCTCTCCTCCCTCGACGGCTTGCGCCGGCATGAAATGAAACCGTCATATCGGCGCCCTAGGTACCTAGGGCGCCGAAAAGTGGCGTAAAGACCCGCGTAGTTAACCGGCTAAAAATGGATAAACGAAATGCTTGTCTCGCAGCTGACACATGTGCCGATCGCCGACCGCGAGGCCATGCGCGACGGTCCGCGCGATAGCGCCACTCATCTGCGCCTCGCCGCCGCCATTCCCGCGCTCGGTCAGGTCGAGATCGGCGGCAAGGCCTCACGCGAAAGCGCCGGCGAGACGCTCACCGTCGTGGCCTGGAACGTCGAGCGGCTGCGTCACGGCGACGCCATCGCGGCCACGCTTGCCGGCCAGGGTCCCGACGTCGTGCTGCTATCAGAGGTCGACGAAGGCATGTGGCGCTCCGGCAACGGCCATCCGCTGCGCGCGCTCGCCGACCGGCTCGGCCATGCCTTCGCCTATGGCGTCGAGTTCGTCGAGCTCGGCGGCGGCAACGAGGCGGAACGGTTGGCAACCGGCGGCGAATCCAATGCCGAAGGCTTCCACGGCAATGCGGTCACCAGCGCGGTTCCTTTGCTTCGCCCTTTCCTGGTGCGGCTCGACGCGGCCGGCGGCTGGTTCCGGCCGGAGCGCGGCCAGCCGCGCATCGGCGGACGCATGGCGATCGGTGGCCAGGTGCAGATCGGCAATCGCAGGGTGACGGTGGTCTCGGTGCATCTCGAAAACCGTACCGATCCCGCCGGCCGTGCCGTCCAGACCCGCCATCTCCTTGATGCCATCGACAAATATGATCCGCAGGCACCGGTGCTGCTTGGCGGCGACTTCAACACGCTGACCGCCAGTCATGAGGACCGCTACGACAATCCTCAGGCCTGGGCGGCGCGCATCGCGGCCGAGCCCGACCGACTGATCGATGTCGAGCCACACGAACCGCTGCTCGCGATCCTCGCCGGGCGTGGCTACGACTGGAAGGCCGCCAACACCCTCGACCTGCCCACCCAGCGACGCGAGGCCGGCGATCCCACTCCTATCGGCCACATCGACTGGTTCTTCACCCGCGGCCTCGTCGCGAGCGCTCCTGCCGTTCTTCCGGCCGTGCTGCCGGATGGCAGACCGAGTTCCGATCACGAGGCACTCGTTGTGACGGTTCGCATCGCGTGACGGGCCAGAGCCTCTAAGATTCATGGATCTCAATCTGCGGCCCGGTAACTGGTCTCCGAACCACATCCGGCCCATTCAAACCGCGTCCGCCCGGGCGACGGCCTGATCCCGCAGCCGCCCTGCCCCCGAGAGGCACGCCAGGGTTGCAGGCTCACTTAATCGATCCTTCAACGGCCAAGGGCTAATCAATCATATTGCCTTGTTTTATTTCCGATAGATCAGGTGAAATAAGATGCTGACGGTCTACAATTGTATCGTCAACGAACACGATCTGAGACTGGTCGCACTCGCCGCGCTGATCTGCGGGATATCCTCTTTTTCTGCCGTCAACCTGCTTCACCATGTCGGCAGGTCGACAAACCGAAACCGGCTTGCCTGGTTGATGATCGCGGCGACATCGACCGGCTTCGGTATCTGGGCAACGCATTTCATAGCCATGCTGGCGTTCACGCCGGGCATACCAAACGCATACAATCCGGAACTCTCGGCGCTCTCGCTTGCCGCCGCCGTTGTCCTGACAGCCGCCGGCATGTGGGTCGCCACGTTGCGCAACGGGCTCGACCATCATCTCGTCGGTGGCGCCATTCTGGGCGGTGGCATTGCCACCATGCACTACATCGGCATGGCGGCATTCGAGGTGCAGGGCCGGATCGAATGGAACCTACTGCTCGTGGCGGCCTCCTTGCTGGCGGGAGTAACGCTCGCCGCGCTGGCGCTTGTGGTTGTCCTGCGTCGCCCATCGCTGTCTGCGACACTGGGCGGCGCGGTGCTGTTGACGCTGGCGATCTGCACCTTGCATTTCATCGCGATGGGCGCGGTGTCGATCGTCCCGGATTCCTCGATCGAGATATCGCAATACACGATCCAGCCCACTTCGCAGGCCTTTGCCGTGGCCGCTGCCAGCCTGGTGATCCTTGTTCTTTCGGGCACGGCACTTTGGATCGATCTGCGCTTCCGCCGCCAGAAGCTCGAGGCCGACCGCATGCACGGTTTGGCCAATGCTGCCGTGGAGGGTCTGATCGTCTGCGACGGCAACCGCATCATCAGCGCCAACGACAGCATGGCGAAGCTGACGGGCATGGCAACCGCGACGCTGAACGGGATGCAGCTTGGCGACCTCTTCGGGTCAGATATGCCCGGCTTCGGCGAGCAGCCGCAGGAGGTCGAATTGAGGGGCCACGATGGTACGGGCATTCCCGTCGAGTTGATCGGCAGGAGCATCGACTACTGTGGCAAGCCTCACAACGTGATTGCAGTCCGCGACATTCGCGAGCGCAAGAAGGCGGAACAGGAAATTCTGCGCCTTGCGCATTTCGATCCATTGACCGGACTTGCCAATCGCCGCAGCTTTTCCGGCCGGCTCGAGATGGAAATCGCTGCGATGGGCCGGGCCAGGAAAAGCGGCCACCTGGCGCTTCTGCTGCTCGATCTCGACCGCTTCAAGGAGGTCAACGACCTGTACGGGCACGGCGCTGGCGACGCCATGCTGCAGAAGGTTGCGCATTGCGTTACCGGCATCCTTCGTCAAGGACAGATGGTTGCGCGGCTGGGCGGCGACGAATTCGCCATCATCGCCCCAAACCTGACCGACCCGTTGGAGGCCGGCCGCATCGCCAACGCCGTGCTGAACGCGATGCGCGAGGAGAACAGGCTCTCGGTCGGCGGTGGTCTCGTGTCGGCCAGCATCGGCATTGCGCTTTATCCATCGGATGCCGAAAACCAGGCCAGCCTGATAACCCACGCCGATACGGCACTCTACCGGGCCAAGACCGAGGGCAAGGACACATACCGCTATTTCGAGGCCTCGATGGGGGCCGAGGCCCGCGACAAGCGCGTGATGGAGCACGAACTGCGCCAGGCTGTCGCGCGCAAGGAGTTCTATCTCGTCTACCAGCCGCAGAAGGAGATCAGCAGCGGAAAGATGGTCGGCTTCGAAGCCCTGATCCGTTGGCGGCATCCGACGCGCGGCGACGTGCCCCCGACCATATTCATCCCGGTGGCCGAAGACAGTGGAGCCATTGGCCAGATTGGTGAATGGGTGCTGACGGCGGCCTGCGAGGAAGCCGCCCGCTGGGAAAATCCGCTGACGGTGGCCGTCAATGTTTCGGCGGTGCAGCTTCACAATCCGAATTTCAGTCGCAAGGTCCACGAAACATTGCTGAATT
Source organism: Mesorhizobium kowhaii (assembly GCF_042431665.1). NCBI lineage: Bacteria > Pseudomonadati > Pseudomonadota > Alphaproteobacteria > Hyphomicrobiales > Phyllobacteriaceae > Mesorhizobium > Mesorhizobium kowhaii. The sequence continues at coordinate 69,611 of NZ_JBHLYT010000030.1, forward strand.
CCGGTCTAGCACCGGGCAGGCTGGAACTTGAGATCACCGAGACGGCGCTTGTGAAGGACATGCCGCGCGCGCTGGCGACCTTGCGGCAGGTCAAGGCACTGGGCGTGCGCGTGGCCATGGACGATTTCGGAACCGGCTATTCCTCGCTCTCCAACCTTCGCGCCTTTCCCTTCGACAAGATCAAGATCGATGGCTCGTTCATCAAGTCCGTCGACAAGAACGGTCAGGTCGCGGCAATCGTGCGCGCCGTTCTGGGGCTTGGTCGCGGCCTCGGGCTGCCGGTTTTGGCGGAGGGTGTCGAGACGCTTGGCGAACTGAAATTCCTGGACGCCGAAGCCTGCGAGATAGGCCAGGGCTACTATATTGGCAGGCCTGGCCTCATCGAGGAGTTCAGCGAGCTGACCGGTGTCGACGCCCCCACGGTCAGCAATGACGCTGCTGGCCAGCGCAACAGAAGCGTCCTGGCCTTCGCACCCGCGCCTGCACTGAGTGTGAACAGAGCCTAGGGCAATTCCAGGAAAAGTGTGAAACGGTTTTCCCGGGAAAAGCGCGTAGCGCTTTCCCTTAGGGAATTGCGTCAAAACAAAGTGATAGAGCGGTTCTGCGTTTCCGTGAAGCGATGAACCGCTCTACAGGCTTTCGGGCTTAAGCGCGGCCTCGACCAGGCGCTTGGCGTCCGGCCCCGACCATTCGGCAGGGCCGTTCATATGGGCGATCAGGCAGCCTTCGCCGTCGATCAGCATGGTGGCGGGAAGGCCAAGCGCCAGGCCGCGCGTCTTGAGGTCGTTGAACACCGCCATCGTCGAATCCCGGTAGTAGCCGAGCGTCTCGACGCCTGTCTCGCTGAGGAACTTCTTCGGCTTCACATCATCGCCGGCATCGACATTGACGGCGACCACCTGAAAGGCGTCGCTGCCCATTTCCTTCTGCAGCGCATCGAGCGCCGGCATTTCGGCGCGGCATGGCGCGCACCACGTCGCCCAGAGATTGAGCAGCACCGTCTTTCCAGCATGGTCGGCGAGCGTCATCGGCTTGCCGTCCGGCCCATTGAAGGCAAGGCGCTTCAACGATTGCGGCGGATCGGCCGGCAACAGTGCCGCGACATCGCCGGTGGCTGCGGCCGCGACCTTCTTGGCGCGGTCGCCCTTGGCGGCGCAGGCGACATCGTCCTTGCTGTCGTCGACGGCCGCTTGGCGCTCGGCGTTGTTGCCAGACCGGCTCTCGCTGACATATACCGCGACCGCGCCGGCCAGCACGCCGGCCACCAAAGCGGCGAGGATCAGCCGCGGGGCCGGGAAGAATCTATTACCGTCTGCCATTTTCTCAAAACTGCTCCGAAGCACGGGTTATAGCGATGAGCGACAAGAAGACCAGCAACCAGATGTGGGGCGGACGTTTTGCCTCGGGTCCGGCCGCGATCATGGAAGCGATCAACGCGTCGATCTCGTTCGACCGCAAACTCTATGCGCAAGACATCCGAGGCTCGATCGCGCATAGCGAGATGCTGGCGCAAACGGGCATTATTTCGGCGGCCGATCAAGAAAAAATCGCTCACGGGCTGAACACGATTCTGAAAGAGATCGAAGCCGGCACATTCGAGTTCTCGACCCGGCTGGAAGACATCCACATGAATATCGAGGCTCGCCTCGCCGACCTGATCGGGCCGGCGGCCGGCCGCCTGCATACCGCCCGCTCGCGCAACGATCAGGTCGCGGTCGACCTGAGACTGTGGGTCAAGGACGAGTGCTTTCGCGTCGCCGAGGCGTTGAAAGGGCTGATCGAGGCGCTGCTGACGCGGGCCGAGGAGTATGCGGCGACCGTGATGCCGGGCTTCACCCATATGCAGGCGGCGCAACCGGTGACCTTCGGCCATCACTGCATGGCCTATGTCGAGATGTTTGCGCGTGACCTGTCGCGGGTCCGCGACGCGATCGAACGGATGGACGAAAGCCCGCTCGGTGCCGCAGCCCTTGCCGGCACCAGCTTCCCGATCGACCGTCATGCAACTGCCAAGGCACTCGGCTTCCGCGAGCCGATGCGCAATTCGCTGGACAGCGTTTCGGATCGCGATTTCGCGCTGGAGTTCCTCGCTGGTGCCGCGATCTGCGCCACGCATTTGTCGCGGCTCGCCGAGGAGATCATCATCTGGTCGACGCCGCAATTCGGCTTTGTCAGGCTGTCGGACAGCTTCTCCACCGGCTCGTCGATCATGCCGCAGAAGAAGAACCCGGACGCCGCCGAACTGGTGCGCGGCAAGACCGGCCGCGTCACCGGCCATCTGGTCGGCCTGCTGACGGTGATGAAGGGCATGCCGCTGACCTATGGCAAGGACATGCAGGAAGACAAGGAATCGGTGTTCGATGCCGCCGAGACGCTCGACCTGATGCTGGCGGCGATGACAGGCATGGTCTCGGACATGACGGTCAACGCAGCGGCGATGAAAAAGGCCGCCGGCTCAGGCCACGCGACCGCCACCGACCTTGCCGACTGGCTGGTGCGCACGCTCGGCCTGCCGTTCCGTGAGGCGCATCATATCACCGGCCGGGCGGTGGCGCTGGCCGAAGAGAAGAAGGTGGGACTGGAGAAGCTTTCGCTGGAAGACCTGCAGTCGATCAATCCCGGCATCACGGCGGATATATTTTCGGTGCTGGCGGTGCAGAACTCGGTCAAGAGCCGCACCAGTTTCGGCGGCACGGCGCCGTCGGAAGTCAGAAGGCAGATTCGCAGCTGGAAAAAGCGCATCGCAAAGGCGTGATCCCGGATATTGCGACCAGCAATATCCGGGGTGCAATGCACTGAGAACTCGGCTAAAAGCGGCGGCTGGCAAAAGTTTCGGACGGATGGATCGATGACCGGAAGCAGGATTTTGGTGACGCTGACTCTGCTGGTGGCGATTGCGGCCGTCTCGGCCTGCGGCAGGAGGGGCGCTCTCGACTCGCCCTACGAGGCAGCCGTCCAGGCGCGCAAGGATGCCTCAAAGGCGCACCAGCCTGTGCCGCCGGAGCCGGAAAAACCGGTCAAGGACAAGAAGTTCTTCCTCGACCCGCTGATCTAGTGCCGATGACATCGGGGTTCGTCTTTCTAAGCCCGGTCTCATCGTGCTCCAACCTTCCGGAACCACTCTCGTGAACCATTTCGACTACCGCGACGGCGTGCTGCATGCCGAGGACGTGGCGATCCCTGATATCGCCGCGCAAGTCGGCACGCCGTTCTACTGCTATTCGACGGCCACCCTGGCCAGGCACTACCGGGTGTTTGCCCAGGCCTTCGCCGGGCTCGACGCGCTGGTCTGCTACGCCATGAAGGCCAATTCCAACCAGGCGGTGCTGCGGACGCTGGCCAGGCTCGGTGCCGGCGCCGACGTGGTGTCGGAAGGCGAATTGCGCCGGGCGCTGGCCGCCGGCATCCCGGCAAACAAGATCCTGTTTTCTGGCGTCGGCAAGACGGCGCGCGAAATGGACTTTGCTCTTGCCGCCGGCATCCTTTGTTTCAATGTCGAATCCGAGCCGGAACTCGAGCTGCTGTCGGCGCGTGCCACCGCCCTTGGCAAGGTGGCGCCGATCTCGCTGCGCATCAATCCCGATGTCGACGCCAAGACCCACAAGAAGATCTCCACCGGCAAGGCCGAGAACAAGTTCGGCATCCCGTGGCAGCGGGCGCGTCAGGTCTATGCCCGTGCGGCACAGCTTCCAGGCATTAAGATCACCGGCATCGACACGCACATCGGCAGCCAGATCACCGAGCTGCAGCCTTTCGACGACGCCTTCGCCCTGCTTGTCGATCTGGTCGGCGCGCTGCGCGCCGATGGCCATGCCATCGAGCATGTCGATCTCGGCGGCGGCCTCGGCATTCCCTACCGCGTCGACAACAACCCGCCGCCCTTGCCCGACGCCTATGCCCAGATCGTCAGGAAGCATGTCACCAAGCTCGGGCTGAAGGTGATGTTCGAGCCCGGCCGGCTGATCGTCGGCAATGCCGGCATCCTCGTCTCCGAAGTGATCTTCGTAAAAGAGGGCGACGCCAAGAATTTCCTCGTCGTCGACGCCGCCATGAACGATCTGATCCGGCCGACGCTCTACGATGCCTTCCACGACATAAGGCCGGTGGTGCAGCCGCCGGCCGACACGCCGCGCATGATGGTCGATGTCGTCGGCCCGGTCTGCGAGACCGGCGATTATCTCGGCCTCGACCGCGACCTGCCCAGGCTGAAGGCCGGTGCCCTGATTGCCGTTTCCACCGCCGGCGCCTATGGCGCGGTGCAGGCCGGCACCTACAACACCCGCCTGCTGGTGCCGGAAGTGCTGGTCGACGGCGACCGTTTCCACATCGTGCGCCCGCGCCTGACCTATGACGACCTGATCGGCCTGGATTCGGTACCCGACTGGCTTGCCTAATGCATGTCGCCCAAAAGTGGCCCGGTTTTGGGGCAACGACATGCATAAAACAAAGACCTAAAGCGCGTCGCCTGAATCCGTTCAACGCGACGCGCTTTAGAACAATTCCAGGAAAAGCGCGTAGCGCTTTCCCTTAGGGAATTGCGTCAAAACAAACAGATAGAGCGGTTCAGCGTTTCCGTAAAACGATGAACCGCTCTAGGCGCTGCCCGGTCTCGAAGCCCGAACGGCGGCGCTACAGCCTGTTCTGGATGAGCGCCCTGGTGGCGGCGATCCTGTCCTCGTCGCGGCGGTAGAACGTCCATTGCTTGATGCGCTTGGCGCGCAGCAGGCCGGCCTGGGTGAGCACGCGCATGTGCTCGCTAAGCGTCGCCTGCGTGATGCCGAGCTTCTCTGCGATCAGCAGCGCGCAAACGCCGTCGCCGACCAGATCGCCATCGGCTTGGCGTGGGAAATGCGCGCGCGGATCCTTCAGCCAGTCGAGAATCTGCAGCCTGCGTTCGTTGGCGATCGCCTTGAAGACATCAACCTCTTGCATTTAGCCATTTTGCCAAGTTACTAATTACTGTCAATCCCAAGGAGACGTCCATGACCAACGGCAACACCGTCACACGCGAACGCATTGCCGCGATGGAACCGCGCATTCGGCCCTATGTGCGGCACACGCCGGTGCTGCGCGTCGACATGGCCGACTTCGACCGGCCGCCGCTGACCGTCGACCTGAAGCTCGAATGCCTGCAGCATTCCGGCTCGTTCAAGGCGCGCGGCGCCTTCACCAACCTCCTGGAGCGGACGGTTCCCAAGGCCGGCGTCGTCGCCGCATCGGGTGGCAACCATGGCGCCGCGGTCGCCTACGCCGCCATGCGGCTCGGCCACAAGGCGACCATCTTCGTTCCCGAAGTGAGCCCGCCGGCCAAGCTGGAGCGGATCCGCAGCTACGGCGCCGAGCTGATCGTCGGCGGCGCCCGCTACGCCGAGGCGCTGGCGGCCAGCGAACGTTTCGCCGAGGAAACCGGCGCCTTGCAGATCCATGCCTTCAACCAGGAGGAGACGCTGGTCGGCCAGGGCACGCTCGGGCTCGAAATAGAGAGCGACCTGCCTCAGATCGACACGCTGCTGGTCGCCGTTGGCGGCGGCGGCCTGATTGGCGGCATCGCCGCCTGGTTTGCCGGCCGCATCCGCATCATCGCCATCGAGCCGGAGGGGGCGCCGACGCTTTACCGCGCTTTCGAGGCCGGCCGCCCCGTCGACGCGCCAACTGAGGGCATCGCCGCCGATTCGCTGGCGCCCAAGCGCGTCGGCGAAATAATGTTCCCGATCGCCGAGGCTTTCGTCGAGCGTTCGATCCTGGTCAGCGACGACGACATCATCGCTGCCCAGAAGGCGCTGTGGAACCGGGTGCGCATCATCTCCGAACCGGGCGGCGCCGCCGCCTTCGCGGCTGTGCTGTCCGGACGGTACGCGCCAGCGCCCGATGAAAGGGTCGCAATACTGGTCTGTGGTGCCAACGCGAACCCCGCCACGTTCTGACGGCAATCATTCCGGCAGCTTCACGTTTTCTCAAACTGCCTCGCCTTTGCCGTGTTTGCTGGTATTCTTCGAGTCGTGAGGATCGGGCTATCCTGCCCACCCCATGGAAGGGCCGATGACGCAACGACCCACCTTCAGCAGCCATCGCGGCCTGGCTAGGCGCCTAGCCTTGAGCCGTCTGGCGACGCGGATCTCGATGATGGTCGAGCGTGGTTGGCCGTTGCTGCTTCCGCTCGTCATCGTCGCCAGCCTGTTCCTCAGCGTCTCTTGGCTCGGCATCTTCTCGCGCCTGCCGGACATGGCGCGCATCGGTTTTGTCGCCGCATTCGGCGTGGCGGCGCTGGCCGCGCTCTATCCGCTGCGTTTCTTCCGCATGCCGGGCGCCGCCGAAATCGACCGCCGGATCGAGGCGGCCAATGAATTGCTGCACAGCCCCGTGCTGGTGCAGACCGACCGGCCAAGCGGCCGGGAAAGTAGCTTCTCGCAGGCGCTGTGGCGCGAACACCAGAAGCGCATGGCCGGAAAGCTCGACAGCCTTGGCGCCGACCTGCCGCGCACGCGCGTGCCGGAGCGCGACCGCTGGGGCCTGCGCGCGGTGGCCGCACTTCTGCTGGTGACCGCCTTTGCCTTCTCCTACGGACCGACGGGCGGCAGGATTGGCGACGGGTTCAGCGCCCACGGCGTGCACGATGCCGTACCGCCGCGCATCGATGCCTGGGTGACACCGCCGGCCTATACCGGCAAGCCGCCGATCTTCCTGACCGCCGACGCCAACCAGACGACGCCGACCTTCACCATTCCCGAAGGCAGCGACGTCTCGCTGCGCGTCACCGGCGGCTCGGGCGAGGAAACGCTCGCCTATGCCGACAAAAACGGCAATACCCGCGCCATCGACCCGGCCGGCCCGCAGGCCGCCGCCACGGCCGAGCCGGTAGCAAGCCCGGCGAAGCCGTCCAAGGTGCGCCAGTTCACCGGCAAGCTGACCGGCGACGGCACCCTGACACTGACGTCGGGCCAGGACCAGCTCGGCCGCTGGGCCTTCGCGGTCATGCCGGACAAGCCGCCGCAAATCCGTTTCGTCGGCGAGCCGAAGCGCGCGGCCAACGGCGCCTTCGAGCTGAACTACCAGATCGACGACGACTATGGCGCCGCCAATGCCAAGGCGGTTTTCGCGCTCGCCGATCCGCAGGCGCCCGATGCGCATCCGCTCTATGGTCCGCCTGAAATGCCGCTGTCGCTGCCGCGCCGCGGCGGCAAGTCGAATGCCGCCAGGACGTCGAAGGACCTGACCGAACATGTCTGGGCCGGCAGCAGCATCAAGCTGACGCTGGTTGCCACCGACGATGCCGGACACACCGCATCGAGCGAGACCAAGACGCTGGTTATGCCGCAGCGGCCATTCGCCAATCCGCTGGCGCGGGCGGTGATCGAGCAGCGCCGCCTGCTGGCGCTCGATGCCAACGCCAGGCCGCGCGTGCTCGACCTGATGGACGCGATCACGCTGCGGCCCGAGGACACGTTCGACAACATGTCCCACTACCTCGCCATCATGAGTGCTCGCAGCCGGCTGAAGATGGCCGTCAATGACGACCAACTGCGCAGCGAAGTGTCCTATCTCTGGGAAATCGCGCTCGGCATCGAGGAAGGCAATCTCTCGGCCGCTGAAAAGCGCCTGCGCCAGGCGCAGCAGGCACTGCAGGACGCCATCAAGAACGGCGCCAGCGACGCGGAAATCGAAAAGGCGATGAAGGAACTGCGCGAGGCGATGAACCAGTTCCTGCAGGAATTCGCCGAACGCGCCAAGCAGAATCCCAACGCACCGCAGATGCAGCAGAACGGCCAGGAACTGCGCCAGAGCGATATCGACCGCATGATGGACCAGATCGAGAACCTGGCGAAGTCGGGCGATCGCGACAAGGCGCAGCAATTGCTGTCGCAACTGCAGGACATGATGAACAACCTCCAGGCCGGCCGTCAGCAGCAAGGCGGCCAGCAGGACAGCGAGATGCGCCAGCAGATGGACAAGCTCGGCGAGATCCTGCGGCGCCAGCAGGAGATGATGAACGACACCTTCCGCATGGACCAGATGCAGCGCGGCGAGCGCCAGCGCGGACAGAACCGCGACGAGCAGCTTGGCGGCGGCCAGGACGAGGACAAGCCGGGTGTCGGCGAGGACCGCGATCCGCTCGCCCAGCCGAAGGCGATGACACCGCAGGAATTCGCCGATGCGCTGAAGCAGCTGCAGCAAGGCCAGGGCCAGCTGAAAAACGACCTCGAGCAGCTGAAGAAGGGGCTGGAAGGCATGGGCATGGAGCCCAATGAGGGATTTGGCGAGGCCGGCAAGTCCATGGGCAATGCCGAACAGGCGCTCGGCGAAGGCGAAGGCGATCAGGCGGTCGGCCACCAGGGCCGGGCGCTGGAAGCGCTGCGCAAAGGCGCCAAGGACATGATGAAGCAGATGCAGGCCATGCAGGGCGATCAGGGCGGCAGCGAGGAAGGCGGCCGCCAGCAGAACGCCGACCGTGACCCGCTCGGCCGGCCACGCGCCAGCCAGGGACCCGATTTCGGCGATTCGGTGAAGGTGCCCGACGAGATCGACGTGCAGCGCGCCCGCCAGATTCTGGAAGCGATCCGCAAGCGGCTCGGCAATGCGCTCAGCCCCGACATCGAACGCAGCTATCTGGAACGGCTGCTCGAGCTGAAATAGGGATCGCCACTCATCCAACCCCACCCGAAGACACTCGAACGGTTGCACCATGCCGAAACTTGGCGCTGTCACGCCCATCCTGCGCATCTTCGACATTGCCAAGGCGCGTGAATTCTATGTCGGCTTCCTCAGCTTCGAGGTGCAATGGGAGCATCGCTTCGACTGCAACGCGCCGCTCTACATGGCGGTCGGCCGCGACGGCTGCGTGCTGCATCTCAGCGAACATCACGGCGACGGCGCACCTGGCATTGCCGTGCGCATCAAGGTCGAGGACATCGCAGCATTTCATCGCGAGCTGATCGGCAAAAACTACCGCTTCGCCAGGCCGGGCCTGGAAGAGACACCGTGGAAGTCCCACGAAATATCGGTCGCCGATCCGTTCGGCAACCGGCTGCATTTCTACGAGGAAGCGGCCGCTTAAGTCTTTGTTTTGTGCATGTCGTCATACCAAAACCGCTGCATACTTTTGGGCGACATGCACTAAATCTGCCTGTTGACGAACGCCTCGCGGATTGCCTCCTGCATGCCGTCGATCGCCTCACTGGAGGCATTTGGGTTGCGGTGCATCACCACATTCGAGGAATCGATATCGCCGAACCCGTCCGCGGACGTCAGTTCGCGACAGCCGGCCGGAATGTTGCTGCGTGAGATCGGCGCGATCGCCAGCCCGGAGGTGACGGCGAGCTTCAAGCCGCCAGTGGTGTCGCTCGTATAGGCGACGCGATAGGCAAGACCGCGCTGTTCCAGCGATTTGACGGCGAAGTCCTTGCACCAGCCGGCCCGGTTGTAGAGCGCGATCGGCACCGGCCGCTCCTCGTGCATGTGATGCAGGGTCGATGTCACCCACACCGTCGGATCGTGCATCAGCACTTCGCCGCCGGCAGGATCCTGCCATTCGAAAACCACGCACAGATCGAGTTCGCCGGCGGCGAGCGCCGCCACCTGCGCCCCCGAATGCGCATAGCGCACGGTGACCTCGACCTGCGTGTGGCGCTTCGAAAAAGCGCCGAGCGCGCGCGACAGGATGGCGTGGCCATATTCCTCCGGAATGCCGATGCGCACCGGCCCGCCAAGCGGCGCCGCTGCCATCGACGCCGCCGTCTCGTCGAGCAGCGAAACGATGCGGCGAGCGTTGACGATGAGTTCGCCGCCACGCCGCGTCAGCACGACGCCGCGCGAACCGCGCTCGAACAGGCTGTCGCCGATCAGGTCCTCGAGCTTCTTCATCTGCATCGACACCGCCGACTGGGTGCGGCCGGCCTGCTCCGCCGCCCTGGTGAAATTGCCGGCTTCGGCAACGGCCACGAAGGTGCGCAGGAGGTCGCTGTCGAGGTTCGGTCGCATGAAATCCGCCATAAGGGAATTTGATTGCTGATATCATTCCAATTCGTTTGCAACATGTCAAACGCCGGACGATAGTCGCCTCTCCCATTGGATATGCGGCTGCGAAATCGGCCGCGGACCAATTCGAAGAGTCCTCACTCATGCCCGCTGCCCGAAACGGTGGCGGGTTCTTTTTCGCTTGCAGGGAGCCCGGACGGCACATGCAGAACCGGATGGTGCTTGGCATCCTGAGCCTGTGCCTGGGCGTGCTGGTTTTTTCGCTGCAGGATCCGCTCGTCAAAGCCGTGTCGAGCGGCTATCCGGTGACCGAGGTGATGGCGATCCGCTCGATCGTCGCCTTGCCGATCCTGATTGCTCTCGTCCACGCCGATGTCGGCTTGCCAGCGATCCTGTCGAAGCGATTCGGCATGCTGACGATGCGCGCCTTCATCCAGTTCACCTCCTATACGGTGTATTATCTGGCCATCGCCGCATTGCCGCTGGCCGACGCCGTGGCGCTCTATTTCATGGCGCCGCTGTTTATCATGGTGCTGGCCGGGCCGTATCTTGGCGAGCGCGTCTCCTGGCAGACGCTGGCGACCGTGCTGATCGGGCTGTTCGGCGTCCTCGTGATGCTGCGCCCCGGCGCCGGGCTGTTCGACTGGGCGGCGCTGCTTTCACTGGGCTCGGCGGCGCTCTACGGCTTTTCGCAGTTGATGGCCCGCAAGATCGGCGATACCGAATCGTCCACCGTCATGGCCTTCTATCAGAACGGCGCCTATCTGGTCGGCGCGGCCGTGGTTGCCGGCACGTTTCACCTGGCCGGCATTACCCACGCCGTCCATCCGAGCCTGGAATTCCTGGTGCGGCCCTGGCTCTCGCCGACGTTGCCCGATTTTCTCAAGATGGCGGCCTGCGGTTTCGTCGCCTCCGCCGGCATGATCCTGCTGTCGCAGGCCTACCGGATGGCACCGGCCAACCGCGTTGCCACCTTCGAATACACCGGCATCCTGTGGTCGCCGCTGTGGGGTTTCCTATTCTTCGCCGAGGTGCCCAGGTCGACGACCGTGATCGGCGCGGCCCTGATCATCGGCGCCGGCCTGCTCGCCCTCAACTCCGAACGCCGCAGGAGCGCTCCGCCCGTGCTCGCTGCAACCGATCCGGCCTGATCAGGCGAAGCAGATCAGCGCCCTTTCGACGCGTGAGCGGATTTCGGCCAACGTAAAGGGTTTCTGCACGACATCGAGGATAACGCCGTTCAATTCCTCGGCGCGCTCGCGCTGGTCGGCATAGCCGGTCATCAGCATGATCTTCATCGACGGGAAAAGGGCTGCCGCCGCAATCGCCATCTCGATGCCGTCCATCTCCGGCATGCGGATGTCGGAGACGACGAGATCATAGCCGCCACGCGCGGCCTGGATCAGCGAAAGCCCTTGCGCGCCGTCCGCGGCGATATCGATTGTGTGCCCGGCGCGTTCAAGCGCGCGGGCGGCCAGGGTGCGGACGGACTCATCGTCCTCGACGATCAGAAGCTTTGCCATGGCCGGCATATTTGGCTGCGAAAAGTTGACTTTTCCTGAAGGCGCAGGGGCCAACAAGCCTTTTTGGAAGTCGCTCACACGTCGCCTTTGACGACGCCGACAAACGGCAATTCGCGAAACGCGTGCGCAACATCCATGCCGTAGCCGACGACGAAATAGTCGGGGCAGTCGAAGCCGACATAGTCGGCGTTGAGCGCGGTCTGGCGGCGCATGCGCTTGTCGAGCAGCACGGCGATGGCGCAGCTCTTGGCGCCGCGCGACAGCATCAGGTCACGGGTGAAGCTCAGCGTCTTGCCCGATTCGAGAATGTCGTCGATCAGCAGCACGTCGCGCCCGGCGACCTCATTGTCGATGTCGCGCAGCACCCTGACCTCGCCGCTTGTGGTGCCGGCGCCATAACTGGAAATGAAGATGAATTCGACCTCCGGCGACAGCCCGACATCATGCATGGCGCGGATCAGGTCGGCGGCGAAGATGAACGAGCCCTTGAGCACCGAAATCACCAGCAAATCGTGATAATCGTGGCCGGCGATCTCCTTGGCGAGCTCGAGATTGCGCCGCGCGATCGCCGATGCCGAAAACAGGACTTCGATGTCCTTGCCGCGTACGATGGGCATTGGTGGTTCTTCCCCGGTGGATCGCCTATTGCGCGAAAGTGACCGATACGGTCCTTACGCCGTTCTTAGGCACGTCGAGCCGACTGGCAAAGCCGAATCTTTCGCCCGAAGCCAACGAACGACCGGATGTCCCCAACGAATAGCGGGTTGTGCGCCCGTCATTGCCGGTTACCCGGATTTCGAGCGGCGGCAGCGGCGCCGGTTTCGCTCCATCATTGGCGGCCTCGCCATCGACGAGCAGCACGGGGTTTGGCCCGGAGGCGTCGACGCGCGATGTGACCCCGGAAATGCTCAGCGCCGACGCCTGCGCGCTGGACAGGAACGGCGCCTGGCGCACCAGCGCATGCCCGCCGGAGACCCAGAAGGCGGCCAACGCGGCGCCGATACCGGCGATCCAGAAGATCGGCCCACCGCGCGAGGCCGGCATCCGCTCCGCCGGGGCTTCGGGCTTGCGCAACATGTCCATGCCCTCGATAGGCGGCGTGACAATTGCACGCGGCAGCGGCGAAACGCGTTCCGCGGCAGGAACAAGGCGCGGCATCACCACATAGTCGGCATCGACGATATCGGCCGCTGGCGCGCGCATGAACCGGTCCGTTGCGGCAATTGCCGCCGGATCGGTCATGATTTCGCCGGAAACCGGGCGCGCGGTTCGATCCTCAGCCATCATGGCCCCAGCATTGCAGCACGTGTTCGCTTTTCGTTTCTTTTTCGTAAACACAAATGGTTAACGCTTCCCCACCGGAGCCCTCGTGAAGAGTCGAAAGAGCCCAGTAATTAACCGCCGGTTAACCATGCCGGCCGATGGTCTTTTCCCAGAACAGGCTGGCTCGCTGCCGCCGCGAATTTCAGGTCGTCGAAATTGATTCGCTTCGAAAATGTCGGCCTCCGCTATGGCATGGGTCCGGAAATCCTCCGCGACATCTCCTTGCACATCCCGGAGCGCTCCTTCCAGTTCCTGAGCGGACCTTCGGGCGCCGGCAAGACGACGTTGCTGCGCCTGCTGTTCATGTCGCTGAAGCCGACGCGCGGCCTGATCACTATCTTCGGCAAGGACCGCTCGCGCATCTCGCGCGCCGAACTGCCGCATCTGAGGCGACGCATCGGCGTGGTGTTCCAGGATTTTCGCTTGCTCGACCATATGACCACCTACGAGAACGTGGCCTTGCCGCTGCGCGTGCGCGGGCGCGAGGAGGCGAGCTACCGCACCGATGTCACCGAGCTGTTGAAATGGGTCGGGCTGGGCGAACGCATGCATGTGCTGCCGCCGGTTCTGTCGGGCGGCGAGAAGCAGCGCGCCGCAATCGCCCGCGCGCTGATCGAGCAGCCGGAAATCCTGCTGGCCGACGAGCCGACCGGCAATGTCGATCCACCGCTGGCGCGACGCCTGCTGCGGCTGTTCATCGAACTCAACCGACTGGGCACCGCCGTGGTGATCGCGACCCACGACCTTGGCCTGATGGAACAGGTCGACGCGCGCCGCATGATCCTGGCCGGCGGAAGGCTGGACATCTATGACTGAGCTGTCCGCCGAACATCTTGAACACCAGGAGCAGGACGCCGAGGCGGCCGAGGCAAGGCCGCGTGCCCAGCGCAGGATGGCGCCGATCGTGCCGGCGCAGAACATCGCGGGTCGGGCACTGGTGCTGGTCATCGCCATCATGACCTTCCTGTCCTGCCTGACCTTCGGCGCGGTGACGCTGGTGCGTGACACCGCCTCGGTCTGGGAGAACCAGATCTCACGCGAGGCGACGATCCAGATCAAGCCTGTCGACGGCCTCGACATGGAGGCCGCCCTTGCCCAGGCCTCGCAGATGGCCAGCGAGTTCCCCGGCGTGAAGGCGACCCGGATCATCGATCGCGAGGCGACCGCGAGGCTCTTGGAGCCGTGGCTTGGCTCCGGCCTCAACATAGACGAGCTGCCGGTGCCGCGCTTGATCATCGTCACCATCGACGAGAACAGCCCGCCCGATTTCGCCGCCATGCGCGCCGCGATCACGCCGAAATTGCCGAGCGCATCGCTCGACGATCACCGCACCTGGGTCGACCGGCTGGTGGCCATGGCCCGCACCACGGTGACCATCGGCATCGCCGTGCTGGCGCTGATGCTGTCAGCGACCGTGCTGACCGTGGTGTTCGCGACGCGTGGCGCCATGGCCGGCAATGGCCACATCATCGAGGTGCTGCATTTCGTCGGCGCCGAGGCGCGCTTCATCGCGCGCGAATTCCGCCGGCATTTCCTGGTCACCGGCATGAAGGGTGCTGCCGCCGGCGGAGCCGCGGCAGTGCTCGTGTTCATCGTCTTTTCCTGGTGGTCGTCGCGCAACATGGCGACGCCGCAGGCCGACCAGGCGACCGCGCTGTTTGGCAATTTCGCCATCGGTTCGGCGGGCTATCTCGGTGTCGTGTTGATGGTGCTGGTGATCGGCGGACTGACGGCGGCAACCTCGCACGCCACCGTCGTCGCCTATCTCAGCGACATCGAGGTCCGCCAGCCGGATGCCAGCTGATCAACATCACTTAGAAGCAGAGACCAGTTCGGGGCAATAACATCGATAAAAGCAGGGTGATCACGGATGGAGAATTGGCGTAACGCAAAGTGCGTCTTTCAACTACCCAAACCCGCATTTCAGGATTAACCATATGGCGATGGACGCGCGGGAATCGACCGGGACGGCTGGGCAGACGCCAGTGGTGGTTGCCCGTTCGCTCGACCACGGCAAGCTTAGCCGCCTAAAAGCTGCGCTGCGCGTGTCCGCTCTCTCTCTGCTCATACTCGCAACATTGTTTGCCGGCGGCTTTGGCTGGTTCGCCAACAAGGTCAGCCATCTGACGACGCCCGCCGATCCGGCCAAGGCCGACGCGATCATCGTTTTGACCGGCGGCCAGTCCCGCCTTGACGCCGCGATGGATCTGCTTGCGTCCGGCAAGGGCGAGCGGCTGTTGATCAGCGGTGTGCATCCTTCAGCCAGCCGCCGCCAGTTGCAGGCGGCGATCGGTGGCGACAAGCGACTGTTCTCCTGCTGCGTCGACATCGACCGCGCCGCGCTGGACACGATCGGCAATGCCGAGGAAAGCGCCAAATGGGTCGAGAGCCATGCCTATGGCACGGTGATCCTCGTCACCAACAACTATCATATGCCGCGCAGCCTGCTGGAAATGGGCCGGCTGCTGCATGGCGCCAAGCTCGAGCCCTATCCGGTGGTCAACACCAACCTCGACAATGGCAGCTGGCTGACCAAGCCGCGGGCATTGCGCGTGCTTTTCACCGAATACAACAAATATCTGCTGGCGCTGGCGCGCGGCATCGTGCCGATGAAGCCGACATCAGACGGCATCGCGCTGGCCGAAACCGCGGCCGGCGGCTGAACCATCATCCCCCGGCGGCAGCGCCTGAAATCCCTTTGAGGCGCGCGATCTCCTGTTCAAGGCGCTCGATACGCCTGTCCCGTTCACCGAGCGCCGCTGCCACGTCAGCCGCCTCGAACCGCTGCGGGATATGTTGCGGGCAGTTGGAGTCCCAGGCCGAGACCGTGAACAGGATGACCTGCTCGGGGCGGGCCTTGTAGTCCTGCGGCATTAGCCTTGCCATCAGCTCGGCATCGTTCTCGACGACGCGGGCCGTGCCCCAGATCTTGATGCGCTGTCGGTGGGCATAGTCGATCAGGAACAGGAATGCCTGCGGATTGTCGGCCAGATTGCCCTGCGTGATGAACTGCCTGTTGCCGGAGAAATCCGCGAAGCCGATCGTGTGTTGATCCAGCACCTTGAGAAAGCCGGCGGGTCCACCGCGATGCTGGATGTAAGGCTGGCCATCGCCATTGGCCGTCGACAGGAAGACGCTGGTCTGCATCTCGATGAAGGCGGCAAGGTCGGGCGTGATATCAGCTTGCCAGCCGCCACGCTCCTCGACGCGGGCATAGGACTGGCGTGACCCCTTGCGGGCCTGGATCGCCTTGACGGTCGGCGTGAAGGCGACGTCGCTGGTGAAAGCGTGAGCATTCATGAAAGCCTCCTTGCCCGGACAATCCTAAAGCCCAAGCTCCGACAATGACGGGTGGTCGTCCGGGCGCCGGCCGAGCGGCCAGTGATATTTGCGATCGGCCGCGCCGATCGGCAGGTCGTTGATGCTGGCGATGCGCAGGCGCATCAGCCCGTGTTCGTCGAATTCCCAGTTCTCGTTGCCATAGCTGCGGAACCATGAGCCGCTGTCGTCGTGCCATTCATAGGCGAAGCGCACGGCAATGCGATTGCCGTGGAAGGCCCAGACCTCCTTGATCAGCCGGTAGTCGAGCTCGCGGCTCCACTTGCGAGTCAGGAAAGCCTGGATGGCATCACGGCCTTGCAGGAACTCGGCGCGGTTGCGCCAGCGGCTATCCGTTGTGTAGGCAAGCGCGACCCGGGCCGGATCGCGCGAATTCCAGGCATCCTCGGCCATGCGCGCCTTCTGCGCGGCAGTCTCGGCTGTGAATGGCGGCAGCGGTGGGCGGCTTTCAGACATGGTAACTCCTTGCTCGTCGAGGCCATGCTGCAGACAGGCCAAGAATCCCCATATAAAGCCTTCCATCCTTCAAATGCAGATGACATATTCGCAATCCGTCCTTCCATTTTCTGGAAGAAGCTATGGATCGTCTCGAAGCCATGTCGCTCTTTGTCGCCGCGGTGGAGGCCGGCAGCCTTTCCGCCGCGGCCCGCCGTTTCGGCATTCCGCTGGCCACGGTCAGCCGCAAGGTTTCCGATCTCGAACGACATCTGAACACACGACTGTTGAACCGCTCGACGCGCCGGCTGACGCCGACGGATGCCGGCCAGACCTATCTTGCCGCCTGCCGCCGCATCCTCGACGACGTCGGCGAAGCCGAACGCACGGCAGCCGGCGAGTACAGCGCGCCGACTGGCGAACTGGCCATCACCGCCCCGGTCGTCTTTGGTCGCCTGCACGTGCTGCCGGTCGTCACCGGCTTTCTCGCGGCCTATCCCGACGTGAACATCCGCCTGACGCTCGCAGATCGCATAACCCAGCTGGTCGAGGACCATTTCGATCTCGCCATTCGCATCGGCCAGTTGCCCGATTCGAGCCTGGTCGCCATTGCTGTTGGCTCGATCCGCCGTGTCGCTTGTGCGAGCCCGGCCTATCTGGCCGAACATGGCACGCCGATGACCCCGCAGGATCTGGAAACACACAGTTGCATCACCTTCGAGCGACTTGCTTCCGCCGCCACCTGGAGCTTCACCCAGGGCAGGATGGAAGTCCCGGTTCAGGTCCGCTCGCGGCTTCAGGTCAACACCGCCGAGGCGGCCATTGATGCGGCGATTGCCGGCGTCGGGCTGACAAAAGTGCTTTCCTATCAGATCGAAGCCGCGTTGCGGTCAGGCACGCTGCGCATCCTGCTTGAGGAGTTCGAGCCTGAGCCATGGCCGGTAAGCCTGGTGCATGCCGGCCACGGCCTGCTGCCGGTCAAGCTGCGCGCATTTCTCGATTTCGCGGCGCCGCGTCTGAAGGAGCGGCTGGCGCGATTGATGTAGCTGAACCGGACCGATCGACGATCGTTCTTCTTCACCGGTTGGAGCGGCTTGCAGCCATTTCCTTTTTCCCCGCGCTTGGTGTAACCAACGCACACCTCCTCACCGGGCCTCCCCCATGCTCTATGTCCGATCGCTGGCGTTCAATTTCGTCTTCTACGTCAATCTGATCGTCCAGATGATCCTCTGGACCCCCTATTATTTCCTGTCGCCTCGCCACCGCGCCTGGTTCGTGCCGAAGTTCTGGTCGCGCACCTCGATGTGGCTCTATGACAAGATCGCCGGCACCAGCAACGACATCACCGGCCAGGAAAACCTGCCGGATGGCTCCTTCATCCTGGCGCCCAAGCACCAGTCGTTCTGGGACGCGATCGCCTTCTTCCCCTTCCTCCAGGACCCGCTCTACATCCTCAAGCGCGAGCTGACCTGGATCCCGTTCTTCGGCTGGTACATCATGAAGATGCGCATGATCCCGGTCGACCGCGGCAGCCGCTCCAAGGCGCTGAAGGCAGTGGTCGCCGCGACCAGGCAGGAAATGGCGCGCAACCCACGCCAGCTGATCATTTATCCCGAGGGGACGCGCCGCGCGCCGGGCGACGAGCCGGCCTACAAATACGGCATCGTCGAAATCTATTCGCAGCTTGGCGTTCCAGTGGTGCCGGTCGCCCATGTCGCCGGTCTCTACTGGCCCCGCCGCAAATTCCTGCGCTACCCCGGCACGATCAAGGCCCGGTTCCTGCCGCCGATCCCGCCCGGCTTGAGCAAGGAGGAATTCATGGAGCGGCTGATCGGTGAAACCGAGGCTGCCTGTGACCAGCTCCTCATCGAGGCATCCCGCGCGCCCAACCCGCCGGCCTTTCCGCCGACGGCAATGAAGCGGTTGCGGGAACTCGGCGCGAAAGCCTGAAAGGCTCCTGACCCGACACTCAGCCGAACACGGCCAGCGCGGTGGTCAATACCAGCGTCGCGGCAAAGACCAGATTGATGATCCGCGAGGCCGCGGGCTGTCGCAGGAAGCGGGCGAACGCTGCGCCTGCGACAAGCCACAGAGCGTGGATGGCGACGATCATCAGCGCAAGAACGGTCAGCTTGAGCCATAGGCCGATATCGCCGGCGCCTTGGCTCGACGAGGCGCCGGCGAACACGGCGGCGATCGCCACATAGGCTTTTGGGTTGGCGACAGCCAGCAGAAACCCGGCCAGCCATGTCGGGCGCGAAGCCTCGGCCACGCGCGCCGCCAACGGCGGGGCCGCGGCGATCTTGAACGCGAGATAGAGGATGTAGGCGGCGGAGGCGAAAGCCAGCAGCGGCGCCAGCCTCGGCATCGACGTGAGCACCGCCATGACCCCGGTCGCCACAACCAGCAGCACGGCGATCGTACCCAGGACGATCCCGCAGGTATAGCGCAGCGAGTGGCGCATCCCGAAGGCGGCTCCGACGGCGGTGACGCTTATCGTTGCCGGCCCCGGGCTGCCCATGACGACGGCGGCGGCAAGCACCAGCGCGAGCAGCTGGTGCCAAAGATCCTGCTGCGAAAGAAGCGGTTCGGCCATCTCACCCTCTGCCTTGCTCCGTGCGACGGACGGTATGGCAAGACAAGCGGGTGGTCTTGGACGTTCGTGCGTGCAGCGGCTGCCGGAAGGTTCAGCCGCTCGCTCTGTCGAGCTCGGCCATGTCGTCGGCGGTCAATTTCAGCGATGCCGCCTTGATCAGGCTGTCCATCTGCTCAGGCTTGGTGGCACTGGCGATCGGAGCGGTGACGCCTGGCCGCGCGATAACCCAGGCAAGCGCAACCTCCGCCTGCTTGGCCGAATGCCTGGCCGACACCGCATCGAGTGCCGAGAGGATGCGCGTGCCGCGCGCGTTGAGGTAGTCTTTCACCCCGCCGCCACGCGGGCTTTGGCCAAGATCGGCCTCGCCGCGGTATTTGCCGCTGAGGAAGCCCTTGGCCAGGCTGAAATAGGTGATGACGCCTATATCCTCGGCCACGCACAGATCACGCAACGGCCCGTCGAAGGAGGAGCGATCGTAGAGATTGTATTCCGGCTGCAGCACCTCGTAACGCGGCAGGCTGCGCAAGCTTGCCACATCGAGTGCCGCGCGCAACTGGCCGGCGTCGAGATTCGAGCAGCCGGCATAGCGGATCTTGCCCTTGGCGAGCAGTCTTTCGTAAGCGCCAAGGGTTTCCTCATAGGGCGTGGTCGGATCCGGCCAGTGCGACAGATAGAGGTCGATGACGTCCGTCTGCAGCCGCTTCAGCGACGCGTCGACGGCCTTTTCGATATAGGCCGCGGACAGGTCCTTGTGGCCCTGCCCCATATCCGAACCGACCTTGGTGACCACCACGACGTGATCGCGATTGCCACGGTCCTTCATCCACTTGCCGATGATGGTTTCCGATTCGCCGCCCTTGTGGCCGGGCACCCAGCGCGAATAGGCGTCCGCGGTATCGACGGCGTTGAGACCGGCCCCGACGAAGCGGTCGAGCAGGTCGAACGAGGTCTTCTCGTCAGCGGTCCAGCCGAAGACATTGCCACCCAGAACCAGCGGCGCGATGGAAAGGTCGGTGCGACCGAGACGGCGTTTCTGCAAGGCGTATCTCCGGGATATTGGGGGCGGGCGAATGCAGCCCTGGCTGAGGCTCGGAACCTAACCTAGGTCTTGCCTCATCGAGGTCAAAGGCCTGGCCGCTTTTTCCGCAGAGCCAGCGCTTCACAAAGGCGCGACCAGGCGCGCCACACCCTCCAGCCAATGGTCGCTTATCCCCAGCGCTTCAAGGTGTTCCAGCGTGCTGATCACATAGTCCTCATTGTTGCCGGACTGGCCGACCGCGCCACGCACCACCGCCGCTGCATCCGCCGCGTCGAGCGCGCCGGCATATTGCTCATGTTGGCGGTCGACGATGTAGGCCACCGCCTCGACCGTGCCGCCGCCGTCGAGGCGAACCTTGAGCGTGCGTTCGAGATAGACGTTGGTGACCAGCTCGCGCTCGCGCAGATAGGCGATGACCTCCTCGCGCAATTCGCCGGGCACGCGGAACGCCAGGCCGACGCAGGAGCCGCCACGGTCGAGACCGAGCACCAGCCCCGGCCGCTGACGCGTGCCGCGATGCACGAAGGAGTAGACGCACAGCGAGCGCCGGTAGCCGTGCAGGCGGGCACGTTGCGTTTCGACATGCGCGAAACCCGGCCGCCAGATCAGCGACCCATAGCCAAACACCCAAAAATCGCCCATATCGCCGCGCCTGATTGCAAAAGAGTGGCAGCACCGCACCGGAATCGGTGTTTTTTCCGTCCGCCTCTGTCTACCTATCGTTGTCGGAATCGCGAGTCCGCCTACAACACCCATGCGTTAACGAGAGCCAAAGCATGACGTCAAGTGACGAACGCAAACCGAAGCGCCGACGCCGCCTGTTGTGGCTTGCCGCGTTCATCGTCGTGTTGTTCGCCATCTACAGCACTGGCTGGTTCTATCTGGCTGACCGGGTCAGAAGCGAAGCCGACAAGGCGGTTGCCACGCTCAACAAGAGTGGCGTCCAGGCCGGCTGCGCCAATCTCCAGGTCAGCGGCTATCCCCTGAGCTTTGCCATCTCCTGTGACAATCTCGCTTATGAGGACGATGCCAAGAACGTCGCGGCCTCGGCCGGCAGCTTCAATGCCGTCGCCCAGATCACCCAGCCTCTGTCGCCGGTTGCCGATCTGCGCGGTCCGCTCAGGACCTCCGTTCCGGGCATGGTGCCGCTGTGGATCGACTGGGACAATCTGCAGGCCAACGTCAAACTGTCATGGCCGCTGCCACGGCGGATTTCGCTGCAGGCCGAGGGCCTCTCCGGCCAGACTGATCCGGCCGACGACACCGATCCGGTCGAACTGTTCAGCGCCGGCAAGGCGGACGGCCAATTGCAGCCGAACGGTAGGGATATCGACTATCTCGGCAACTTCAGTGATCTCGAGATCGATTCCGACGCGATCGGCGGGCGCGTGCTGCCGGCGCTCGATGCCAGCGGCGACGTGACGCTGAAGAACGGAGTGGCGCTGATCGGCACGCAAATGAAGAGCCTACGCGGCCAGGCGATCGAGATCCGCAACCTCGACCTGTCGTCGGGCACGGCGCGCGTCACCGTTTCCGGACCGCTGTCGGTCGATGCCGAAGGCCTGATCGAAGCCGACCTGATGATCAAGCTGAAGGACCCGAAGGCCGTGGCGGCCATCCTCGGCGGTGCCATCCCCGAGCAGAAAAGCCAGATCGAGCAGGGCTTTGCTGCCTTGGCGCTGCTCGGCAACGAACCGTCGATGCCGCTCAAGGTGGTCAAGGGCAAGGCCTCGCTCGGCTTCATCCCCCTGGGCAAGATCAAGCCGTTGGAATAAGTGCATGTCGCCCAAAGGTGCGCAGCGGTTTTGGGACAACGACATGCATCAGGCAAAGACTTGAAGTGCGCCGCATGAATCCCCTGAAATGAACCGGCCCGTGAAACTGCTGAGTGTCGGCGCCCTGACGCTGGATACGATCCTGCGTGTCGAGACGCTGCCCGACCATCAGGGCAAGTTCATCGCCTCCGACGGCGTCCAGATCGCCGCGGGCATGGCGACGAGCGCGGCCTGCGCCGCGCATCGCCTGGGCGCCGACGTATCGCTGTGGGCGAGCGCGGGTGACGATTCTGTCGGCGATCAGCTGATCGCCGGGATCGAGGCGGAAGGCGTCGATTGCAGCTTCGTGCGCCGCGTCAGTGGCGCGCGCTCAGCGCTGGCCGCGATCCTGGTCGACGCGCATGGCGAGCGCATCATCGTGCCTTTCTATGACAGCCAAGCCCAGGTCGATCCCGAGGCACTACCGGCGGCCGACCTCTCCGCATTCGATGCCGTGCTGGTCGACGTCCGCTGGCCCGGTGCCGCAGCGCTTGCTCTGGAGGCGGCGCGCGCCATCGGCCGGCCGGCTATCCTCGATGCCGATACCGCGCCGAGGGACGTGCTGGAGCTGCTGCTGCCGCTCGCATCCCATGTCGTCGCTTCTGAGCCGGCGGCGCGCATTCTGTGCGGCGCGGAACTGGA
Source organism: Mesorhizobium kowhaii (assembly GCF_042431665.1). Classification (NCBI taxonomy): domain Bacteria; kingdom Pseudomonadati; phylum Pseudomonadota; class Alphaproteobacteria; order Hyphomicrobiales; family Phyllobacteriaceae; genus Mesorhizobium; species Mesorhizobium kowhaii. The sequence continues at coordinate 92,294 of NZ_JBHLYT010000030.1, forward strand.
TCCGCGCCAGGCCTGTGAGGCACTTGCCCGGCGCGGCGATGCATTTGTCGCGGTTACGGGCGGCGCGGCTGGAACCTGGTGGTTCGATCGCGCGACGGGATCATTGCGCCATGTCGCGGCGCCAAAAATCAAGGCGGTCGACACGCTGGCCGCCGGCGATGTCTTTCACGGCGCCTTTGCCGTCGGGCTGGCGGAAGCCATGCCGGTCGAGCAGGCCTTGCGCTTCGCCAGTGCGGCCGCCGCGCTCAAATGCCTGCGCTTCGGCGGCAGGTTGGGCGCGCCCGGCCGCGCCGAGACGCTGGCTATGGTTGCTGTGACCTGGCCTGTCTGAATCAGACTTAGCTCTTGGCCGGGTGCTCGACCGCCTGACGGCCGAAATCGGGCACGTCGATGTCCTGGCCGGCCTCGATGATCGAGCGGCGCACGGCACGGGTGCGGGTGAACAGGTCGAACAGCTTTTCACCATCGCCCCAGCGGATCGCCCGCTGCAGCGACGCCAGATCTTCGGAGAACCGCGACAGCATTTCGAGGATGGCGTCCTTGTTGTGCAGGCAGACGTCACGCCACATGGTCGGATCGGAGGCGGCGAGACGGGTGAAATCGCGAAAACCCGAAGCCGAATATTTGATCACTTCGGACTTGGTCACCGACTGCAGATCGTCTGCGGTGCCGACGATATTGTAGGCGATGATGTGCGGCAGGTGCGAGACGATGGCCAGCGTCATGTCGTGATGCTGGGGGTCCATCGTGTCGATGTTGGCGCCGCAGCGGCGCCAGAATTCCGACAATCTCTCTAGTGCCTCCGGGTCGGTGTCGGGCAGCGGGGTGAAGATGCACCAGCGATTGTCGAACAGGTCGGCAAACCCGGCATCCGGGCCGGATTTTTCGGTGCCCGCCAGCGGGTGGCCGGGAATGAAGTGCACGCCATCAGGCACATAGGGCTGCATCTGCGCGATGACCGATGCCTTGGTCGAGCCGACATCGGTGAGGATCGCACCCTTCTTCAGTGCCGGCGCGATTTCCTCGGCCACCGCGCCGGACGAGCCGACCGGCACCGAGACGATGACCAGATCGGCATCGCGGACCGCTTCTTTCGCATCGGTGGTGTAGGAGGAGCCGAGCCCAAGCTCTTGCGCTCGCGCCAAGGTCGCTGCACTGCGGGTCGAGATGGCGACGTGGCGAGCGAGGCCCTCGCGGCGGATGACGCGGGCCAGCGACGAGCCGATCAGGCCGATGCCGACCAGCGCGATCTTTTCAAACATCGGTGATGTCATGGTGTTCTAGCTTTTCAGGAATGTCGTGAGAGCGGCGACAACGCCGCGATTGGCCTCTTCGGTGCCGACGGTCATGCGCAGCGCGTTGGGAAAGCCGTAGCCGGAAACGCGCCGCAGGATATAGCCGCGCGCCGTCAGATAATCGTCCGCCGCAGCAGCCGAATGTTTCTGGTCGTCGGGAAAATGGATGAGGATGAAATTGCCGACGCTTGGCGTCACCCGCAGCCCGAGCTTGCCAAACTCCTCGCTCAACCATGTGAGCCAGGTTTCGTTATGCATCACGCTGCGTTGAACGTGGTCGCGGTCACGGATCGCGGCGATGCCCGCCTCGATCGCCGTCGCATTGACGTTGAAAGGGCCACGCACACGGTTGATGGCGTCGACGATGTGCATCGGCGCATACATCCAGCCGATCCGCGCCCCGCCCAGGCCGATCTTGGAGAAGGTGCGGGTCATCACCACGTTCTCGGCGCCGCCGACCAGTTCGATGCCGGCTTCATAATCGTTGCGGCGGACATATTCGGCGTAAGCGGCGTCGAGCACCAGAAGCACATTTTTGGGCAGGCCGGCATGCAGGCGGCGCACCTCCTGGAACGGCACATAGGTGCCGGTCGGATTGTTGGGATTGGCAAGGAACACGATTTTCGTCCGCGGCGTAACAGCGGCCAGGATCGCATCGATGTCGGCACGCTCGTCGGTCTCCTTGACCGCGACTGGAATGGCGCCGGCCGACTGGATGTAGATCTTGTAGACCATGAAGGCGTGTTCGGTGAAAATCGCCTCGTCGCCGGGCGCCAGATAGGTCTGCGCCAAAAGCCCGAGAATTTCGTCGGAGCCGTTGGAGCAGATGATGTTCTGCGCGTTGAGACCATGCACCTCGGCGATCGCTTCACGCAGCCGTCTGGCGGTGCCGTCGGGATAGACGTCGAGCTTTCCAGCAATCTCCCGTGCCGCCTCGATCGCCTTCGGCGACGGACCGAGCGGATTCTCGTTCGACGACAGCTTGTAGACCTTGGCGACGCCGGCGGGCGCCGTGCTCTTGCCCGGCACATAGGCGTCGATGTCCATGATGCCCGCGCGCGGGGTTGGACGTGCCTTGTCCGGTGTCTGGCTCATGTCATAAAAATCCGTCGAGAACGCTTCCGCCTGGAAGCCGCAGCGGAAATACAAGCCACGGCCCGCAATGTCGAGAGGTGGCAGCCTCTGGACTGCGCTGGCCGTTGACGCCGGCGTGCCGCAGCCCTAGAAGAGGTGCGAACTTCCGTGGTGATTTGGCCGGTCGGCTTGCAGCCACGTTAAACAACTTGCTAAAGGGCCGTTTGCATCCTGTAACCGGCTTTGCGACTGCAATGCCGGTTTTTTGTTGTCCGCGCCGGCCGGACACCGCATCGGCATCGATTTTCGAACGCACGGTGCGTGGATTCAAAGTGTGAGATGGATGCAATGGCCGCTCTGCGCGCTGGAAAAACCAACAACGAGGCCGACCAGCCGTCTAGCCCGGTGCTGCGTTTTGGGCCTGACAAGCCGCTCAAGCTCGATGCCGGCACGCTGCTGTCGCCGTTCCAGATCGCCTACCAGACTTACGGCACGCTGAACGATGCCCGTTCCAACGCCATCCTCGTCTGCCATGCGCTGACCGGCGACCAGCACGTCGCCAGCACCAATCCGGTGACCGGCAAGCCGGGCTGGTGGGAAGTGCTGATCGGCCCCGGCAAGATCATCGACACCAACCGTTTCTTCGTCATCTGCTCCAACGTCATTGGCGGCTGCCTGGGCTCGACCGGCCCGGCCTCGACCAACCCCGCCACCGGCAAGCCCTACGGGCTCGACCTGCCGATCATCACCATCCGCGACATGGTGCGCGCGCAGCAGATGCTGATCGACCATTTCGGCATCGAAAAACTGTTTTGCGTGCTCGGCGGCTCGATGGGCGGCATGCAGGTGCTGGAATGGGCGTCGAGCTATCCGGAGCGCGTCTTCTCGGCGCTACCGATTGCCACCGGTGCGCGCCATTCCTCACAGAACATCGCCTTCCATGAGGTCGGCCGGCAAGCTGTGATGGCCGATCCGGACTGGCATGGCGGCAAATATTTCGAGCACGGCGGACGCCCGGAAAAGGGCCTGGCGGTGGCGCGCATGGCCGCCCATATCACCTATCTGTCGGAAGCCGCCCTGCACCGGAAGTTCGGCCGCAATCTGCAGGATCGCGAGGCGCTCACCTTCGGCTTCGACGCCGACTTCCAGATCGAGAGCTATCTGCGCCACCAAGGCATGACCTTCGTCGATCGCTTCGACGCCAATTCCTATCTCTACATGACGCGGTCGATGGACTATTTCGACCTCGCCGCCGATCATGGCGGCCGGCTGGCGGATGCGTTCGCCGGCACGAAAACCCGCTTCTGCCTGGTGTCCTTCACCTCGGATTGGCTGTTTCCGACCGAAGAGAGCCGCTCGATCGTGCACGCGCTCAACGCCGCCGGTGCATCGGTGTCCTTTGTCGAGATCGAGACCGACCGCGGCCACGATGCCTTCCTGCTCGACGAGCCGGAACTGTTTGCCGCCATCAATGGCTTCATCGGCTCTGCGGCACGGGCAAGAGGGCTCAGCGCATGACCCCGGAAAGTTGCAGACTTGCCCGTCCAGGATCATGCGCCACCCAGGAGGCGAAGCCATGAACGTCAGCCGCAACCAGCGCGTCGACCTCGAAGTCGTCGCCAACCTCATCCCGCCACAGTCGCGCGTGCTCGACGTCGGTTCGGGCGATGGCTCGCTGCTCGAATTGCTGCAGGACACCAAGCAGGTCGACGGCCGCGGCCTTGAGCTGTCGCAGCGTGGCGTCAACGAATGCGTGGCGCGAGGCTTGAGCGTCATCCAGGGCGATGCCGACAAGGATCTGGAATTCTATCCCGACAAGGGTTTTGACTTCGTCGTCCTGTCGCAGACCCTGCAGGCCACCCGCAACCCGAAACTGGTTCTCGACGAACTGCTCAGGATCGGCAATCGCGCCATCGTGTCCTTCCCCAATTTCGGCCATTGGCGGGTACGCATGTCGCTGTTCCTCAACGGCCGCATGCCGGTGACCACGGACCTGCCCTATTCCTGGTACGACACGCCCAACATCCATTTCTGCACCATCCGCGATTTCGTCAATCTGTGCGACGAGCTTGGCGCGACGGTCGAAAAGGCAACCGCACTCGACGCCAATGGCCAGAAGATCGGCTTGTCGATGCCGTGGTGGTTCTGGAATTTCTTCGGCCAGCAGGCGGTGTTCTTGCTGACACGGTAATCCCGCTATCTCTTTGTTTTGACGCAATTCCCTTAGGGAAAGCGCTACGCGCTTTTCCCGACGGAAAACCGTTTCACACTTTTCCTGGAATTGCTCCAATCGCCGCGCCACCGTCGGCTTCACGTCTGGTCAAGGACATCCGCGGCCTTATGTGGATGCTCAACGCCATCGACGAAGATCACGTCGGATTCCGAGTTGTCGGTCCGCAACGTCAGTATCGCCTGATAGGCGACCGAATTGTACCATCTGCGCACTTGCTGCCTGTCGGGAAATTCGATGATGATCAGGTGGCCCGGCCATTTGTTTTCGATGACCTCGACATCGCCGCCATGGACCAGAAAACGGCCGCCGAAAGGGTCCAGCGTGGCATCGATCTTCTGCAGGTATTCGACAAGCTGCGGACCCATCCGGGCTTGGCGCATATGGGCAACGACGTAAGCGGTCATGACTGTATTCCCTCGGGAACCGAAGCCGACCAGCCGGCCTCGCGACGGCAATCTACCGAAACACCGGCCGCGATGCGATTACGTCTGACGTAGTGGAACGCATCCGGATTACAGACGCGTCGTTCGTCGCAAGGACGATTTGCAAGCATAACGCGCGGCAATAGTGTTGCAGTTGAAGCGCTAGTTTCTGGAATTCGTCATTTTGCACGCATTGAGCAGCATCACGATAGGGTGACACGGACGCTTGTTTTCAGTAGCGTCATGGCCAATACGGGGGATATGGAAGGGGGAGTCCGATCCATTTGACCGTCCTGAAGATCGAAAGACCTGGCAGGAAGCGCATTTTTGCGCTGGAAATGGCTGACGAAATATGACCGGGAAGACAGAGCACGCTCCTCTCATCACAGTGATCACGCCGACCCACAACAGGCGGGAGGCGGTATTGCGCGCCGTGGAAAGTGTACTTTCCCAGAGCATGCCGAGGTTCGAGCATATTGTCGTTGACGATGGCTCGACGGACGGAACCGCGGCGGCGCTGGCCGGCATTCGCGATCCGCGCCTGATCTATGTCGGTGCGAAATGGCGAGGCGCCAATGCCGCCCGCAATGCGGGCATCGAGCGCGCGCGAGCACCGGTCGTGACGTTCCTCGATTCCGACGACATCTATCTGCCGCACAGGCTTGAACGGACCTTGACCTGGTTCGATGCCGATCCGGCACTGGAAGTGCTGATCAGCTCCTATATCTCCCTGAAGGGCGGACGCGCCACCAATTGCATCAATCGCGATGCATTCCTCAACTCGGCCACGCTGGAGCGAACGCTGGTGGCGGAGACAATCTTGATCGCAGGATCGGCGATAACAGCCCGCCGCGAGGCCTTGCTGGCCATCGGCGGCTACGACAGCGACATCGCCCGGATGCAGGATCGGGAATTGCTGCTGCGCCTTGCCCGACGCTTCGGCGCGCAGTTGTCCCAGAACATCGACTGGACGAAGCACAATTCGGAGAATTCGATTTCGCGACGTCGCCGCGGCTATGTCGAAGCCTATGCGAACCTGATGCGCAAACACCCGAATATTGCCCGCTCCTACCCGCATATTCCGCCCTACATGATCACGCGGCAGATCATTTCCGATATTCTGAAGTGCCGGATCCCGGAAGCCTTCTCGGGCTACATGGCCAACCGCTCGTCGAAATATCTCGGCTACTCGCTGCCCGAACTGATCAATGGCTATGTCTATGGCCGGCGCTGGCGCCGCGACCTCCACGATGAGTTTCGGCAGAAGTTCGGCGCCCGTCCGGCCTGACCCCTGTTACGACGAAGCTCATCGGTCGAGCTCCGGAAAATATGGGTCCGAAAAAAACCGTCTGTCCCGCTCGCCTTGCAGGCAATCGATAGGCGCCGCCGCATCGACTGGGATGATCCTCGTCCTCTCCTGAATGCCGCTCACTTCGAGGATCAGCTTGCGCCGGATGGCCGTCGAAAATTCGGCGGCCGCGTAAATCGGCAGCACGAAGGAACCAGGCCCTCCGGTCACACACTGTGCATAATACTGGTCGAGATGGCTGAAGGTTGGCGATGGGTTGATCAGGATCGGCAGGCCGTTGATGACGATGCCTTTGGCGGTTGCCGCATCGCGCGTCGCGGTGACCGGCGGCCCGATATTGTTGGGGCCATCACCGGATATATCGATGACGCTGCGTTCGCCCTCGAAAGAAGTGCGGTCGAAAAGCTTGGTGCCGAAAGCCAGCGCACCGGAAATCGAGGTGCCGCGGAAGCTGCGGAACGGGCGAGCCGCGACCTTGTCGGCAAAGCTGTTGGCGCTCTCGGCGCTGTCGATGATTTGCCAATCGATGATCGCGTCATCGCGCACCGTGCCGGCCCATTCGAAATAGGCGAGCGCAATGCGGCCCGTATGGCCGGCGCGGACAGCCTGGATGAAATCGGGGTGCCGCAGCGCCTCGACATAGCCGGCGCGCTGCAGGGCGAACTCCTTCTCGTCCATCGACAGCGAAATGTCGACCGCCAGCACCAGCTCGACATCGACCGCCAGCACATCCGGCGGCGAGGCGATGGGAGCTGCCTGGGCACAAGCAAGACAGGCAAGCAGGCGCAAAGCATCAAGCATGGCCGACGCCAGGGTTTGTTTCTCCGGGGAAGCTTCCTTCGCGATCACGGCAAAATAAAGCTTGGGGCTCGTAGCCCGGAAAAACAGCCTATTTCTTGCGGCGGGCGGCCGCCGGCGGCGGGTCGATCGCGCCGGCCCTGACGCGGACGGGTTTCAGCGCCTGTGCACCGGAATCCTTGACGATGGTCAACGCGCGCGGAAAGAAATGATTGTTGTGCTGGCCGCGTCCGATGTTGAGGATCGCGGTCCCGGGCAAACGCTTCTCCAGCATCGACAGCACGCGCCGCAGCGAGGGTCCGTCGAACGCGTCCATGGCTTCGTCGATGATCACCCATTTCGGCTGCCGCAAGGCGAGCCTGGCAAAAGCCAGCGAACGCTGTTCGTCATCGCCCAGCTCATGCTCCCAACGCGCGCTGCGATCGAGTGAGGATGACAGCCGTCCAAGCCCGACCTCGGCAAGCACCGCCGAAATGTCGGCGTCATTCGCCGGCGCGATTCCGTTCGGGTGATCGAGAACCTCGCGCAACGTACCGGCGGGGAAATACGGGACGCGCGGCACGAATATGGGGGTCTCTCCCGCCGGTAGGCCGATCCGTCCGCTTCCCCATGGCCACAGACCGGCAATGGCGCGGAAGAACAACGTCTTGCCGGCGCCCGGGTCGCCGGTGATCATCACGCGCTCGCCGGGATGGATCTCGACATGCTGGTCTGCGAGCTTGGCGCAGCCTTCCCGCGAGGCCACTTCGAGCTTCTCGAAAGTCAGGCTGCCATTGGCGTTTTCGCCGAAGGCGATGCGCCTTTCCATGTCGTGCAGCACATCGGTTTCATCGAGTGCGATGCGGAAGTCGGCGACGCGCATCAGCGTGGCGCGCCAGTCGGCGATGCTGCCGATGTTGTTGATGAACCAGCGCAAGGAAGAGTGGACCTGGTTGAAGGCGCCGACAGCCATCATCAGCCCGCCAAAGCTGATATCGCCTGAAAAATAGACCGGCGAAGCGACCAGGATCGGCGCCACGACGGTGATCCAGCCATAGGTATCGGTCACCCAGGACAGGTTGATCTGGGCGGTGTAGATGCGCCGCATCGCGCCCAGCACCGTGCCGAGGTCGAGTCCGAGCCGTCGCCTGGCATCAGCCTCGCCATGGTACAGCGCAATGGCATCGACATTCTCGTTGACGCGCACCATCGACGAGCGCAGCTCCGCTTCGCGCGTGTAGCGGTCGCTGTTGAGACGGATCAGCGGCCGGCCGACCAGCCAGCTCAGCCAGGAGGCGGTGCCGGCATAAAGGATGGCGGCCCAGACCATGTAGCCCGGTATGGCCAGAGAGGTGCCGCCGATATGAAACACGAAGCCCGAAGACAGTTCCCACAACACGCCGACAAATGACACGAGCAGGATGCACGACTGCAGCAGGCCGACGCCGAGATCGGTCGATAGGTCGGACAGATGCGCGGCATCCTGCTGCATGCGCTGGTCGGGATTGACGCCGATGGCACCGGCATTGGCCAGCCGGAAGGCGCGCGCCGGTCGCATCCATTGGTCGATCAGATCCGCCGTCAACGCCTCGCGCAGCCTGAGCCTGATCATCTGGTTGAGCCAGGTCTGGCCGATATTGAGCACCAGAAGCCCGCCGGCGATTGCCGCAAACACGAGAAGCTGGTGCAGGAAGGCCGCCATGTCGCGGCGCGCAAGCGCATCGTAGAAAGGCTGATTCCAGCGGTTGAGCAGGACCTGGCCGATCGACGTTGCGATGATGACGGCCATGATGCCGACCGACATCCAGAGCAGTGTCTTGCGAACCGGCGATCCCGTCAGCGCCCGCCTGATCGTCGCCACCTGTTCATGTAGGCTGCTGGCTTCAACCGCCACGGTAACCTGCTGAACGGCAGCGGCATTCTCCAGTTGATCAGCCATACCTGAGGTCCTTGCGTTCAGTAGCGGTGCTGAAACCGGGTGGAGAGACTTGAAGGCATCCGTCGTTCAAATGGGCTCAGAGCCCACTTGCGACAGATAGGTAGGGAAAAGACCCCAGACGTTGTTGACGCGATCACGAAGCTGTCACCCTCGCGACCGATGGCCTGGCATCCCCGGCCTCATTCCGACGGCCAAGCCGCGTGGCGCCATGCGGCGACAGCACCGGCACGAAGACGCGGCGAGAGGCGCGCTGGGCGACCGGAACGCCTTGATAGAGCCGCTTCTGCGCCTCGACGACGATGACGCCGGAAAAGATCGGCCACAGCCGCCGGCCGACACGCTCCAGCACATTGTGGAAGCGCATCATGAAGCGCCGCCGCGATGGCGGGAAGAACAGCGCGTCAGACCAGGACGCAGGCGTGAAATTCGTCTCGCGCAGCAGTTCCGTGAGCTGGCCGCGCGAGAATGGCCGACCATTGCCGAACGGCGTGTGCTCGAAGCGCGCCCAGACGCCGCGCCGGTTGGGCACGACGATGACGACGCGGCCAGCCGGTGACAGCACCCGCCAGATCTCGTTCAGCGTTTCGCGCGGATTTTCGACATGTTCGAGCGAATGGACGAGCAGCATGCGGTCGATGCAGGAATCGACCAGCGGCAGCTCCTCGTCGAAGACCAGTGCCGTCGCCGTAGGCCCCTTCGCCGGCCACACCACGGCGCCTTGCGTTGCCGGCATGAAGGCGAAGACCCGCTCGGCATCGGTGCCGAAGCGCTCCAGCCATGGCAAGGTGTAGCCGAGACCGACCAGCCGCTCATTGGGTACGGCTGCCCAGATCGACGACAGCGCCATGGTGATCGAGCGCTCGGCGAACCGGCCGAGCGTTGTCGAATAGAAGGAGCGAAGATCGACGATGTCGGAATGCATGCGAGGGATGTAGCCGTGATATCAGCGGGTTTCAACAAAAGGCCTTGAAGAGGTCGACATCACGGAGTGACACTTGTCATCTCCCCGGGATGTCATTCGACATTCCGGGATGACATCCGCGCGCCGGCGCCCTATGTCTGCGGCGACGATGGAGAGATGCGATGCCGGTCGAAATCGAACAATTTATGTGCCGCAGCGACAATTTCGGCGTGCTGGTGCATGACCCCAAAAGTGGTCAGACCGCGATCATCGATGCACCAGAGGAAGCGCCGATCCTGGCCGCGCTCAAGCGCACCGGCTGGACGCCGACGATGATCCTGACAACGCATCACCATGTCGATCATGTCGAGGCCAATCTGGCGCTGAAGGAGCGCTTCAAGCTGCGCATCGTCGGCCCGGAAGCGGAAAAGGCGAAGATCCCCGGCATCGACGAAACCGTCGAAGAGGGTTCCGTCGTTCATCTCGGCGATGAGCGGATCGAGGTGATCGCCACGCCCGGCCACACCGCCGGCCACGTCTCCTATTACTTGCCGGCATCGAAGGTGGCGTTCACCGCCGATACGCTGTTTGCGCTGGGCTGCGGGCGGCTGTTCGAATGCAAGCCGCCGGTGATGTACGAATCGCTGAAGAAGCTTGTAGCGCTTCCCGCCGCGACCGTCGTCTATTGCGGCCACGAATACACGCTCTCCAACGCCCGTTTCGCGCTGACCGTCGACCCGACCAATTCGGCGTTGAAGGAACGTGCCGCCAAGATCGAGGCGTTGCGGGTCGACAACAAGCCGACCCTGCCGACGACGATCGGCGAGGAACTGTCGACCAATCCGTTCCTGCGCTGGCACGATCCGGCGATCCGCAAGCATCTTGGGCTGGAGAAGGCCTCGGACGCCGAGGTGTTCGCCGAAATCCGCAAGCGCAAGGACAATTTCTAGTGCATGTCGCGCAAAAGTCGCCCCGGTTTTGCGCGAACGGCATGCATAAAGACAAACATCCAAAGCGTGTCGCTTGAATCCGTTCAAACGCGACGCGCTTTAGGCAATCCAGGATGGTCCGAGAATCATGACCAGCGCCGCCGAAATCATCGCGATCCTCGATCTGAAGCCGCACCCGGAAGGCGGCTGGTACGCGGAGACCTTTCGCGACGGCGCCGGCGGCGCGCGCGGCCATTCGACCGCGATCTATTTCCTGCTGGAGCAGCACCAGGTTTCGGCCTGGCACCGGGTCAAGGACGCCACCGAGGTCTGGCATTTCCATGCCGGTGCCCCGCTGGCGTTGTCGATGAGTGAGGAAGATGGCGCCGTGTTCGAGCAGGTGCTCGGCGCCGAGCTGGCGGCGGGCGAGCGGCCGCAGATCGTCGTGCCGGCAGGCTGGTGGCAATCGGCGCGCAGCCTGGGCGAATGGACCCTGGTCGGCTGCACCGTCGCACCGGGCTTTGAGTTTGCCACCTTCGAGCTGGCCGAGCCAGGCTGGCAGCCGGGAACGCCCTAGAGTGCGTTGAGATTCAGGTCAGGCCGAGTCGAAAACGGTGAGTTCCGAGAACCGGAGCGGAGCGTACTTTTGGTACGTGAGCACCGGAAGCGCGGGAACCCGCCGTTTGCAGGCCGGCATCACCTGAAGCTCAATGCACTCTTAACTCAGCAGGAACCCAAGGGTAATCGCCAGTTGGGCGGCATAGTAGAGCGCCCAGACGGCAAAGCGCATCCAGACGCGATGCGGCGAGATGGCGGCCACCAGGAATTTTTCTGCGGCGAGCAGCCCGTCCGATGCCATGAACAGCAGCGCGCCGCCGATAATCGAAACGCTGCCTGTCGTCAGCGCCGAAATGCCCATGGCGAGGATGGCCGCGACATAGACGGCGATCGGGACACGCAGGCCTGGACCGACGCGACGCCAGAGCGCCGCCAGCATGACGATCGCGAACACCGCCATTGCCAGTGCGATCGCCCCGCGCCACGATTCGGCGCCAAGCAATTCTAAGCCGCCGCCACTGCGCAGGAAGAGCGCGACATAGACGATATGGGCGACGAGAAAACTGGCCAGCCCGCCGAGAAAGGCCTTTTCGCCGTCGCGAGACAGGAAAGCGTCGCCAACGGCGCTGAGCGCAAGGGCCATGACCAGCAGCGGCGGGCCGCCTTGCAGCGCCGCCAGCACGGCAAGCATCGCCACGGCGAGCGTCTTTGCCGCCGAGCGGGCGAGCGTCGGCGGCATGCCTGATGTGAAGGCGTAGATCACCGCCGCCACCAGCGAAAAGATCAGTGTTGCATTGGCATTGGCGTCGATGCCGCCTAGAAACGGCATCGTCATGCTTCGGCTCCGCTTTCGGTCGCGGCCGGCTTGCGCAGGAACAGCGACTTTGCCGCCAGTGCCGCCCCGCCGGTGATGAGCACACAGGCGGCGAGAATGCGCAGCGACGGCTCGGCGACGCCGGCCGCGATCAGCACCAGTGTCGACAACAACGGCGCCGCATAGCTTGCCGCGCCGAGCACCTGTATGTTGCCGCGCTTGACGCCGATGTCCCAGGCGTAGAAGGCCGCTCCGACCGGCATCAGCCCAAGCCCGAGCACGGCCAGCCACTGGCCGACACCGTCCGGCAGCACGGTCTCTTCCAGCGCCAGGTGGCAGGCGAGCGACAGCACCGCGGTCGCCGCACAGAACCAGGTGACGATGCTGGTCGGCACCGACGGGAAGCGCCGCGACAGAAGCGAATAGGACGACCACAGCACGGCGCAGACGGCGGCCATGGCATAGCCAAAGGCGTAGCGGGCATCGAAGGCGAGACCGCCGCCCTTGGTGACGATCAGCACGGTACCGGCAAGGCCGAGCAGCGCGCCGACGACATGGTTCCAGGCCAGGCGCTCGCCCGGCATCAGCGCCGAACCAAGCACAATCAGCAGAGGCCACAGATAGGCGATCAGGCTCGCCTCCACCGCCGGCGCATTGCGCAGCGCGGTGAAGTAGAAGAAGTGGTAGCCGAACAGGCCGGCAATGCCGATCAGCCAGACCTGCGGCGGTATCTTCTGGCTCTTGTCGGCAGCGGGCATGAACAGCCGCGCGACAAGCCCGACCCCGGTACCGATCGAAAAGGTGATCGCCGACAGCAGGAACGGCGGCACCTGGCCTGAGGCATCCGTGAGCAGCGCCAGCAACGCCCACATGGCGACCGCCGAAAAGCCGATGAGTGTTGCGCGCGCCATTCTGTCTCCAGTGGCGTGCCCCATTCTGTCCCCAGTGGCGCGCCTATTGTATCGCTTCGAAACGCTTGGCGCTGATGGTCAAGGTGCCGATCTGCGTTCCAACCGTGGCGTGGATCGGCGCATATACGCCGGTTTGGCCGAGCGGTGCAAACGTCACCATCATGCGGCTGCGGTCCTTCAGATAATTGAGCGCCTTGCGGCCCTTGCGGTAGCCCGCCACCGGCTCGAAACCCATCCGGCAGGTGATGGTATCGCCCTTGTAACCCGGCACCGAGATCGTGCCTTTTGAATCGTAGCTCAGCGTTAGATCGGCGCGCATCTCGCCATCATAGAACTTCACCGTGCGACCGCAGACCTGGTCGAGACTGTCGGCGTGGATGACGGTGGCGGCCATCGGATCGAGCACCGATGCCAGGTCGCTGGCGCCAAGCGGCACCCAGTTGTTGGGGTCGCGCTTGCCAGGCGCGGGGATGACCTGCGTCGAGGTGACCGTGCCATTGGCAAAGCGGATATCGACCACCGATGCCTTCTTGCCGGAGGTATAGTCGGCACGAAACGCCTGCGGCACCATCTTCTTGCCCGAAATCGTGCCTTTGGACGAGATCGTGCCCTGCGTATCGTCGAACAGCTTGGCGAGACCGGCAGCGCTGACGCTGCCTTCGATCGCGTAGGCGCCGTTCTCATAGTGGCTGGAAAACGTTGATTTCGCTATCGAAAGACCAAGGAACGACACCGTGTACTCGCCCTTGAACGACTGCGGCGAGGCAGCTGCGGCGGACGGCAAGGCAATGGCAAGCACGGCAGCAAGGGCGTGAGACGAACGAAGCATGGCGGCATCGGGTCCTTGATTTTTGGCCGGAGGCGGGCAACTCCGGGCTGGCATGTCCCAATGAGACCGCTTATAGGATGAATTCCGGCCTTAATATGAAATGCCGGGCGCGTCCGTGGGCATACCGGAGCTTGACGCACCGGCGAAATGCAACTATGGAACGCCAACTTTTTCCATAAGGCCGCCTGACCAGAACCGCGCGCCACCCGGCGTGGGCAAAAGGTTTGGCAGACCCGAGAACTGAAGGTTAGAACTATGTCCCGCACCTGCGAACTCACTGCCAAGGCAGTCATGTCCGGCAACAATGTGAGCCACGCCAACAACAAGACCAAGCGTCGCTTCCTGCCGAACCTCGTCAAAGTGACGCTGATCTCGGAAGCGCTGAACCAGAACGTGCGCCTGCGCATTTCCGCCAACGCGCTGCGTTCGGTCGAACATCGCGGCGGTCTGGATGCCTTCCTGGCCAAGGCCGACGTCAAGGAATTGTCGCAGCGCGCGCGTCTGTTGAAGAAGCAGATCGCCAAGAAGCTCGCCGACCAGCCTGCTGCCTGACATCGTTTAAAGGCGGGGGACGACCGCCTTGGGCATCGGATCGAATCCGCAAGGTTCGGCAATCCGATGCTCAAATACGAAGCGAGCACCGCCCGAACAGGCATGATGCTCCGCTGGTTCCATTACCCAGGATAAAAAAATGAATTCCTTCTCGCGATACCTGCCGTTCGTGGCCGCCATGGCGCTTGTCGTCGTGGCGTCGAACATTCTCGTGCAGTTCCCGATGCAGGGACAGATCGGCGGCCTGTCGCTGGCCGACCTGCTGACCTGGGGCGCCTTCACCTATCCCTTCTCGTTCCTGGTGACCGATCTCGCCAATCGCCGCTACGGGCCTGCCGTGGCGCGCAGGATCGTCTTTGTCGGCTTCATGACGGCGGTGATCTGCTCGATCCTCGTCCCGCCCTTCCTGTTCCGCCACGGCCTGATCGAATTCGAGACCGCGGCCGACCGGCTGGTGCGCATCGCCGCAGCGTCCGGCGCGGCGTTCCTCTGCGCGCAATTGCTTGATGTCACCGTGTTCAACCGGCTGCGCCGGCAGAGCTGGTGGCGGGCGCCGATCGTCGGCACGCTGGTCGGCTCGGTGTTCGACACCGCCGTGTTCTTTACCGTCGCTTTCTCTGCCGCTTTCGCCTTTGCTGGTCCCAACGACAGTTTCGCGCTCGAAACCGCTCCGCTGATGGGCGTGTTCCATGTCGACGCCATGCGCTGGGTTTCCTGGGCACTTGGCGACCTCAGTGTGAAGCTGATCATCGCCATTGTGGCACTCATCCCCTACCGGCTGCTCGCCGCCCGCTGGAGCCAGCCGGCTGTCGCGGTCTAGACCGTTTCGGATAAGATCACGGCCAAACAGAAAGAAAGCCCGTGATCCCCTGGGTCCAGCTAGACTCTGCGAAGACACCCGACGGCGGACAAGAGCTTCGCCTCAAGCGGCGCGGTTCCGAATTCTCGATCATGCTCGGCACCAATGAGCTGATGAACAGCCGCCTCAGCGGCTCCGAGGAAGCGCTGGCAAAACTGTCTTGCCAAAGGATTGCCGGCCATCGGCAACCGAGGATCCTGATCGGCGGGCTCGGCATGGGTTTTACCTTGCGCGCCGCTCTCGCCGAACTCGGCAATGATGCCGGCATCGTTGTCGCGGAGCTGGTGCCGGCGGTCGTCGCCTGGGCACGCGGCGCGATGGCCGAGGTGTTTGGCGACTGCCTCGACGATCCGCGCGTCACTGTTCAGGAGAGCGACGTTAGCCAGCTGATACGCTCTGAGCCCGCAGCCTGGGACGCCATCCTGCTCGATGTCGACAACGGCCCGCAAGGCATCGTCCACAAATCCAACGATGCGCTTTACAGCCTGCAGGGCCTGGGAGCCGCACGCACCGCCCTCAAGCCGGGCGGTGTCTTGGCGGTGTGGTCGCAAGGCCCCGACAGCGGCTTCACGCGGCGGCTGAAGCAGGCAGGCTTCGTGGTCGAGGAGGTCAACACGCGCGCCAACGGCAAGCGTGGCGCGCGCCATGTCATCTGGATCGCCACCAACGGCCCACGACCCTGACCGAAGGCCGGCCAGCGGATCGATCTACTTCGACTTCTGGAGTTCCGCCGCAAGGGCTTCCAACAACCCACGAGTCCCCTCTTCCCGTCTCTTCGCGGAATCGACACCGTCGAAAAAGGCGCCCTGCTCGGTATAGGTCAGCAACGTGCCATTGCCGGAGGGCGTCAGCTCGACAGTGGTGAGCGATGCCGACATTGGCTGCGGCCCGATCGCCATCCGGTAGGAAAACACGATGCGCTGGTCGGGAACGATGTCCTGGAACTGCGCGTCGAGCCTGACCTCCGGGCCGCCGGCATAGCTGAAGCGGGACACCTCGCCACCGCCGACGCGGAAGTCGAAGCTGAATTCAGCAATGGCAAAACCATCGCCTTCGACCCGCCAGCGCCGCACGGTCGCCTTGTCGGCGAAGGCATGGAAGACTTGGGTAGGCGATTGCGGATAGGTCCGCTCGATGGTGAATGTGGAGTGGATGACGGAATGCTCGTCTTTCACGGGGGCGATCTGGTTCATGTCTGTTCGTCCTTTTCCTGATCTTGAACTTTCGAGGGCGATTGGCCTGTCTCGGCCAGGATCTGGCCAAGACGGTCGAGGTGACGTTCCGCCGGTATGCGGCGTTCCGTGATCCAGTCGGCGAGCGGGGCAAGCCCACCCGGTTCGATCCGGCAGGTGCGCACCCGTCCGATCTTTTCGCTACGGATCAGCCCGCAGGCCTCCAGCGTCTGCAGATGTTGCAGCACGGCGGCGAACGTCATGCCGAACGGCTCCGCCAACTGGCTGACGGTGGCCGGTCCGCGGCTCAACCTTTCCAGGATCTGCCGGCGGGTGGGCTCGACCAGAGCCCGCAAGATGCTGTCGATCTCGGAATAGTTAAGCATGGACTTGAGTATTGCGAGGTCAGCGTCAATTGTCAAGTCTGGACTAAAGTATTTTGATGAACGAGGCCGCGGCTGGAAAAGGCCGTCGACATCGGAAGCTTGGGAAGCAAATGACGCGCGCCGGACACCCGCCGCGTCGGGAGTCGCCACTGGCCGTCCCCGGCCAGGCGTTGTTCAATCCTGGTGCAGGATGAATTCCAGATAGAGGTTGCGCTGCAGGATCGAGTGGTTGTCGTCGGAGATCAGCGACACCATCAGAGCGCCGTCGTCGCGGGTCCAGACGTCGAGCCCTTCCATATTGTCTATCTGGTAGCCCATGTCGGCCTCCAGCAGCACCGGCCCGTCGGCAACGGCGCCTTTCTCGACGCTTTCGCCATAGATGCGCCGCAGCCGCATCTTGACGCCGCGCGCCATCGAAAAACTGCGCTCCAGCAACAGCAGGTCTCCATCCGGCAGGAAGGCGCCGTCGGTGATGTCGAAGTCGCCGTTGCGCTTGACGGTGAACACACCCTTGTGCGGCCCTTCGATGATGGCGGCATAGATGTTGCCGGCCTTGTCGAGGCTCTTCTCGGAGACCACCACCAGCCCGCCCTGATGCTGGCCATTGGCATTGGCATGGGTGACGGTCTCGAAGCCGCGATTCTGGCGCAATTCCCGGGCCGGCACGAGGAAATCCAGCTGCTTGAACGGCGCCTTCATGCCAGCCGGGTCGATCTTGAACTGGGCGACGTGCTGGTTGCGCTCGAAGCCGACGGTGGCAATGCCGTCCTTGACCGCAAGGCCTTCGGTGTCGACCTCCCACTTCTCATCGATCGCCCGGCCCGTTTCGTCGACCATCTGCTGCATGCGGAAATTCTGGATGCCGGACGGCCGCTTGTCGGCGTCGCGGACCACCGTTCCCAAGAACCAGAAACCGGTATCGGCAACGCCGATGAAATCGCTGCCGGCTCTGAGAAAGCGGAAGGCCGACAGCGCCCCGAAATCGCGCGTCGGCGAGGTCATTTCCAGCCCGCCGACGAATTCGAATGGGCCGAACTGTTTGTCGGCGCGGCCGATTTGGAATTCGGTGATCGGGCGGGCCGAGATTTCGACCGGTTCGACCGAGGTCGAGCCGGCCGAACCGGCCAGCGCCGAAGCCAAGCCGGCAAGCAGGGCGATGGCGGCGAAAAGCGTCTGCTGGAAGCCGCCGCGCGAAAAGATCATCCGGCGCGCCGCATGCCGCCGCGCCGCGTTTCGCGTGCGCTTTCCTCGGCGAATAGCGAAGCCAGTTGCTCGGTCATGGCGCCGGCCAGTTCCTCGGCATCGACGATGGTGACGGCGCGCCTGTAATAGCGGGTGACGTCATGGCCGATGCCGATGGCCAGCAGTTCCACCGGCGAGCGCGTCTCGATCAACTCGATGACGGCGCGCAGATGGCGCTCGAGATAATTGCCCGGATTGACCGACAGCGTCGAATCGTCGACCGGCGCGCCGTCCGAGATCATCATCAGGATCTTGCGCTGTTCCGGCCGGGCGATCAGCCGGTTGTGCGCCCACAGCAGCGCCTCGCCGTCGATGTTTTCCTTAAGCAGGCCCTCGCGCATCATCAGGCCGAGATTGCGCCGTGCCCGCCGCCACGGATGGTCGGCCGATTTGTAGATGATGTGGCGCAGATCGTTGAGCCGGCCTGGGTTCGGCGGCTTGCCGTCCTTCAGCCACTTCTCGCGCGCCTGCCCGCCCTTCCAGGCCCGCGTGGTGAAACCGAGGATCTCGACCGAGACGCCGCAGCGTTCCAGCGTGCGCGCCAGGATGTCGGCGCAAGTAGCGGCGACCGTGATCGGCCGGCCGCGCATCGAGCCGGAATTGTCGAGCACCAGCGTCACCACCGTGTCGCGGAATTTGGTGTCGCGCTCCTGCTTGAAGGACAGCGGCTGCATCGGGTCGATGACGACGCGAACCAGCCGCGCCGGGTCGAGGTAGCCCTCTTCCAGGTCGAAATCCCAGGACCGGTTCTGTTGCGCCATCAGCCGCCGCTGCAGCCGGTTGGCGAGCCGGCCGACGACGCCGGACAGATTGGCAAGCTGCTTGTCGAGGAAGGCGCGCAGCCGGTCGAGCTCTTCCTCTTCGCAAAGCTCCTCGGCACCGACCGTTTCATCGAAAGCCGTGGTGAAGATCTTGTAGTCGATTTCCTTCGGCAGATTGGTGAAGGGATTGTCGTTGCGGCGCGCCTCGCCGGGCGTCTCGGCATCCGCATCGTCATCGTCGGACAGGTCGTCGGCGGTGGCGTCGGAGGCTTCCGTCTCGGCCGACTGCTCGTCATCGGCCGAAGCCTCGGCATCCTCGGATTGCGACTGCTCGGAGCCGGAATCCTCTTCGCCGCCCTCCTCGCTCTGCTCCTCGCCTTGCGGCTGGTTGTCGTCATTGTCCTCGGAGTCTTCCGTCTCCTGGTCGTCGCCGAGTTCCTCGGCCATTTCCATGGAGGCGAGCATGTCGCGCACGACGCGGGCGAAGGCCTGCTGGTCGTCGAGCTTGGCCGAGAGACCGTCGAGGTCGGCGCTGGCCTTTTCCTCGACCCAGGGCCGCCAGAGCTCGACCAGGCGTTCGCCGCTTTTCGGGATCGGACGGCCGGTCAGCTTCTCGCGCACCATCAGCGCCAGTGCTTCCTCGATCGGCGCGTCGGCCTTGTCCTTGACGTCGACGAGGTTGGCCTTGGCGTATTTGTCCTCCAGCATCGAGCCGATGTTGTCGGCGACGCCTTGCATGGCACGGCTGCCGATCGCCTCGACGCGGGCCTGCTCGACCGCGTCATAGACGGCGCGGGCCTGCTTGCCTTCCGGCGCCAGCTTGGTGTGAATGCGCACGTCGTGGCAGGCGCGCTTCAGCGCCATGGAATCGCCGAGGCCGCGGGTGATAGCGATGTCGGTCTTCGACGCTTTCTTCGGCAGTTCCGGCAGCCGCGCCCGGCTGCCGGCAAGTGCTGGCCGGTCCTTGGCGAAGCCGACTTCGAGCTCCTTGTCGCCGGCGATGGCACGCATGCAGACCGTGACGGCGCGCTTGAAGCTGTCGGCTTCAGACCCCGTCTTCGATTTGTTGCGCGTGTTGTCGCCCGGACCCGCCATCGCGACTCTGCTTAGCCCAGCACCACATTGGCAGCTGATTCCGGCAGATCCTCGCCAAAGGCGCGCTGGTAGAACTCGGCGACCACCGAACGCTCCAACTCGTCGCACTTGTTGAGGAAGGTCAGCCGGAACGCCATGCCGATATTGCCGAAGATTTCGGCATTCTCGGCCCAGGTGATGACCGTACGCGGGCTCATCACGGTCGACAGATCGCCATTGATGAAGGCCGAGCGCGTCATGTCGGCAACGCGCACCATCTTGTTGACGATGTCCTTGCCCTTGCTGTCGCGATAGTGCTTGGCCTTGGCCAGCACGATGTTCACCTCATTGTCGTGCGGCAGGTAGTTCAGCGTGGTGACGATCGACCAGCGGTCCATCTGCGCCTGGTTGATCTGCTGGGTGCCGTGATAGAGGCCGGTGGTGTCGCCGAGGCCAACCGTGTTGGCGGTCGAGAACAGCCGGAAGGCCGGATGTGGGCGAATGACCCGGCTCTGGTCGAGCAGCGTCAGCCGGCCCGACGATTCCAGCACGCGCTGGATGACGAACATCACGTCCGGGCGGCCGGCGTCATACTCGTCGAAGCAGAGCGCGACATTGTGCTGGTAGGCCCAGGGCAGGATGCCGTCGCGGAATTCGGTGATCTGCAGGCCGTCCTTGACGACGATCGCATCCTTGCCGACGAGATCGATACGGCTGACATGGCTGTCGAGATTGACGCGCACGCAAGGCCAGTTGAGGCGGGCGGCGACCTGTTCGATATGGGTCGACTTGCCGGTGCCGTGATAGCCCGACACCATGACGCGGCGGTTGTAGGCAAAGCCTGCAAGGATCGCCATCGTCGTGTTCTTGTCGAACAGATAGTCCGGATCGATGTCGGGCACATGCTCGCTGGTCACCGAATAGGCCGGCACCACCATCTTGGACTCGAACCCGAATTTTTCCTTCACCCACACCGTCGTGTCGGGCAGGTTGGCGATGTCGCGATCGACCTTGTTCATATCTCTCAACGTCTCCACGGGCGAAAAGCCTGATTTCGCCGGCAATCGATTTTGTCCGGGGGCGGTCTTAGAGCCTTTTCCAACCTTATGAAAGTTGGAAAACGACACGGACTGTATGGTCGCTCAGCACAGGCCCGCCTGTTTGAGCACGCGATAGGCCTGCAGCACATCGCGGAACCGGTCTTCCGAACCTCTGTCGCCACCATTCGCATCCGGATGGTGACGCTTCACCAGTTCCTTATAGCGCGCCTTGATCTCCTTGCCAGTCGCCTTTGTATCAAGGCCAAGCGTTTCCAGCGCCTTGGCCTCAAGCGGCTTGGCCTTGCGCTCGCGCGCCTCGCGCGGGTCCTTCGGCCCCTTGAACAGGTCGAACGGGTCGCGCATGCGATTATAGTAGCCGGCGCGGCCGGAGCGCATCTGGGCCACATCGGGCGACGAACGCGTCGAGGCACCGTTGACGCCCATCTTCCAGGTCGGCCGGTGGCCGGTCATCGCTTCCTTCTGGAAGCGCGCGACCTCGGTGTCCGGCACGCCGGAGAAATAGTTGAAGCCCTTGTTGTACTCGCGCACATGGTCGAAGCAGAAGCGGAAATACTCGCCCTCCTTCATCCGCCCGACCGGCGCACGATGGGTGCCCGCTTCCTTGCAGCCGTCCCACTGGCAGATCGGCGAGTGCGACTTCAGCTCCGCGTCCTTGTCGGGGCGGACGCGAATCTTCTCGAAATATTTGGGATACGGCTTCATCTCACCCATTTATGGGGCGTTCGCAGATGCGAAACAAGAATTGACATTTTCGCGATGATCGCCCTAACCGCTGAATCGCGGCTTAAAGCAGGCGAATGGCGGATTTTGTTGCGCGGTAGCGACTTTTGCGACGACCGATTGCGGTTTCGCGGGCAATGCACCGGCCATATGTGGTGAAGGGAGACGGCGATGTCCATACAGGCGACCATGGAAGACAAGCTCAACAAGGCATTTTCGCCCGACCGGCTGGTCATCATCAACGAAAGCCATCTCCATGCCGGCCATCACCACCATGGTTCCGACCATCATGGCGCCTATGACGGCACCGGCGAGACGCATTTTCGCGTCCGCGTCGTCTCTTCCGCCTTTGCCGGCATGAGCCGCATCGACCGCCACCGCGCCGTCAACGAACTGCTTGCCGACGAACTGAAGGCCGGCGTGCATGCGCTGGCGATCGAACCGGCGGCTCCCGGCGAAAAGACCCGCTGGTAGGTCGGTTCCGCCTTGGCTGTGCTCAGAGCACCGCTTCGATAAGAAACGGTCCGCGCCGCGACAAGGTGCTGTCCAGCAGCGCGTCGAACCGCTCGCAGGTGTCGGCGCGAGCCGCCTCCACGCCCATGCCTTTGGCCAGGCAAACCCAGTCCAGCGACGGATGGTCGAGATCGAGCATTCGCCTGGCGTTCTCGCCGATGGCGCCAACACCGACATTGCGCATCTCGCCATGCAGGATCGCATAGGTTCGGTTGGAAAAGACGATCGTCACCACGTCGAGCTTTTCCCTAGCCTGTGTCCACAGCCCCTGCACCGTGTACATGCCGCTGCCGTCGGCCTCCAGATTGATCACCTTGCGATCGGGACAGGCGATCGCAGCCCCGGTTGCCATCGGAATGCCTCCGCCGATCGATCCGCCCGTGCCCATCATGTAGTCGTGAGGAGCGGCGAAGGCCGATAGCGCGAAGAAACGCCGCGCCGAGGTAACCGCTTCGTCGCAGATGATCGCATCGGCCGGCAGCTTTCGCGCCACCGACAGCGCGATCGCATCCTCGGTCAGTTTTCCGCTCGGCGTTGCCTCGTCGGGAAAGGCGGTCGCGAACACCGTCTGTTGCGACGGCTTGACGCCGAGTTCGTCGCGGAGTGCTTCCAGCGCCGCATTGAGATTCTCGCCATGGGTGGCCAGCGTCAGCACCTGGCAGCCCTCCCGAACCAGCCGTCCCGGCTTTCCCGGATAGGCGAAGAAGGCAACCGGCTCCTTCGCGCCGACCAGGACCAGAACGTCGATATCCCGCAGCACAGCCGTGGCGGCATCGACCGGATAGGGGATGCGTATCGGCGCGACACGTCCGCGGCCACGCTGCATCCGGGCGGTCAGAACCTCGCTGAACAGACGGACATCGCTGCCTGTCGAGATCTGCCCGGCGATGGCGAGTGCATCCGCTCTCGCCGCTCGCCCGCGAACGATGATGCCGGCCCGACCCGGAGCGGCGCGGATCGCCGCGGCGACTGTGCGCACGGCGTCCATGTTGACGGCGGGCGGCGATGCCAGCTTCACCTTGCCGACTGAGGCCGCGCCGACTTCGCCCCAGGCGGCATCCGCCGGCAGGATCAGGGTAGTTACGCCTGGAGGCGTCAGCGAAGCGCGGTAGGCCGCCTCGGTCGCCGGCGCGACATCGTCTGGGCCAGCGATGCGGCGCACCCAGTTCGACATTGGCGTCGCAAGGCTCTCGATATCGCTGGTGAGCGGAGCATCGAGCGACAGATGATAGGAAGCGTGGTCGCCGACAATGTTGATCATCGGGCTCAGGGCGCGCCGCGCATTGTGCATGTTGGCCAGGCCGTTGGCCAAGCCGGGGCCGGTATGCAGCAGCGTCGCGGCCGGGCGATCGGTCATCCGCGCATAGCCGTCGGCGGCACCGGTCACCACGCCCTCGAACAGGCCGAGCACGCAACGCATCTGAGGTTTCCGGTCAAGCGCTGCAACGAAGTGCATTTCGGACGTGCCGGGGTTGGCAAAGCAGACCGTCACATCATTGGCCAGCAGCACGTCACACAGGACATCGGCGCCGTTCATGAAATTCTCTCCCGTTTGACGATCGAAAAGAGCAATTGCACCGGCAGACGCCCGCGCAGCAATATCCCGCCAGCACTTTTGATCTGATCCAGTTCCTCTGACGCCTGTGCCTCGTCGGGGTCAGGGGTCAGCTGACGGTCGATTTCAGGAACGCCAGCGCGGCGGCGGTCAGCGCGTCGCCATCTTCGCCGAAATCGCGATTGATCGACATATGCGTATAGGCGCTGCCGTCGAACACTGTGACCTTGGTGCCGGTGGCGCGCAGGCGCGCGGCAAAGGCCTTCGACTCCTCGCCACGGCCCGCGGCGCGCGAATAGGCGATGAAGGTCGGCGGATGCTTGCGGCCGTCGACGTAACTGGCGGGCGACAGCGCAGCCCATTGCGTGGGATCGGAAAAGACACGCGCATAGGCCCGGACCATGCCGCCATTGCTGGAAAGGGCTGCAAGATCATAGGCCCTGGTATCGTCGAGGATGAGTGCTGCGACACCAGGCAATCCACCGCGCATGCCGGTCAGTGCAATCAGATGGCAGCCGGCCGAATGGCCCATGCCGACAATGCGGTTCGGGTCGCCGCCATGCCGGGCGATGTTGGCGCGCACATAGGCATAGGCCTTTTCGACATCGCCGGCCTGGGTGGCGACGTCGGCCTCGGGCAACATGCGATAGTCGATGGAGACGAAGCAGAAGCCGTTGGCGAGCAGGAAGGCCGGCTTGGCGTTGACCTGGCTGCGTTTGCCAAACTGCCAGGTGCCACCATGGACGAAAAAGACGACCGGCAGGCCGGTTGCACCATCGGGCGCATAGATGTCGAGCTTGGCCGGCCCGTAATCGAAGGTTTTTGGCGCGGGTTGGCGCGGGCGCCGAGCCGCCGATGCTCCCAATGGCAGCATCGCCGCCACGGAGGCCAGAATGAGGCTTCGTCGATCGATCATCATGGTCTCCCGACCGTGTAGGCCAACAGTGCCCGCAGGCGCAACGAGCGTCCAGTTAAGGATTGGTAATACCCAGAGGTCTGGCTCGACGATCGATCATCGATCCGAACCTCGAATGGCACTCGAGCTTTTGGGGGGCTCATCCGCTGTAGAGGAGGCCGGATCAACCGGGCTTCGTCGAACTCGCATCGGGTCGCAACTGTCGCAGCATCAGGCCGCATCAAATGCACTGCCCTGCAGTTCAGTTCACGAAATCAATATCTACCCCTTGACGGTCTCATCTGGCCATCACCACCTAAGTATTTGGGCAAGCATTCCAGCCACATGGGTGGTGTCCCGGGTTTCAATGCCAGATGCACGCGCTCTCCTTCATGTGAAGGGAACCACAATGCTTTCCAGCAGTTGAATCTATGACGAGCCGTCTGGTACCCAGAACGGCTCTGAGGGCAAGGATATCATGCGAGAGAACCAGTCTGACGTCTTCGATCTGTTTTCGGAAATCTACACGGGTGCTGCGCAGGAGGAGATCAGCATCCAGCAATATCTCCTTGCCTGCCGAGAGGACAGATCGATGTATGCCTCGGCGCCTGAACGGATGGTCGAGGCGATCGGCGAGCCGAACCTGGTCGACACCAGCAAGGATGAACGACTCGGCCGCATCTTCTCCAACCGGACCGTCAAGGTGTACCCCACCTTTGCAGATTTCTATGGCATGGAGGACACAATCGAGCGCATCGCCGGCTATTTTCGCTACGCTTCCCAGGGGCTCGAGGAGCGCAAGCAGATACTCTATCTCCTAGGCCCGGTTGGCGGCGGCAAATCCTCCCTTGCCGAACGGCTGAAGAAATTGATGGAGCAGCGCCCGATCTACACGCTGAAGGTCGGTAACCAGGTCAGCCCGGTTTTCGAATCGCCGCTTGGCCTCTTCCATCCCGATCGCATGGGCGACCTGCTGCAGGATAAATACGGCATAGCCCGACGCCGGCTGAACGGGCTCATCTCGCCATGGGCGGCCAAGCGCCTCGACGAACTGTCCGGCGACATTTCCAAGTTCAGCGTGGTCAAGCTGATGCCTTCGCGATTGCGCCAGATCGGCATCGCCAAGACCGAGCCCGGCGATGAGAACAATCAGGACGTCTCGGCCCTGGTCGGCAAGGTCGATATCAGACAGTTGGAAAATTTCAGCCAGTCCGATCCGGACGCCTATTCCTATAGCGGCGGACTGAACCGGACCACCCAGGGCCTGCTTGAATTCGTGGAAATGTTCAAGGCGCCCATCAAGGTCCTGCATCCGTTGCTGACCGCGACCCAGGAGGGCAGCTACAACGGCACCGAAAATTTCGGCGCCTTTCCCTACCAGGGGATCATCGTGGCCCATTCCAACGAGTCGGAGTGGCAGCAGTTCAAGAACAACAAGAATAATGAGGCCTTTCTCGATCGCATCCTCGTGGTCAAGGTGCCCTATTGTTTGCGGATCACCGAAGAGAGGCAGATTTACGAAAAGCTGCTGCGGGAGAGCGAATTGGCCGCCAGTCCCTGCGCGCCCGAGGTGCTGGACATTCTCAGCCGGTTCACCGTCTCGACCCGCCTGGCCGAGCATGACAATTCGCCACTCTACACCAAGATGCGCGCCTATGACGGCGAGAACCTGAAGGACGTCGACCCCAAGGCGAAGTCGGTTCAGGAATATCGCGATGCCGCCGGGGTCGATGAGGGCATGAGGGGCGTCAGCACGCGCTTCGCCTTCAAGATCCTGTCGCAGACCTTCAACTACGACACGAAGGAGGTGGCTGCCGATCCCGTGCATCTGATGTACATCCTGGAAGAGGCGATCAAGCGCGAGCAGTTTCCAAAGGAGACGGAAGCTGCCTATCTCGAGTTCATCAAGTCGGAACTGGCAACGCGCTATGCCGAGTTCATCGGCCACGAAATCCAGAAGGCCTATCTGGAATCGTACAGCGAGTATGGCCAGAACCTCTTCGACCGTTACATCGCCTATGCCGATGCCTGGATCGAGGATCAGGACTACAAGGATCCCGACACCGGCCAGGTTCTCAATCGCGAGGTATTGGACAAGGAATTGTCGCAGGTCGAAAAACCGGCCGGCATCGCCAATCCTAAGGACTTCCGCAACGAGGTGGTGAAGTTCACGTTGCGGGCGCGCGCAAGAAACCACGACCGCAACCCGTCATGGACGAGTTATGAAAAGCTCCGCGAAGTCATCGAGAAGCGGATGTTCGGACAGGTCGAGGATCTCTTGCCGGTGATCAGCTTCGGTTCCAAGCAGGACAGCGTCACGGAAAAACGCCACAATGAATTCGTGCAGCGGATGGTCGAGCGCGGCTACACCCAGCGGCAGGTGCGTCGCCTTGTGGACTGGTACATGCGAGTGAACAAGGCGGGTTGAGAGAGCCCGGATGGTTCCATGCCGATCTTCATCGACCGTCGCCTGAATCCAAAGGACAAGAGCCTCGGCAATCGCCAGCGCTTTCTCAGGCGTGCGCGCGAGGAGCTGAAGCGGAGCATAAGCGATCAGATCCGCACCGGCAGTATCGCCGACGTGGATGCCGAGCATGCCGTACCCATGCCTGAAAGAGGCACAGGCGAGCCGAGCTTCAACAACGCCTGGAACAGCGGCAGGCGCCAGCACATCCTGCCGGGCAACAGGCATTTCTCCCCTGGAGACCTGATCCCCAAGCCCGGCCAGGGTGGTGGCGCGGGGTCCCCGGGAAACACGGCGTCTGAAGACGACTTTCGTTTCGTGCTGTCACGCGAAGAGGTGCTCGATCTTTTTTTCGAGGATCTCGAACTCCCAGATATGGTCAAGCTCAACCTCAAGGAGATCCTTGCCTTCAAGCCGCGCCGGGCTGGCTTCGCCGCTACCGGTTCACCGACCAACATCAATGTTGGGCGCACGATGCGTAACAGCCACGGCCGCCGCATTGCGCTGAGGCGTCCTAAGCAGGCGGAGTTGGACGCGATCCTCCAGGAAATCGCTACGCTTGAGGTGGTGCCATCCAGCGCAGCTGCACGCCAGCGCATTGCGGCATTGCGCGAAGAGCTCGACCGGCTGGAACGCCGCCGCCGGCGAATTGCCTATGTCGATCCGGTCGACATCCGCTTCAACCGCTTCGATCCTCGGCCTGTGCCGAACGTCAACGCCGTCATGTTCTGCCTGATGGATGTGTCCGGCTCGATGGGCGAGCGCGAAAAGGATCTGGCCAAGCGCTTCTTCGTGCTGCTGCATCTGTTCTTGAAACGGCGCTACGACCGTATCGAGATCGTCTTCATCCGCCACACGCACCTGGCCCAGGAGGTCGATGAGGAAACATTTTTCTACAACACGCAAAGCGGCGGCACTGTCGTGTCCACCGCGCTGGAGGAAATGCATCGCATTATTGAGGAACGTTACCCGGCCCGCGAATGGAACATCTATGCCGCCCAGGCCTCGGACGGCGACAATTTCGCCGGCGATTCCGAGCGATGCATAGCCTTGCTCAACGGCAAGCTCATGCGGCTGTGCCAGTATTTTGCCTATGTCGAGATCATCGACGAGCGTGAAGCCCATATCTTCGGCACGACTGAAAACGGGACATCGCTATGGCGTGCCTATTGCGAAATCGACCTGAGATGGCCGAACTTCCAGATGAGCCGCATCGCCACGCCCGCCGATATCTACCCGGTCTTTCGCCAGCTCTTCGGCAGACAGCCGGCTCCCCTCAAGAGAGCGTGAGGGGGTCCGATGGTCCGACAAGCCAGTAAATCCAGCCTGCTTTTTTCAGGGTCCGACTGGGATTTCAAGACATTGTCACGGGCCTATGACGCGATCGAGGCAATCGCGGTTGAAGAGCTTCATCTCGATACCTACCCCGTGCAGATGGAGATCATCTCCTCCCAACAGATGCTCGACGCCTATTCGTCGGTCGGCATGCCACTGATGTACCGTCACTGGTCTTTCGGCAAACATTTCCTCTACCAGGATCTGCTTTATCGCAAAGGCGGGCGAGGGCTTGCCTATGAACTGGTCATCAATTCCAATCCCTGCATCGTCTATCTGATGGAGGAAAACACCATGGCCCTGCAAGCCTTGGTGACGGCCCATGCTGCGCTCGGACACAACCATTTCTTTAAGAACAATCAGTTGTTCAAGCAGTGGACGGACGCCGGGGCGATCCTCGGCTATCTGGACTTCGCCAAGGGCTACATTGTCCGTTGCGAGGAGCGGCACGGCCTCACCGCCGTCGAGGCTGTTCTCGATTCCGCCCACGCGCTGATGGCGCAGGGCGTGTTCCGCTATCACCGGCCGCCGAAGCTGTCGTCGGAGCGGCAGCGCGAAGGGCTTCGCGAGCGCCTCGAATACGAAGAGCACTCCTACAATGATTTGTGGCGCACGCTGCCGCCGTCGCAGCAAAGGGCCAACGACAAGGGACAAAACCCGGAGCGGAAGAAATCGCTCAACCTGCCCGAGGAAAACCTGCTTTATTTCCTGGAAAAGAACAGCCTGGTCCTGGAGCCTTGGCAGCGTGAGATCATCAGGATCGTTCGTGTCATAGCACAATATTTTTATCCACAACGGCAAACACAGGTGATGAACGAGGGCTGCGCCACTTTCGTCCACTATACGCTGATGAACACGCTGTTCGATCGCGGCCAGATCAGCGAAGGCGCCATGCTCGAAATCCTGCGCAATCATTCCAACGTGGTCTTCCAGCCGGCGTTCGACGATCCGCGCTTTTCCGGTATCAATCCCTACGCTCTCGGCCTCGATATGATGCAGGACATTCAGCGCATCTCGACCGAGCCGACGGCCGAGGACCGGGACTGGTTTCCCGACATCGCCGGCCGCGGCAACTGGCGCGAGGTCCTGCTCGACGCCTGGGCGGATCACCGCGACGAGTCCTTTATCCGCCAGTACCTCAGTCCGACCTTGATCCGAAAATGGCGGTTCTTTGTGCTCGGCGACGCCGCCGACCAACCGCATTGCCAGGTCGCCTCGATCCACAACGAGCGCGGCTATGACAAGATACGCGCCGCGCTCGCTCACAGCTACGACGTCGGCGCGAACCGACCGGACATCCAGGTGGTGGATGTCGATCTGCTCGGCGACCGGCATTTGCGACTGCAGCACAAGGTCAATGACGGAGTCCTTCTCGAGGATGCCAGCCGCGACGCCACGCTTCGTCACATCCGCAGGCTTTGGGGTTATGAGGTCAGCTTGGCGGCCGTCGACGCTGAAACGGACGCGACGATCCACGAACGCTCGACGAGCCAGATCGCAGAATGAGGCTCCGTAGTTGCGCTGGTTCTCATGGCGTCAAAAAGTGCGCACCGGTCTTGGGCGACATGCATCAAAACAGGGGCTTGAAGCACGTCGCCTGAATTCGTTTCAACGCGACACGCCCTAAGCGTCGCCGGCTGGCCTTATTCTCAGCCGGGCGATCCGGTTCTTGTCGCGCTTCATCACGACGAAGCGTTTGCCATGGAAAGTAAACGCCTGTTTTTCCTCGGGAATCGACTGCGTCTCGTGAATGACGAGGCCGGCAATAGTGGTCGCCTCCTCATCCGGCAGGTTCCAGTCGAGCGCCCGGTTCAGGTCGCGGATCGGCACCGTGCCGTCGACGACGACGGAACCGTCCGCCTCCTGCTTGACGCCCTGGATGTCGACATCGTGCTCGTCGGCGATCTCGCCGACGATCTCCTCGATGATGTCCTCCAGCGTCACCAGCCCTTCGACCTCGCCATATTCATCGACGACGACGGCGAAATGCGCCTTGCGGCGCAGGAAGGCGTTGAGCTGTTCCTGCAAGGTCGTGGTGTCGGGCACGAACCACGGTTTCGAGGCGATCTTCATCACGTCGATCTTGGAAAAGTCGTTGCCGACGTCGTTGAGCGCCCGCAACAGGTCCTTGGCGTGCAGCACGCCGACAATGTTGTCGAGCGAGCCCTTCCACAGCGGCATGCGGGTGTGCGGGCTCTGCAGGATCTCGCGCACCACCGCTTCCGGCGCATTGTCGGCATTGACCGAGCGCATGTTGGTGCGGTGGACCATGATGTCGGACACTTCGAGTTCGGCGAGATCGAACAGGCCGCCGACGCGATCGCGATCCTCGCGCACCACCTGGCCGTCGCGGCGGAAATCGTCGACCGCGCCGCGCAACTCGTCCTGGCTCGAGCGCTGCGGCTCGATGCGCGACAGTTCATAGCCGAAAGCGGCAAGCAGGCGCGTGCGCAAGGCAACGGCCAGCAGAATGAGGACGGCAAGGACAGCAACGACGATCCAGCCGGTCTCGTTGGTCATCTCGGCCGGCTCTTCTGCTGGCTCGGCCGGCTCTTCTGCTGGCCCGGCCGGCTTTCCTGCTCGCCCGGATGGCTCTCCTTCAGGAACGACAGCACTTCCGAAGCCGGCACGTCCTTGGCGATGAAGGCCTGGCCGATGCCGCGCGTCAGGATGAAAGTCAGCGCACCCCGCGACACCTTCTTGTCCTGGGCGATGAAGGAAAGCAGCGCCTCGGCATCGGGCAAATCACCAGGAATGTCGGCCATCCGCCACGGCAGGCCGACGGCACGCAGATGCGCCTCGACGCGCGCCGCATCGTCGGGGCTGGCGAGGTTGAGCCGCGATGAGAACCGGTGCGCCAGCGCCATGCCGATGGCGACACCCTCGCCATGGACGAGCCGGGTTCCGTCATACTGGGTGGCGGCTTCCAGCGCGTGGCCGAAAGTGTGGCCGAGATTGAGCAGCGCGCGGTCGCCGGTCTCGAACTCGTCGCGGGCGACCACATCGGCCTTGGCGCGGCAGGCTTCGGCAATGGCCTGCGCCCTCTCCGGCCCGCCGGCAAACACTCGGGCCCAGTTCTCTTCCAGCCAGGCGAAAAACGCCGGCCGGTCGATGAGGCCATATTTGGCGAGCTCGGCATAGCCGGCTCGGAATTCGCGGATCGGCAGCGTGTCGAGCACTTCGGTATCGGCCAGCACCAGCTTCGGCTGATGGAAGACGCCGACCAGGTTCTTGCCGCGCGCACTGTTGATGCCGGTCTTGCCGCCGACCGAGGAATCGACCTGCGCCAGCAATGAGGTCGGTATCTGCACGAAATTCATGCCGCGGCGCACGATGCCGGCGGCAAAGCCGGCAAGGTCGCCGATGACGCCGCCGCCAAAGGCGATGACGATGTCGCCGCGTTCCAGCCTGGCGGCCAGCACACCGTCGACCACCTCTTCGAGATGGGCGAAGCTCTTGGTCTTCTCGCCGGGCGGCAGTGTGATGACAGCGGGCTGGATGTCGCTCTTTTCGAGACCGTCCTTCAGCGCATCGAGATGCGCTGCCGCGACATTGGCGTCGGTGATGACAGCGGCGCGTGTACCCGGCAGGCGGCGCGAAATCTCGGTACCGGCGCGCGACAACAGACCGGAGCCGATCAGGATGTCGTAGGCCCGGTCGCCAAGGCCGACTTCGACCGTGACTGGCTGATCTGCGCTCACGATCGTACCTCGCCTGTAGGGGCAGTCTCATCAATGCCGAAATGCCGGCAAAGCGCATCCACCACCTCGGTCGCGATGACCTCCTTGCGGTCGTCGCGGGTCGGCACGGTGACGTCTGATGTCGCGTAGACCGGATAGCGCTCGCCCATCAGCCGCTCGAGCACGGCGCGGGGGTCGGCACTTTTCAGGAGCGGGCGGTTCTGCTTCTTGGAGACGCGGTCCATCAGAAGGTCGATCTCGGCCTTCAGCCACACCGACACGCCATGGCCTGCGATGGCCTCGCGCGTCTGCGCGTTCATGAAGGCGCCGCCGCCGGTCGACAGCACCTGCGGGCCGTTCTCCAGCACGCGCAGGATGACGCGTTGCTCCAGAGCCCTGAACTCGGTCTCGCCATACCGCTCGAACAGCTCCGGAACGGTCATGCGCGAGACGCTTTCGATCTCCTGGTCGCTGTCGATGAAGGGCAGCGCCAGCATCGTCGCCACCTTGCGGCCGATCGCCGTCTTGCCGGCGCCCATCAACCCGACAAAGACGACGGAACGGCTGCCCAGCCGGCCAAGCAGCGCGGCGTGGTTCTCGTCTGGAGGATTTACTGGCAGCGCGTTCATCAGATACTTCGAGGGTCCTCTTTGCCGGCGTATCGACATGAAAAGCCCGTTTGCGTCAAGCGTGGCGAGCAGCCTGAGCCCGATATGGGCTGGCCGGACTGCATCAGAAGGTGCTCACAAACCTCAGCTTCTTCCTTGAATTGGCCGGAATGGCGTCCCATAAGGGCACAGGGTTTGGAAACGCAGAACAAGAAGACGGGCGAAAATTGATGCCGACACTGTTTCGCTTTGTCGTGATCCTCGCGATTCTGGCCGGCATTGCCTATGGTACGATGTTCGCGCTGGTGATGTTCGTCGAGCCCAAGAAGGCTGAAATGAGCGTGCGCATCCCTCCCGAAAAGCTCAACCCCAAGAAAAGCTGATCGCTGCCAGGAAAAGCCCTGCCAAGAAAAAGCCCGCCAAGAAAAACCCCGAATGAACAGCGCCGCCCGCATCGAAGCCTTCCTGGAAATGATGAGCGCCGAGCGGGGTGCCGCCGAGAACACGCTGTCCTCCTATCGCCGTGACCTCGAAGACGCTTCGGACGCGATCGGTGGCGCGCTTGCCAGTGCCGCCGCCGCCGATATCCGCGCCTATCTGGACGACATCGCCGCGCGCGGCTTTGCCGCGACGTCGCAGGCGCGCAAACTGTCGGCGATCCGCCAGTTCTTCAAATTCCTCTACGCCGAGGGCCTACGCGCAGATGACCCGACCGGCACGCTGGACAGCCCGAAAAAGGGCCGCCCGCTGCCGAAGACGATGAGCGAGGCCGACACCGGCCGGCTGATCGACCGCGCAGCACTTGAGGCCGGCGATCCCAGGCTCGGCAACGATGCCGCGCTTGGCAACAGCGAGTGGCTGGCGGCGCAGCGCCTGCATGCGCTGGTCGAGGTGCTTTATGCCACCGGCCTGCGCGTTTCCGAACTGGTCGGCCTGCCGGTGACGGTGGCGCAGCGCGACGACCGCTTCTTCATGGTGCGCGGCAAGGGTGACAAGGAGCGCATGGTGCCGCTGTCGACCAAGGCGCGTACGGCGATGCGGAGCTGGCTTGCCGCCCGCGCCAAGGTGCCGGCCTTCGCCGACAGTCCGTTTCTGTTTCCGGCCGCCTCGGACAGCGGCTATCTCTCGCGCCAGGTCTTTGCCCGCGACCTGAAAGGACTGGCGGCAAGGGCCGGCATCGCCTCGGCGAAGATCTCGCCGCATGTGCTGCGCCATGCTTTCGCCAGCCATCTCCTGCAGAACGGCGCCGATCTCAGGGCCGTGCAGCAGTTGCTCGGCCATGCCGACATATCGACGACACAGATTTACACGCATGTGCTGGAAGAGCGGCTGGTGCGGCTGGTCAACGATCATCATCCGCTTGCCGACTAGGCCTCATATCGCTATGTGAGGACGACATTCCACCGCCCGGAGCCTTGGATTTCAGGGTTCTGCCGTTCCTCGCCTTCCGACGTATCGGTCCGCTCACGCATGTACAATTACCTCGATTTCGAAAAGCCTGTGCAGGACCTCGAGGGCAAGATCCTCGAGCTGAAGAAGCTTGCCGAGAATGGCGAGGCGGTCGATGTCGGCGACGAGATCAGCCGTCTCGAGAAGCGCTCCCGCGATGCGCTGCGCGACGCCTACAAGGCGCTGACGCCGTGGCAGAAGGTGCAGGTGGCGCGCCATCCCGACAGGCCGCATTGCGTCGACTACATCAAGGGCCTGTTCAACGATTTCACGCCGCTGGCCGGTGACCGCAATTTCGGCGAGGACCAGGCGATCGTCGGCGGTTTCGCCCGCTTCCGCGGCGAGCCCGTGGCCATCATCGGCCAGGAAAAGGGCTCCGACACGACCAGCCGGCTGAAGCACAATTTCGGCTCGGTGCGACCGGAAGGCTATCGCAAGGCGGTGCGGCTGATGGAACTCGCCGACCGCTTCAATATCCCGCTGCTGACGCTGGTTGACACCGCAGGCGCCTATCCCGGCGTCGGGGCGGAGGAACGCGGCCAGGCGGAAGCGATTGCCCGCTCGACCTCGGCCTGCCTTGGCCTGAAAGTGCCGTCGATCTCGGTGGTTATCGGCGAAGGCGGCTCGGGCGGCGCCATTGCGATTGCCACCGCCAACCGCGTCTACATGCTCGAACACGCCATCTATTCGGTGATCTCGCCGGAGGGCGCCGCTTCGATCCTGTGGCGCGACACGACAAGATCGAAGGACGCGGCGACCAACATGAAGATCACCGCGCAGGATCTTCTGGAGCTGAAGATCATCGACGCCATCATCCCCGAGCCGCTGGGCGGCGCGCATCGTGGCGCCGAAACCGTGATTGCCGCGACCGGCGACCTCATCGCCAAGACGATGAAGGAGTTTTCCGGCGCCAATACCGACTTCCGCGAGCAGCGCCGCGAGAAATACCTGGCAATGGGTCGCAGCCTCTAAACCATGTCCCGCCACCGCAATGTGGCGGCGCGGAGCATTTTTGCCACAAAAATGCCGCTGCATTCGGCTCAATGAGACTGACGCAAGGGGACGCGTCGGCACTTGCGGTAAGGAATTTTCAAGGTTAACGGGCTTAGTGTCCGTACACGTTCAGTGCAGTAGCCGTGGCATGAATTGCCTTGGCGCCAGAGAAAAAGACGATATCCGTAGCCATGTTCGCCAAGCTTGCCCGCACCGGAATCCTGATCGCTGCCCTCGGCGTTGCTGGCTGCAACGATTCGTCGATGAAGGATTTTGCCCCGGAGGCCAACAAGCCGCTGCCCGACAAGATCCTCGCCGACATGAGGGCCAAGGGCATGGTCCGCACCTCGTCAGTGATGGCCCGCATCTTCAAGGAAGAGGGCAAGCTCGAAATCTGGAAGGCCAAGACCAACGGCCGCTACGACATGGTGGCGAGCTACGACATCTGCAAATGGTCGGGCAAGCTCGGACCGAAATACACCGAAGGTGACCGCCAGGCGCCGGAAGGTTTTTATACGGTGCGTCCGGCGCAGATGAACCCGCGCTCGAACTACCATCTGTCCTTCAACATCGGCTTTCCCAACGCCTATGACCGCGCCAATGGCCGCACCGGTGCCAATCTGATGGTGCACGGCGCCTGTTCGTCGTCGGGCTGCTATTCGATGACCGATGCGCAGATCGAGCAGATCTATGCCTTCGGCCGCGACGCCTTTCAGGGTGGCCAGACCGAATTCCAGATCCAGGCTTTTCCGTTCCGCATGACCGCCGCCAACATGGCGCGCTACCGCAACGACCCGAACTATGAGTTCTGGAAGATGCTGAAGGTTGGCTACGACAATTTCGAGGTCACCAAGGTGCCGCCGAAGGTCGACGTCTGCGAGAAGCGCTATGTCTTCAACCAGGTTGCCGCCGACGGCCAGACATTTGATCCGACCGGCGCCTGCCCGGCGACCACGCAGCCTGATTCGCTGAAGAGCGCCTACAACGCCTATCAGAGCACCTACGACGCGGCGTTCAACGGCGCGCTCAAGGCCAGCGTGCCCCCGCCGAAGCCAACCATCGCCGGCATCAAGGAAGCCAGCATCGTCTCCGACTGGTCCAAGCGCCGGGCGCGCGGCGAGCGCGTGCCGATCGACCCGCCGTCGCTCAATAACGACGGCTCGGTGACCGAGACGGCGCGCATGGGCCGCATCGATTCGCCGGCCGGCCGCAAGATGGCGGCACTCGACGCCGAAAAGGCCGCCAAGCAGAAGGCCGAGGAGCAGAGGCTGGCCGCCATAGAGGCCGCCAAGCAGGCCAAGGAAGCCGCCAAGGCGCAGGCCCTGGCCGAGAAGGAAGCGGCCAAGGCCCAAAAAGAGGCGGCCAAGGCAGCCAAGGAAGCACCTGTCGCCACCGCCACCATCGCAGCCCCCACGGAGGCCGCGCCTGAAGCTGAAACGCAAGCGGCAAGCGCCGACGAGAGCAGGGTCACCAGGCTGAAGAACAAGCTGCTCGGCATGTTCGGCGGCTGAGGTTTTCGCCGATGCATGTCACCCAAAAGTGCGTAGCGGATTTGGGGCAACGACATGCTTGAAAACAAGGACTCCAAGCGTGCGAGCGTCTACGATCTCAAGGGGCTGAACTGCCCCTTGCCTGTGCTGAAAGCAAAGAAACGGCTGGCCGGGATGCAAGCGGGCAGCAGGCTTTGGCTTGAGACCACCGATCCACTCGCCGTCATCGACATCCCGGCATTTTGTTCCGACAGCGGCCACCGTCTTGTCGAAACGGCGGCGGTGTCAGGCGGTCATCGTTTTCTGGTCGAGCGCGGCGAGCAGCAATCGTAGAGTTTACCGTCCGGCGATCGCCAGCGGATTGTTTTGCAGCGCCGCGCGGTCGGGCGTGTCGATCGACGGCCGATTGGTGAAGGCGGCGAACAGCCGGCGCACATAGTCTTCCGGCATGTCGAGCGTGATCAGCACCAGCCGCGTGCCGCGCTGGCCATCCGGCCAGGACGGCAATTGCACAGGCGGATGCAGGATTTTCTGCACGCCATGGATCACCAATGGCCGCGACGGGTCTTCGCTGAGCTCGATGACGCCCTTCATTCGCAGCAGATGCTCGCCATGTGCCGAGCGCAACAGGTCGAGAAACATCTCGATCGCCGAAAACGGCACCGGGCCGTCATGGACCAGCGAATAGGAGCGCACGCGCTGATCGTGGCGGTGGCCGTGGTCATGCTCGTGATCATGACCGTCATGATGATCATGATCATGCGCCTCGCCCAGCCAGCGCCGCACATCGGCGGATTTGGTCGCCGGATTGTAGAGACCGCAATCAAACAGCGCCGCCACGCCTGTCTTCGTGTCGGCGGCATCAAGCAAATCGGCGCCCGGATTGATCTGCCGCAGGCGCACCCGCAGCGTTTCCAATTCATGCGGGTCGGTGACCAGATCGGCTTTGCTGAGCACGATGCGGTCGGCAACCGCCACCTGCTTGACCGCTTCGACATGCGCGTCGAGCGTCGCATTGCCATTGACCGCATCGACCAGCGTGATGACGCCGTCGAGCCGGAAGGCCTGGACCAGCGCCGGATGCGCCATGATCGACTGCAGCACCGGCGCCGGGTCGGCGAGACCCGTGGTCTCGACGATGACGCGGGCCAGACGGGCTATGCGGCCGGTCTGCAGCCGGTCGACCAGGTCGGCCAGCGTGTCGACCAGTTCGCCGCGAACCGTGCAGCACAGGCAGCCATCCGACAGCTGGATGATGCCGTCGGACGCCTGCTCGACCAGAAGATGGTCGATCGCCACTTCACCGAACTCGTTGATGATGACCGCCGTGTCGGCCAGCGCCGGATCCTTCAACAGCCGGTTGAGCAGTGTCGTCTTGCCGGCGCCGAGGAAACCGGTCAGCACCGAAACAGGGATCGGAAAGCTGCTCATCGGGCTCCGCCTGTTTGTTCGAGCATGATCTCTGGCGAAAACCGGATGCCACTTTTCGGGGTCATGCCTAGTTGGCAACCTTGACCGGCTGATCGCCTTGCGCGGCGGAACCGGCAACGACCGGACCCGTGCCGGCCGGCGCCGGCTGGTCGGGACGCCAGCTCGGGATCGGCACGTCGGCATATTCCTGGCCGCCCTGGTCGAGCATGGCCTTCGGCGCCGGACCGGTGGCGCCGCCGAGGCCGACGGCAACCAGCGTCGGCACATGGTCGA
Source organism: Mesorhizobium kowhaii (assembly GCF_042431665.1). NCBI lineage: Bacteria > Pseudomonadati > Pseudomonadota > Alphaproteobacteria > Hyphomicrobiales > Phyllobacteriaceae > Mesorhizobium > Mesorhizobium kowhaii. The sequence goes on from NZ_JBHLYT010000030.1 coordinate 130,798, forward strand.
GCTTTTCCTGGTAGGGCGATTTCGGCACATCCTTGGCGGCAGCGGTGGCGGGCGGTGCCTCGGACTGCTCCGCCCGCGCCTTCTTCTTGCAGATCTCGTCCTGCATGTCGTTGGGCGAGACGGTGTCGCCGTAGGGCGCCAGCGTGGCGACGGTGGCCGAGCCCACGGCGGGCGTGTCAAAACCCTGGTCGAGCAATTTCGCTGCGGCCTCGGCACGGGTGATTGCCGACTTCTCGCCAAGCACGACCGCCACCAGCGTGCGCCCATTGCGGGTCGCCGAGCCGATCATGTTGAAGCCGGAGGGACAGACGAAGCCCGTCTTCATGCCGTCGGCGCCGGGGTACCGGCCGATCAGCAGATTGTAGTTCGGGATCGCCTTCTTGCCGACCGCAAGACCCTCGATCGAGAACCACGGCGCATATTGCGGAAATTCGCGCCGGATCGCCATCACCAGCACGGCGAGGTCGCGCGCCGTCGTATACTGGTCCGGCGAATAGAGCCCGTTCGGATTGACGAAATGGGTGCCGTTCATGCCGAGGCGAGTCGCCTCGGCGTTCATCCGTTCGGCGAAGGCTGCCTGCGAGCCGCCGACATTCTCGCCGACAGCCATGGCGATGTCATTGGCCGACTTGACCAGCATCATCTTCAGCGCGTTGTCGAGCCGCATCACCGAGCCCGGCTTGAAGCCCATCTTGCTTGGCGGCTCGGCGGCGGAGTGTTTGGTCACCTTGATCGGCGAATCAAGCTGGACCTCGCCGGCCGCGATCGCCCGGAAGGTCACATAAGCGGTCATCAGCTTGCTCAGCGACGCCGGATACCAGCGCTTGAACGCGTCCTGATGCTGCAGGATCTTGCCATTGTTGAGGTCGAACACAACGACCGGATTGGCCAGCGCCGACCCGGCCAGGACCGACAGCGCGATTGCGCCAGCCGAGAATAGTTTGAGGAAATGCCTGTGCCGCATGATCAAATCCGAAATCGCCTCTTGCCGTAGTCGCCCCTGGCTCCGTAAGATTTCGTTACGCGACCGCCAGCATGATGAGTCCGACCCTCAAAAACCGGACTGCATCGTTGCGGTGCTATTTACTCTATGTGACGCCAACATGGCAAAGTGCCTGACGATCACAATTGCAAGGCAGCGGACAACACCCGCCTGTCCCAACAGCGAGATGGAACCATCATGCCAATCCTGAACCGTGCCGCCGAAATGCAGGACGAAGTTGCCGGCTGGCGCCAGCATCTGCACCAGACGCCAGAACTGAACTTCGATGTCTTCAAGACCGCTGCCTTCGTCACCGACAAGCTGAAAGCCTTCGGTTGCGACGACGTGGTGACCGGCCTCGGCAAGACCGGCGTCGTTGGCATCATCCGCGGCCGCCAGGGCGAAGGCCCCACCATAGGGCTGCGCGCCGACATGGACGCGCTGCCGCTCAACGAGATCACCGGCAAGCCCTATGCCTCGACCAACCCCGGCAAGATGCATGCCTGCGGTCATGACGGCCACACGGCGATGCTTTTGGGTGCCGCGAAATATCTCGCCGAGACGCGCAATTTCACCGGCTCGGTGGCGGTGATCTTCCAGCCGGCCGAGGAAGGTGGTGGCGGCGGCAACGAGATGGTCAAGGACGGCATGATGGAACGTTTCGACATCTCCAGGGTGTTCGGCATGCACAACATGCCGGGCCTGCCTGTCGGGCAGTTCGCCATCCGTCCGGGCCCGATCATGGCGGCGACGGCCGAGTTCACCATCACCGTGCGCGGCAAGGGCGGCCATGCGGCAATGCCGCACGGCACGATCGACCCGATCGTCATCACCAGCCAGCTGGTCGGCGCGTTGCAGACGATCGCCTCGCGCAGCACCGATCCGGTCGAGGCCGTGGTGGTGTCGGTGACCAAATTCCACGCCGGCGATGCCTATAACATCATCCCGGAAACGGCGGAAATCGCCGGCACCGTGCGCACCTTGCGCAAGGAAATCGCCAAAAAGTCCGAGGAGCGCATCCGCACCATCTGCGACGGGCTGGCGACCGCGTTCGGCGCCAAGATCGAGGTCGACTATCAGGCGAATTACCCCGTCACCTTCAACCACGCGGAAGAGACGGTGTTTGCCAGCGATGTCGCGGCTGGTGTCGCCGGCGATGCCCATGTCCACCGTGGCATCCAGCCGGTGATGGGCGGCGAGGATTTCTCCTACATGCTGGAAGCCCGCCCCGGCGCCTTCATCTTCATCGGCAATGGCGACACCGCCGGTCTCCACCACCCGGCCTACGACTTCAACGACGAGGTCATCCCGCACGGCATGAGCTATTGGGTGAGACTGGCGGAAACAGCACTCGCCGTCTGATGCCTGTCGCGCAAAGGGCTGGCCGAATTGCGTTCGGCCAGCCTCTTGGCGAAACGATCCGAAGCGGCTATGTGTCTGGCCGCGTGGTCCCGTAGCTCAGTAGGATAGAGCGGCAGATTCCTAATCTGTAGGTCACAGGTTCGATTCCTGTCGGGATCACCAGCAATTTCAATTACTTATGGAGCTGACGCCGTACTATTTTGAAGATCGGCCGGGCAATTTTAGTACGGCGAATTTCGCTGACCTTCAGACTTTGGGCAGGCTTGCCCTGGGACGAAATGGCCTAATTCCGTTGCGAAGAAGGGAGCTACGAAGCTCGAATAGAGGTCGTTTGGTGTTCGAATCGCCCTTTTCGATGCACCGAAACGGCCGACGACAGCCCTACCGCCCTCAGCCTCGACGTCTCCTGGCCGCTGCAGGTTCAAGTCACCGACACGAGACAAACGATACTCTTAGTGGAATGCCCGATACCTAGGCTTGGGCATAGACTAGGCCTGGCCGGAATATCTGGGGGGAGACGTGATCCTAGTTGGCCTGGACCTCAAACGTCCGTCGGCGGACGAGCAGCCAGCCAAGGCCGCATGCCAGTGCGACGTTGACCAGCGCCAGCCCGGAAAGGAACGCCAGCATTCCATGGGCCCCGAAGCGCTCCAGCAGTAATGCGCCAACGGACGGCGCCGCCGCCTGAGCAACCAGGCTCGGCATGGCAAGGCGACCCATCAGCTTGGCGTAGCCATTAGAGCCGAACATCGCGAGCGGTATCGTGCCACGCGCGATGGATTCGAGTCCGATGCCCGCCCCGTAGAACGCGAGTGCCAACGGGACGATCGGCATGCCGAGCCAGTGCGCCGAAACGCCAATCGCGACGAAGGCCACCGACGCGAACTTGGTCCAAATCGGGTGATGGAAGCGTGCGATCACCATCTCGATTGTCCGCGCGGCCACCTGGGAGGGACCGACGAGTGCTCCAAGCCCCACGGCTGCAGCAAGCGTCATGCCGCCCTTCTGCAGTATCGTCAGCAAATGCACCGACAGGGTCGAAGAGATCACCGCTGCAAGCGTCAGGGTTGCGGCGAGGACGACCATAATCGGGAGATTGGAGCCGGTTTGCAGGGCCGGCCTCGCTGCCCCATGCGACGTGGCTTTGACAGCCGGTTGCGGCAGGCCGAGAGGCAAGATCACGAGGTAAAGCGGCAAGGCAAGGCAGAGCTGGGCTGCGGCGTAGGCCAGGCACGTGCCGCGCCATCCGATCTCCCCCAGCAAAAAGGCCGAGATCGGCCAGCAGATCGTGCTCGCAAAGCCCCCGAACAGGGTGAGCGTCGTGATGGCAGACCGCGCCCCATGGCCGTAGAGCCGGCCAAGGGTTCCGAAGGCAGCGTCATAGAGCCCCGCCCCCATGCCGAGGCCGATTGCCAGCCACGCGATGATGTAGGCGGCCAGATTGGGGGCGACCGCAAGTCCGACCTGGCCAAGTCCGATGCATCCCGCGCTGAATGCCAGAACGTTGCGGCCACCGTGTCGCTCGATCGAAGACCCGACATGCGGCGAGATTATTCCCGCCGTGAGCAATCCTAGAGACAGGCCTCCGACGACCCAAGCCAGAGGCCATCCTGTGTCCGCGGCGACCGCCGGCGCGATGACAGCGGGGAGATAGTAAGACGATCCCCACGCCATGATCTGTGTCACGCCAAGCGTCGTGATGATCGTGCGACGACCACGCACGACGGCGGCCGACAGGGGCGCAGCGGTCATGCTGCGGCGCTGCAGCCGCAGCCAGCCTTCCCTTTCTCCTTGGCTTGCGCGTCGGCAACACAGCAGGCGTCAACGGCCACAGGCGCCGGGCCACCGCAGCAGCCTTCGGCTGATCCGAAAAACGATGCCGGCACCGTGCAAACTCCGGTCTCCGGCAAAACCAGCTGCACCGCGTCGGCCGCCGCCATGTCACCGGCGATCGCCGCAGCGACGGAGCGGACCTGCTCGTAGCCCGTCAGCAACAGGAACGTCGGCGCCCGGCCGTAGCTTTTGATTCCGACCGTATAGAAGCCCGGTTCCGGATGGCTAAGCTCGCGGTGGCCATGCGGGGGGACGTCCCCGCATGAGTGCTCGTTAGGATCGATGAGCGGACCGAGCGCTTTCACGCTTTCAAGCCATGGATCGAGGTCGAGCCGCAGCTCCCGGGTCAGGGCGAGGTCCGGGCGCTGGCCCGTGGCCGCGATAATTCTGTCGACGGGACCGATGGTTTGAAGACCGTCTTTGGTTTGCCCGTCCACAAGCAGACGACCGTCAACCTCACGGATGGCTGTCGTGGCAAAGCCAGTGATAAGGCGGACGCGGCCGCTTTCGGCAAGGTCCCTGACTTCGGAGCCGAGTTCGCCGCGTGCAGGCAACGCGTCAGCGTCGCCGCCACCATAGATCCGGACCAGGTCGGTGCTGCGCGTCGTCCAGATTGCAGAGGTCCCCGGAGCGCTCTCTGACAGCTTGGCAAGTTCCAGCAGGGCATTGGCAGCGGAATGACCGGCCCCGGCCACGAGCGTCGTACGGCCCGCATAGAGGTGGCGATCACGACCGAGGACATCGGGTATGCCGTACGCGATCCGGTCGCCGAACTCGCTTTCGCCTTCAGCGGACAAGCCGCCTGCGCCTAGCGGGTTCGGTGTTTGCCATGTGCCTGACGCGTCGATGACGGCGCGGGCCGTATCCCGGCGCATGCCGGTCGCGGTTTCAACCATCAGCATGAAGGGCCGCTGTTCACGTCCCTTGCTGACGACCTTGTCGGCACCCCAGCGGGACACAGCGACGACGCGGGCAATGGTTTCGATGGACGGTGCCAGTTCCGGAAGCCGCGCGAGCGGGCCGATATATTGGTCGACGATCTCATCGGCGGTGGGAAAGGCCTCGAGCTCGGGCATGTTCCAGCCATGGCCCTCGAGCAGATGGCGGGCGACCGCATCGACGCAATAGCGCCACGGCGTGAAAACGCGAACATGCCCCCAGTCCGAGAGATTCGACCCTACGTGCGCCCCGGACTCGTAAACCTTTACCTTCAGTCCGCGGTTGATCAGCTGGGCGGCCGCCGCGAGGCCGACGGGACCGGCGCCGATGACGGCCACCGGGAGACTTGCGATGTCGTTCATTTGTTCGCTCTTTCCAGTATCTTCGAATTATTCCGGCAAAAAATTCAGGCGACAACTGCGCTGGCCGACGGCGCACATTTTGCGTCGGCACAGCACTCGTCAGCCAAATAGCCGATCAACGCATTCATGCTGGGATAGTTGGCGCGGCAGATCAGCGTCGTTGCCTGGCGTTCCTGGGTCACGAGGCCTGTATCGACCAGTCGCTTGAGGTGATGCGACAGTGTCGAGGAGGGGATCTCGAGTTTCTCCTGGATGCTGCCGACAGGAAGCCCTTCGTCCCCTGCCCTTACCAAAATGCGGTAAAGCTGAAGCCGCGTCGGGTTGCCGAGGCTTTCGAGTTGGGATGCTGCTTGTTCGAGTTTCATCGAAATACGTGTAGGCGCGGATTCGATCGCAGTCAACTAAATTTCGAGATCTGTCGAAATAAGAAACTGGTCAGCGGTGACGCCAGACCTTCACGGCTGAAATCAGCAAGATGACCGCGAGCGCGGGCAGCAGAAGCGCGTTGGGTACGAAACCGAGCAGCCGCCCACCGATGAACGTCCCGACGATGGAGCCGGCTGCCATCACCAGCAGGAAGCCGCGATTGCGGCCAATGACGGAAAAACTCTGGTCGCGGCTGTAGCGGGTGAACCCTACCAGCATGGTCGGTAGACTCACCGCGAGCGACAGGCTCCCCGCCAATTTGATATCGGCTCCGAACAACAGGACGAGCGTCGGGATCAGCAACTCGCCCCCGGCAACGCCGAGCAGCGACGCGACAATACCAATGATGAAACCGGCAATGACACCCGCGACGAGTTGCGCGGTGCCAACCAGAACAGGCTGGCCCGCGGCCGCATCGTGCCCCACTACCAGGACCACGGCGATGACGATCAGCAGCACCGCGATAACCTTGTACAGGGTTTCGGATTTGAGGCGTGTCGCCCACCCTGCCCCGAACCAGGCACCGATCAGACTGCCGGCCAACAGATTGACGACAATCGGCCAATTTGCCGCGATGGCGCTGAACGGCACCGACCCTGCACGAAACGGGAGAGCCGTGGCAACTACAACCAAGCTCATGGCCTTGTTCAGAATTACGGCCTCCAAAGCAGCAAAACGGAACATACCGATGAGAAGTGGCAGCCGGAACTCGGCGCCTCCGAGACCGATCAGGCCTCCAAGCGCGCCAATGATGGCGCCACCGCTGAAAGCGGCGGGCTTGTTGCGAGAAATGAGATCGCCAGGACCAGGCGGTGACATGGAGATATGTCCAATCTTACCTGGCGGTGGCCAGAGACGTTTTTTGAGGTGTCCGAATGCATGACGAGATTTCTAACAATTGGTCACGTCCATCCTTTCCATCGATCAGCGATTGGAACGCCAGTTCTTTGCCATTGGATCATCGATCTATCTGGGGCTACCTCAGGCCGCCCCGTCACCTCTCCCCTGGCGGTTTCAAAACCCCGTACTCAGCCGAACGCGCGGCTCGATCGACCTCATGTTCCGCCGCCCTCAGGCCGCGTTGGAACAACTCCCGCACCGCCTGGATCGGTTCATCATTCTTTTCTCAAACCGCCACGCATCCAGAACGGCAAGCTCTTCGGTGCTGAGCATGATTTGCAGACGATATGTTCGCAGTCGGGTCGGCAAAGGTTCCTCTCAAAACCGCATTCTAAATACCGGCGTCGTGGTGGACAATGGCGTTAAGGATCGTCTCATAGATGCTCCCGGTGTCTTCCTCGATCTCGACGCTACTAATGCCCACGGCCTTTGCATCGGCAAAGAGCTTATGCGCGAGTTCGGCAACCGAAATAACGTCGGCGCTGACGGTCGCGGGGACGTTGTTGGCGATCCATTGATGCAGAAAATTCGTGCCGCGAGAGCTCATTTCCGATAAGCGCGCAGCGCATATTAGGTTCCCCTACTTGTACGACAACGCCAGCCGGTTTATGGACAAGCCAACCTGGAACGGCCACGCCAACGCCAGCAGGGCGACCAAGGAAGGCCAGCCAACAGATGAGGCTCGCTGTGCGCTGAGTGCCCCTTATCCTCGCTCAGCGAGCCCACGTCCCGTACTAGGGGGCGGTTACCAGCTGCCCCCGCCGGAGCCGGCAATTTCAAACTATGCAAATTGAATGCCAAGTTGGGTGCGCCAAGACGGAACGTCCCTGGTGAAATCTGCCCGGTATATTGGCAGACTCTTGACGAAGAGGTGCCAGATGCCAGATTCATGTGCAAGGCCAAGCCGCGCCAGCACGACGGCGTAGCATCGATCAGAACGTCCAGTTGGCAGCCATCAGTCTACGCCTCCCTGAAATCCTGCAACGAAGCGTGGTGCAAATCTTCCTCACCACGTAGATGCTTCACGCGACCGGTGAGACCCGGCCTAACCCATTGTGTCGCCGGTCGGTTCATGCCCTTGAGAGCAGTGCCGGCATGCTCTTGGACCCGTTGCCAAAGGCGCTCGCGCATCTCGCGGTTCAAGGTGATGAAGGCCGCGCCGACATATGGGCCCGTGCTGCGATCTGCCATCAGGCCGAAGGCTGGTTTGCCGGGTTCGCGCTCGACGCCCAAGCAAAATATTCATCCACGGTGTAAGCTCTTCGTCTTTAGCCAGGCAGTCGAATTGCCGCTTCGGTAAACGCTGTCGTTGCGCTTCGAAACCATACCCTCCAGCCCGGCTTGGTCGATCAAATGAAAGATCGCTTTTGCGTCTCCCGGCAATGCCTCGCTGAATTGGATGCGAGCGCCAGCAGGGATTGTCGCTTGCAGAATGTCGCGCCGATCCACAAGCGGCAAGCCGGCCATGATCGCCTCCGACCACGGCACCGAGTTCACCTCGAACGCCATCCTCGCCTGGTCGAAGGATCACAGAATCGAATGGCACTACATCGCGCCAGGCAAGCCAATGCAGAACGGCTATGTCGAGAGTTTCAACGGCCGGATGCGCGATGAGCTTTTGAATGAGAGCCTGTTCTTCGGTCTCGACCACGCCCGAAGCGCCATCGCCGAATGGAAGGAGGACTTCAACACCGCGAGGCCGCATTCCTCGCTCGGCTATCAGACCCCGGCAGCCTATGCCGAGGTCATCACCGCAACCGGCTCCGACGCTGTGCTGATGGAAGGCTCCGCGCCTCCGCCGGTTGCTCAACCCGCGCCACAAGGCGTAACAAAAACGGTCGAGGCTCTAATCGCAGCTGGATGACAGTTCAGTGGCAGGTCAGAGCGCTTCAACCGGCGCAAGCGGACCGTCACCGGCAAGTGGCATATGGACGAAACGTAGATCAAGGTTCGCGGCCAATGGCTGTATCTCTATCGTGCCATCGACGGCGCCGGCGACACGGTCGAGTTCTTCTTCAGCGAACACCGTGATCTGCCGGCAGCAAAGCGCTTCCTTCGACAGGCGCTTGCGTGCCATGGCAGGCCGGATCGCATCGTCATCGACGGCAGCCAGACCGATCACGAGGCGATCGTTTCCTGCGATGCCAACCGCTTGGGCGATCGATCGCGACGCTCACTGAAGCCGATCCTCATTCGCAAGAGCAAGTATCTCAACAACCGGATCGAGCAGGACCATTGGCGCATCAAGCGCCGGGTCCGCTCCATGCTCGGCTTCAAGTCAACGACGACTGCCGAAATTATCCTCTCGGGCATCGAGATGGTTCACATGATGCGCAAGCGACAGGCGAGGTTTGCTTATAATTCGCGTCCGTCAATCGCCGAGCAATTCGAAATCCTCGCAGCCTGATAAGCGGCGCGAAGCGCCGTGTCATGGCCAAAATTACAATTTGCGACAGAGCCAACTGGACTGCCAGCGAATTCGGCGAATCCTTGGGGCCGAGACTCCATATGTGGAACGTTGGCGGTCACGACCATAGACGACACCATCTAACATGCTCTATCCGGCCAACTCAGGAACAATCGTGGACGTAAGAGCTACCCCACGCCATGGGTAACGACCGAAACTCTAAGGCCCCGTTATCTGTCCACGGGAGTTACTAAGGTGACTGCGGCGCGCCGCACTTGCCAACATATCCATTCTTCAAAAGCAGGCGTCGAAAAGTCAAAGAAAATGTCCGAATTCTAAAATCAGATCCTCAATTCCAAGGCCATATTTCCGATCAATGAAGCGGTTGGTAGCGAAGTGCTTCTACCGCTCCAGGCAGCGGAGATAGATAATGGGATTATGCGGTAAACTCAGATTTGCGTCCAACCAACAGGCGCGTTGGTAAGATGCACAGGGTATTCGACGGACACAATGATGTCCTGCTGCGGCTTTGGAGGAATGCCTGCAAGGGCAATGATCCGGTCGCCGAGTTTCGCTGTGGTATCAATGATGGACATTTGGACCTGCCGCGGTCTCGGGCGGGCGGTTTAGCGGGAGGGCTTTGCGCCATCTTCGTTCCATCCGGGGACCTGGTACTGAAGACTCCGGATACAAACGGACATTATGACACGCCACTTTCAGACACGGTGAGCCTCGGCCAGGCTCTCCTTGAGGCGCGGGAAATCGCTGCCATCGCGTTCCGGCTCGATCAGGCCGAGGCTTGGAAGATATGCCGCTCGACCGCCGATATCCGTGGAGCGATCGAAGCGAAGGTATTTGCAGCGGTTTTGCACATGGAGGGCTGCGAGCCGATTGGTTCCGATTTAGCAGAGCTTGAAACATTCCACGCCGCGGGTCTCAGATCATTGGGACTGGTTTGGAGCCGCCACAACATCTTCGGTCATGGCGTACCGTTTGCGTATCCGAAGTCGCCCGACACGGCTCCGGGCCTGACGGAAGCGGGCTTCTCGCTTGTTCGAGAATGCAACAGGCTAGGCATCGCCATCGATCTGGCCCACATCGCCGAGAAGGGCTTCTGGGATGTTGCGAGGACGACCAGCAAACCGTTGATCGCAAGCCATTCCAATGCGCATGCGCTGACGCCCGTGGCGCGAAACTTGACCGACCGCCAACTCGATGCGATCCGCGAAAGCCAGGGCGTCGTCGGACTAAACTTCGCCACGACGATGGTGCGGCCGGACGGACAGGAAAACGCCGCGACCCCGCTCTCGGACATGGTCCGTCATATCGATTATCTCGTCAATCGGATGGGGATCGACTGCGTCGGCCTCGGGTCGGATTTCGACGGCGCGACCATCCCGGAGGGTATTTGCGACGCGGCCGGAACACAGAACCTCGTCTCTGCTCTACGGGACGCCGGATACGATGACAGAGAACTCGACAAGATCTGCAAGGACAACTGGCTTCGTGTGCTGGCCGATGCCTGGCACGAACAAGAGTGAACACCTCAAAGCATTCATCAAACCAAAAGAAGGGGACTGAAAATGGATAACCGTACCCAGAAGACACTCCTGGCGCTCGCTGCTGGGACGGGCCTTGTAATGCTGGCCGCTAATTCTCCCGCTCTTGCCGGGACGCCCCCCGACACTTTAGTCGAGGCCTTCGCGATAGACGATATCATCAGCCTTGATCCGGCGGAGTCCTTCGAGCTGAGCGCAGGTGAGGTCATCAGCAACACTTACGATACGCTGGTTCGACTCGATCTCAACGACACTACGAAGGTGGTTGGCGACCTCGCCGAAAGCTGGACTGTCTCGCCCGATGGTCTGACCTATGCATTCAAGCTCAAGCCTGGCCTCGTTTTCGCTTCGGGCGACCCCATCACCGCTGAAGACATTGCCTGGTCGTTCGAACGAATGGTCAAGCTCGACAAAAGCCCTGCCTTCCTGATCGACCAACTCGGGCTTGACGGCAACAACGTCACCCAGAAGGCCAGGGCGATCGATCCCACGACCTTTTCGCTCACCGTTGACAAGCCCTACGCGCCGAGCTTCGTGCTGAACGTCATGGCCGCAAGCCCAATCTCGGCCGTCGACATGAAGCTGCTGATGGCACACGCCAAAGCCGTTACGCCGACCAGCGACTACAAATACGACACGGACTTCGGCAACGGCTGGCTGAAGACGAACTACGCTGGCTCCGGCCCCTTCGTCCTGAAAGCCTGGAAGGCCAATGAGGCAGTCGTTCTGGAGCGTAACGACAAGTTCCACGGAGAAAAGGCAAAGCTCGCCCGCGTGATTTTCCGCCATATGAAGGAAAGCAGCGGTCAACGGCTGGCTCTGGAGGCCGGCGATATCGACGTCGCGCGCAATCTTGAACCGGGCGACATCGATGCAATTTCCGCCAATAAGGCGCTGGCCGTCTATAGCGCGGCGAAGGGCACCGTCTACTACATCAGCCTCAACCAGAAGAACGCCAATCTCGCCAAGCCGGAAGTCCGCGAAGCCCTCAAATACCTCGTCGACTATGCCGCGATCGGCAAGACGCTGATCAAGGGCATAGGCGAGATCCACCAGACCTTCCTGCCGAAGGGCCAGCTCGGCACACTCGACGAGAACCCCTATACGTTCGATGTCGCCAAGGCGAAGGAGCTGCTTGCCAAGGCAGGCCTCGCAAACGGCTTCACGGTCACCATGGACGTGCGCAGCGCTCAGCCAGTGAGCGGGGTCGCAGAAGCCTTCCAGCAGTCGGCCGCCCAGGCCAGCGTCAAGGTCGAAATCATTCCGGGTGATGGAAAGCAGACCTTGACCAAGTACCGCGCCCGCAACCACGACATCTACATCGGCCAGTGGGGATCGGACTATTGGGACCCGCATTCCAACGCCCAGACCTTCACCGTCAATCCTGACAATTCCGATCAGGGCGCCTCGAAGACCTTGGCCTGGCGCAATGCCTGGGACGTGCCGCCGTTGACGGCCGAAACAGACCGCGCCCTCCTGGAAAACGATGCTGTCAAACGGGCGGCGATCTATCAGGACCTGCAGAAGAAGGTTCTGGACGATGGTCCGTTCATCAATATCTTCCAGCAGACCGAAGTGGCCGGCACATCCGCTAAACTGAAAGGCTTCAAGCTCGGTCCGACCTTCGATTCAAACTTCCTCGCTCCAGTCTCCAAAGACTGACTAGGAAGGACGATCCGATGGCAATGACCGACACGGCATGGAGAGCCGGGCGCAGGCGCGCCCGGACGATGAGCGGGATTTACGGCGTCGCCAGTTTCCTGGCGGTCATCGCCACCACCTATATGGGGCTTCTGGCAGTTACCTTCTTCATCGGCCGCGTTGTGCCGGTGGATCCCGTCCTTGCCGTTCTCGGCGACCGGGCCCAGGCCTCGGCGATTGAGCGGGTCCGCGAACAGATGGGGCTGAACCTGCCCCTCTGGCATCAGTTCTTGATCTATGTTCGCCAGATTCTCTCAGGCGATTTCGGCACGTCGGTACTGACCACCAATCCGGTCATGGCGGATATCGCCCATGTTTTTCCAGCGACGCTTGAGCTTGCAACCTTCGGAACACTGATCGGCACGGTGCTAGGCGTTCCCCTTGGAATTCTGGCTGCCGTCAAGCGGGGATCGTTCGCCGACCAACTCGTTCGACTTGTTGGGCTCGCCGGATACTCGATCCCGATCTTCTGGCTCGCCTTGCTGGGACTTCTGCTCTTCTATGCCCGCCTCCACTGGGTCGCCTTTCCCGGCCGGATCGACATTGTCTACGAATATACCTTCACGCCGATCACCGGGCTCTTTCTTTTGGACGCTTTTCTGCAGCGCCAATGGGATGTCGCCTGGGACGTATTCCGGCATCTCGCGCTGCCTGCCAGCCTGCTCGGTTATTTCTCGCTCGCCTATATCAGCCGCATGACCCGCTCTTTCATGCTGAACGAACTTGGCCAGGAATATGTGATTGCCGCCCGCGCCAAGGGGCTCTCGGAAACGCGGATCATCTGGAGACATGCGCTCAGAAACGCAGCCGTCCCGTTGGTTACGGTGATTGCGCTCTCCTACGCCGGACTTCTCGAAGGGTCTGTGCTGACGGAAACGGTGTTTTCCTGGCCGGGCCTCGGCCTCTACATCACCAACTCGCTCCAAAATGCCGACATGAATGCCGTGCTAGGCGGCACGATTGTCATCGGTGCCGTCTTCATCGCCCTCAACATCCTGTCTGACCTGCTTTACCGGACCCTCGATCCCAGGACCCGTGCGCGATGACCATGACGATCGATACTCAACCTCTCGGCCGCCGGGCTTACCTCTTAAGCAATCAGCCGGCTTCGCGTATGCAGGCCAGCCTCGGTCGCGCCTACATGATGTGGTTGCGCTTCTCCGCCAACGGTCTGGCACTTGCGGGCCTTGGCATTATCATGGCTTTGGTGCTGGTGGCGATCTTCGCCGATGTCATAGCGCCACATTCGCCGGTCTTCGGCGATCTGGCCGGGGCTCGCTTGTTACCACCTGGAACGGGCAGCTATCTGCTTGGCACAGACGATCAGGGCCGCGACATTCTCTCAAGACTGATCCACGGGTCCCGGCTGACGCTTGCAGTCGTCACGCTCGTGGCGATTATCGCTGCACCGCTCGGCCTTCTTGTCGGCACCGTCGCGGGCTATGCGGGCGGCTGGGTGGATGCCGTGCTGATGCGGATCACCGATATCTTCCTCGCCTTTCCGAAACTCGTGTTGGCCATGGCGTTCGTAGCGGCGCTTGGGCCGGGGATCGAAAATGCAGTGCTCGCCATCGCCCTCACATCCTGGCCGGCCTATGCGCGGATTGCGCGTGCGGAAACGCTGGGCGTACGCAATTCGGACTATATCGCCGCCGTTGCGTTGATGGGCGCCTCACCATGGCGGATCGTACTGCGCCACGTCATGCCCATGTGCCTTTCCTCGCTGATCGTCCGTGTCACGCTGGACATGGCCGGTATCATCCTGACCGCCGCTGGTCTTGGATTTCTCGGTCTCGGCGCCCAACCGCCGATGCCGGAATGGGGTGCGATGATCGCGTCCGGACGCCGCTTCATACTTGATCAGTGGTGGGTCGCCACCATGCCCGGCATTGCCATCCTCACCGTCAGCCTCGGCTTCAACCTGCTCGGCGATGGGCTGCGCGACGCACTTGATCCAAGGGAGGCCGGCCGATGAGCCCGCTTTTGACAGTCACCGACCTCAAAGTGCATTATCCGACCCGGACGGGGCTTGTTGAGGCAGTACGTGGCGTGTCCTTCACGCTGGGTCGCGAACGTCTAGGCATCGTCGGTGAGAGTGGCTCCGGCAAGTCGCAGACCGGCAGGGCGATCATGGGGCTGACACCGCCGCATGCCCGTATCACCGCGGACCGGCTCGCCTTCTCGGGCATCGACTTGATGACCGCGACACCGCGCGAGCGGCGGGCATTGCGCGGCGGCCGTATCGCCATGGTGCTGCAGGACCCGAAATATTCGCTCAATCCGGTCATGACCATCGGACGGCAGATTTGCGAAACGCTGAGGACACACAGCTCCGTCACGACGACAGAGGCGAAGCGTCGGGCTTTGGAGATGCTGGAGGCGGTGCAGATCCGCAATCCGGAACGGGTGTTCGGGCTTTATCCGCACGAGGTCTCGGGCGGCATGGGACAACGTGCGATGATCGCGATGATGCTGGTCGCGGGCCCCGAACTCCTGATCGCCGACGAACCGACCTCGGCGCTCGATGTCACGGTGCAACTGGAGGTGCTTGGGATCCTCGACAAGCTCGTGGCCGACCGCGGCATGGGATTGATCTTCGTCTCCCACGACCTTCGCCTGGTCTCGTCCTTCTGTGACCGTGTACTTGTGATGTATGCGGGCCGCGTCGTGGAGGAGCTGTCATCCGGGGAGCTTTCGAACGCCAAGCACCCCTATACCCAGGGACTTCTCGAGTGCATGCCGAAAATCGGCGAGAGCCGCCACCCGCTGCCGGTTCTCAACCGCCAACCGGAGTGGGCCGCATGACATCCGTTCTGACCATCGAGAATATCAGCGTCTCCTATGAGGATTACCGCGCGCTCGACAACGTCAATATCGTCGTCGCCCGTGGTGAAACTTTCGGTCTCGTGGGAGAATCCGGTTCAGGAAAATCGACTTTACTGCGCGCGATTGCCGGCCTTGCGCCGGTGCGCTCAGGAACGATCCGGGTCGACGGAGCGACACTTGCAGGCTCGAAGCGCTCGCGCGACTTTTATCGAAAGGTGCAAATGGTGTTCCAGGACCCCTACGGGTCACTGCATCCACGCCAGACGGTCGATCGAATATTGCTGGAGCCGCTTGTAGTTCACGGTATCGAAGGTACAGAGCCTCGTATACGCCGTGCGCTCGACGAGGTAGGGCTTGGCCCATCCTTTCGGTTCCGCTTCCCGCATCAAATGTCAGGCGGCCAGCGGCAGCGCATCGCCATCGCGCGTGCTCTTATTCCCGAACCGGAGATCCTGCTGCTGGATGAACCTACGTCGGCGCTCGACGCATCCGTTCAAGCGGAGGTGCTCAATCTCCTCGAGCAGGTGCGAAAAGAACGAGCCTTGAGCTTTATCATGGTGGGCCATGATCTTGGCGTGGTGACCCATATGTGTGAGCGCATGGCAGTGATGCGGGCCGGAAAGGTAGTAGAGGAGCTGACATCCTGTGAAATGATCGCAGGAACAGTCAAGGAGGATTATACGCGTAACCTCATGACGGCGAGCAAGGGTTTCGTGCGCGCGACCGAGGCCGCTTGATTCCCTGGGATTTCACCGAAACTTTCCGGGAGGCTTTCCGTACTTCTTGCCAAATGCCGTCGCAAGATGTGCTGAGTCCGAAAAGCCTGTTTCGAACGCGATGGCGGTGATCGGCATGGCGGTGTTTTCTACCAGGAAACGTGCATAGCGCAGGCGGGTTTCGAGAATGAAGCGTTTCGGGGTCATGCCGATATGCTCTCGAAACAGCCGCGCGAACTGGCGTGGCGATAGACCGACAACGGCTGCGGCTTCTTCAGGGGAGGTATCGCGGCCCTTGCGGCTTTCGATGAGAACCACAGCGCGCTGGATGCGGGTGTCACCGACGTGTTGGAACGGAGAGACCCGTTCGTGATCGAAGGCGCCTATGCCTTTCTGCTCTCTCAGCGATAACTGATGGACGGCCTTTGCTGCCCGGTCCGGTCCGCAATGGGTGCGGATGAGCTCCGTCATCAGCGACAGGATGGAGATCCCGCCCGGCACCGTGACCTGTCCGTCCGCGACGACAAAATCCTCACGCGTCGAGAAAGAGAGGCGAGGGAACGCCGTGCGAAAATCTTCCGCGTGAAAAGGATGGATCGCCGCCTTCTTCCCTGCAAGCAGTCCTTCCTGCGCCAGCACGAAAGCGCCTGTGCAGACCCCGATGACGGTCACACCAGCAGCGACGGCGACCTTGATATAGTCGCGATGCTGTGCGGGGGCCGCACGCAGGTGTGGAAGAAGACCACCAATGACGACGACGTAGTCGAAGTCCGTGGGATTGGTGTACGGTGCGTCCGCCTGCACGCGGATTCCGCAGCTTGCGACTGACGCCTGTCCCAACTTGCCCATGATTGACCACCTGCAGTGCAGCGGTCGCGAATTGTCCGCGAAATCGGCCGCATGGCGGAGAGGTTCCACGACGCCCGTCAGCGACATCATCGGAAAGGTCGGCCACAACAGAATGCCGACGGAAAGATCCGGTTTGCGGTCGCGCGACGACAGCAGTCGTTGCGCCCACAGACCGTCGAGCCATCGAACATAGTCGGGATCGGTCGGCGCTGGTGAAGCATCGCCTTCGGACGTCACGGCAAACCCTCGTTTGTCAAAGTGTGTACCTGTCAGGTGTCGATTTTTCAAAGAAAAAGTCCATTCCTTAAAATTCCAAGCCCGTTCGCCGTGCCAATCTGATCGTCGTCGTATGTCGATACCGGAACTTGCTTCTTCCAGATCATATGACCGTTCCTTTTCGCCGGCGGCAGCTTGCCGGTTGCGCTCACCTATCGTCGTTAGAGAAAAGCCCTATGAACACCCAAACTGCAGAGATCGTATTGAAGCGCGCGGAGCGCGCGAGGGGCCACAAGCCGCTTATTCTAATGACACCGGATATCAACGTGGGAGAGCGTGCCTGGACAGAGCGAGAATATACGGTACGGGCAAACTATGCCGAAGCCATTGCCGAGGCGGGCGGGATTCCTCTCATTCTTCCCTTTGATCTGGAAACCATGATCTCTGCCGCAGCTTTGGCCGACGGTATTCTGATCACCGGGGCCCTGCCCGGTGTGGAAGTGGCGCCTCAGCGCCGTGAATTTGAGCGAACCCTTGTTGGAATGGCAATCGAGGCTAAAAAGCCGCTGCTTGGCGTTTGCCATGGCATGCAGTTGATCGGCGAGTATCTTGGCGGGACATTCGTCGCCGCTCTGCCGACCGACGTCGGGATACCGGCAACCGACCACATGCCGAATGCCATGCCGGACGGCCTGGCCCATGACATCCTGCTGGAGCCTGAGAGCGAACTTGTCGGATGGGCGGCCGGTTCAACAACGGCTCAGGTCAACAGCCTGCATCGCCATATGCTAACGGGTATGGGGCGCTTTCGGGTCGCGGCGCGCGCGCCGGATGGCGTTATCGAAGCTTTCGAGGGAACGACAGATGGCTTCTGTCTTGGCATCCAATGGCATCCCGAATACCGACTGACTGAATTCGACCGGGCAATCCTTAGGAATTTCGTCGAATTCAGCGCTCGACACGCGCGGCCGCGAATTGCGCCCGGAGCGCTTCGCGAAGAGCTTTGCGCGGTGCGCCAACGGCTTTTGGCGCTTGGTCTCGCTCTGCCGGAACCCGCAGTTCCGCCAGGAGCCTTCGTCGGCGCTATTCGCAACGGGACGATCGTTACGATTTCGGGGCAGGTCCCCCTCAAGGATGGAGCGGTCATTCGAACGGGACATCTGGGCACGGTTGTTTCCGTCGAGCAAGGCAGGGAATGTGCGCGTTGGGCGCTACTCAACGCCCTTGCCCAGTTGGAAGGCATTGCGGGACGGCTGGATCGGGTGACGAGTTTCGTCCGGCTGGCCGGATATGTCGCGGCATCGCCCGATTTTACCCAGCACGGAGCGGTGGTTGACGGGGCCTCGGATCTGCTCCGCGAGATTTTTCCCGACCGTTGGCAACACGCACGCGTGGCTCTCGGAGTTGCCTCTCTGCCGCGAGGCGTTCCCGTGGAGATCGAGTTGACTGCCTCGTTGGCCGCCGAGGCGTTTTGAGATGAGAAATGTGGCTGTCGTTGGAGCGGGCGTCGTAGGCGTTGCGTCCGCATACCTTCTGGCTCGGGCCGGACACAGGGTCACGCTCATCGATGCGGCTCGCGAACCGGGGCTGGGAGCAAGCGCTGGCAACGCCGCTCAGCTTTCGTGGGCCTATGGCGATGCAATGGCCTCACCGGCGCTGCTGAAACACTTGCCAGCGATCGTTGCCAAACGCGATCCGGCGTTTCGCATTCGCTGGCAACTTGACCCGGATTTCCTGATCTGGGGGCTCCGTTTCCTGGCCAATTCGTCTGCTAGCCGCTGGTGGAGCAACACCGGCGCCATTTTGCAGCTTGCCAATGAATCACGCCAGGAACTGGAGGCTCTTCTGGCAGAGGCGGATATAGAGTTCGACTATCGCGTCGCGGGGAAGCTCCATCTCTACGCCAATCGGGCAGGCTTCTTTGCAGCTCGGCCAATTGTCGAGCGAAAGACGGCCCTCGGATTCAACCAAAAGCTGCTGACGCGTGCCGAGGCCGAGACGGTGGAGCCTGCTTTGAAGACATATCAGGGCGAGATTGCAGGCGCCGTCTATACGCCCGGCGATGCGCTCGGCGATGCGGCGGCCTTTTGTCGCCAGCTCACCGCACATATTGTGGATCGGTATGGCGTTTCGACACTGTTTGGTCGCCGGGTGGCTGGCTTCGAACAACGTCAGGGAAGGCTTTGTGCTTTAAGATTCGGCGATAGCACTCCACTTTCCACCGAGGCCGCAATCATCACCGCCGGGCCTCTGAGCCGCACCTTTGTGCTCGATTTGCCTGAAGTCCGGTCGATCCGCCCCGTGAGGGGCTATTCGTTAACCGTCCCCTTTACCCATGGAGCGCCTCGCGTCAGTTTAACGGACACCAAGCGCAAGCTTGCCTTTGCGGCTATCGGCAACCGATTGCGCGTCGCAGGTCTTGCCGATATCGAGCGACCGGACGCCGGCTTTGGCGCGGACCGCTTCGAGACGTTGCGTACTGCAGCTTGCGAGGTGTTTCCTGACCTTTTTGGCTTGCAAGATGACGAGATTTGTTGGTCGGGCGAGCGGCCTATGACACCGTCGTCGCGACCAATCATCGCGCCGTCGCGCCGCATCCGTGGCATCTACATCAATGCGGGTCACGGCATGCTAGGCTGGACGCTTGCGCTGGGCTCTGCGCGACGGATGGTCGGTATGGTGGGGTAAGTGCCAAGATGCGCAATGATCATATGCCGGCCCTGAGAGTTTGTAGAAACTCGAGAGTTTTGTTGCCGGCGTAGCTTCGGGGAGCTGTAGTTCGAATCCGTCCTCGGGCCTATAGAACCTCACATCCGATCGCCGCTCTCAGCGCCAGCGCGACCTTACCTACAAGAAGCGCAGGCGCTCGGGGATCTGCTCGGCGGACGCAGTGAGTAGGTAGGCCGGCTTTACCGGTCAGAATACAGGCGGCGCTTGAGGCGCTCTGCCGAGGTCATTTCCGCTTCTTCGTCCGCCTCCTCGTCATCGCCGGAGGCTGCGTCCCGCGAGAGCATGTTTAGCGCGAAGCCCTGCCGTTGCAGAAGAACCTGCTCATAGAGTGGCGCGGGTTGACGACCTCTCTCCCCATGGAGCCACATACCGGCGTCGGTCTCGTCAATCTCACTGGGTACGCCCATTTCATGCTTTCGGCGCTGCAGCAGCGAGTGCGCGGGAACCATCGCGCCGGACGGGATTGAAAGTTTTAGAAATTTGAGCGGGTCGCGATAGTCGCGCAGCACCTTGCCGTTCTGCGTCACCACGATTGCGACAGGTTCTTCCCGAAAGCGCACGTAAGCGCGGCCGGCCGCCTCCTCGTCGTACTTCTTGGCGATGGCCGACAGCTGGCGAATGTCGGGATCGTTACCCACGGCAACATCGACCCGGAATTTCGGTAGCGGCATCAGGATCTGCGAGGCAAAGCGATTGGCCTCGACTTCCATTTTCAGGCGCCGGTCCGATTCCCCGCCCTTCAGCTCCCGCATGTCCTGGAGCTTGCAAAGAAAACGTCCTTCGGCCGACGGCACGTGGGACGGCATCAGGAAATGGCCGAGTTCGTGGGCAATGGTGAAGCGCCGCCGCTCCCTTGGGCTTGCCTCGTTAAAAAGAATCGATCCGTTGAACTTGTCGGGCGTGGTAATAAGCCCGCCTTCATAGCCTTGCGTCGTGAGCGGAACGATCTGGTGGATGTCCAGCCTCAGGCACAACTCCTCGACGGGCACCGGGATCGGCAGCTGCGGCTCGAGCTTCAGGATCTCAAGAACGAGGCGCTCGGGGCTGCCCGCGTCGGCCAAGTCCATCCGCGTAATGTTCATGGTTTTCGGCTGGCTTTCAGCCGCTCAGCAATCAGCGCTATGGTCTGGCGGTGTGAATATGCATCGAAGGTTGACCCCGCGCGGGCTCGCATAACGGGCTGATATTGCTGTGATTTATAACCGCTTGGCAGGGTATCACGATCGGCATCAGTCGGGACCCTACTTGTTTGCCGATTTTCCTTGATCTTGCCGGCAAGCGAGCGGTGATCGCCGGCGGCTCCTAAGCGGCGCTTTGGAAAGCGGATTTGCTCCTTGCCGCGGGCGCACAGGTGCATGTCTTCGTGCCGAGGGAGGAATTATGCGCCGACTTCGTGGAGCTGTTCGCCCGTGGCATTGCAAACGGGTCTCTCGTTTATCATGACCGAACCTGGGCCACCGACGTCTTCGAGGATGCCGCCATAGCAGTCGCCGACGCCGCATCGGACGAACTGACTCAGGCATTTCTGCGCGCCGGGCTCGCCGCGGGTGTTCCCGTCAATGTCATCGACCGGCCTCGGTTCTGCCAGTTCCAATTCGGTTCGATCGTGAATCGCTCACCGGCCGTCGTCGGCATCTCGACGGCGGGAGCGGCACCCATCCTGGCACAGGCAATCCGTCGTCGCATCGAGACACAGCTGCCGGCATCCATCGCTGCATGGGCAGAGTTGGCCCGAAGCGTGCGCGAGGCCGCCAACGCCGCCCTGCCGAAGGCACAGCCAGACGCGTCTTCTGGGAGCGGTTCGTCGACCGTGCTTTCGCTGGCGCGCCATCGGCGACCGCAAGGCGCGATCTTCTCGGCGAGGCCGCCAGGATCGTCTCTGGCATCGATCTTCTGGGTGGACAGGTCACATTCGTGGGAGCCGGCCCGGGCGATGCCGAGCTTCTCACCGTTAAAGCGATCCGGGTGCTGCAGGCGGCCGACATCATCCTGTTCGACGATCTGATCTCGCACAACGTGCTCGAACTCGGCCAACGCGAGGCAGGGCGCATACAGGTCGGCACGCACGGCGGGCGAACGGATTGCCGCCAGGAAGATGTCGACGAATTGATGGTGAAGCTGGCCAGGGCCGGCAAGCGCGTTGTCTGGCTCAAATCAGGCGATCCCATGATTTTGGGCGATAGTCGCGAGGAAATCGCGCGGTTGGAAGGTTCTGGCATTGCGGTGTGTGTCGTGCCTGGCGTCGCCTCCGTACCGGAAGTTTCGCGAAATCGGTCGACTTTGGCGTCCCCCGCCACGATCGGCGGGCCATAAGCTGACCCCTCCGCGGAGCCCTGGCGTCGCGCTCCAGGTGCCCTACCGTCCGGCTTGCAGGTCGGTGGAGGGCGGATTTACCTCACGTTGAGTCGACTTGAACGCGATGCGGTACCTTGCGACTGGCCACCAACGGTTGAGGCTACGCGCTAGGTGTCCTTCGAGTAGACATCAATCCGACGTTCCCTAGTCGTCTACCGTCGAAGGGGACGTGGTTCAGAGTTGTCTTATAGGTCCAGGATATCTGGCCACGAGTTCATCCACGGTCAGAAGCGTGACGCCTTCCACAATCGACTGGGCGATCAGCATGCGGTCAAACGGGTCCTTGTGAATCGGCGGGAGCCCGTCAACCCCGATGGCGTGCTCGCTGGTGATTGGCAGTTCGCCATAACCGTTGTCCAGAAGACCGCGTCTGAGCAAACGTGGATCGACCTTGAAGTCGTCACGCCCCAGGCCACGCTTGATGGCGATTTCCCATAGGCTGGCCGGGCTGAACATCAACTCGTTCAGAGGGTCCTTGATATAGGCAAGCGCAGCGATAGGCAGTCGGTCGGGCTCCCCTGCGGCCCACAGGAGAAGATGAGTGTCGAGTAGAAGCTTCACGCCTCGTTCCCGAACAGCTTCTCGATTTCATCGCCACCCATACGATCGAAGTCATCCGGCACAGAGATCTGCCCGTTCAGGAATCCGACCCTACGCACCTCGCCAGCCGTGGGATGGTCGATCGGCACGACTTTCACCATGGGCTTTCCCGCTTTGGCGATGACGAAGGGTTCGCCCTTTGCGGCCCTCTCGACAAGGCGAGAAAGCTGCGTCTTGGCCTCATGAATGTTGACGGTGTGCATTTGTAGCTCCTAAGGTGAACTTAGTTCATATGACTTAGGCTAATTTGAACGGAACTGCAACATACGAATTAATCCTTCATTCGGGTCGGCATTGAGAAGAAAAACGATCCTCCAACGACGTCGTGAACCGGCCGAGGTGCTGAAGCGACCGGTTAGCGAATCCCGGCTTGAGACAGAAAGAGCCAGCGGTACTTCGATTTCCACCAAGGGCCGGAGATCGTTTCGGTGATTGAAGGTAAGACCGACGTTAGCGACCGGCAGGGCCGGCGCTTACGCGCCGCCCGCCTCGAACTTCAGGACCGGCAGACCCAGCTTGCGGGCCTTGTCGCCCTCTGAGCCTGCGCGATCTAGAAGAGATGATGGCCGAACGCGGCCTCAACGTCGATCCCTCGCTGCTGGAGTGTTTCAACCGGCGCAAGCGTGCCGTTACCGGCTCGGGGCCAGTGGACGTACCTCTATCGTGCCATCGACAGCGTCGGCGACACGGTCGAATTCTTCTTCAGCGTAACCGTGACCTGGCGGCCGAAAAACGCTTCCTCCGGAAGGCGTTGGAGCGCCACGGTCGACCGGATCGCATTGTTATCGACGGTAGCCAGACAAATCACGAGGCGATCATTTCCTGCGATGCTGAACCCGTTTGCGGGATCGATCGCGGTGCTCGCTGAAACCAATCCGCAAGAGCAGGTATCTCAATAACCGGATCGAGCAGGACCACCGGCGCATCAAGCGCCGCATCCGCTCCATGCGGGCTTCAAATCGAAGGCGAGCGCAGAGGTCATTCTGTCCGGTATCGAGATGGTTCACATGATGCGCAAACGGCAGGCAAGGTTTGCGTACAATCTATGCCCCTCAATTGCCGAGCAGTTCGAGATCCTTACCGCCTGATTATTGGCGCGAAAGCGCAGTGTAGTGAGCGAAATCACGATTTGCGACAGGGCCGGCGTGGTCCTCGGTCGTGGCTTACAACCTCGTTCTCTTCACCCGCCTCAAGCCGAGCTGACGCCGATCCGGCATGGCAGTTGGCCGCGCAACCGGTTATGCCGGCTTCGTGGCGCGCCCCGATAGCCACCCAAAATCCATTCTGCCGCTCATCATCACGTTACACTCCTTCCAAGGCACCTTGCTCTCCTTGCAAAGGGCCGAAAGTGTAACCCATCTATCCGGAAGGAACCGTCACCCATCTCTCGGGAAGGGCAGATGATGAGCCGTCTGCAAGAAAGAGTGCGACTTTCTGCTTATGCCATTTCAGGGCGCCGGGAAGCCTCGCGGATCGCCTTGTGCACGCCGCGCTGCAAATCCATGAAGGCCGGGGTTTCCATCACCTCTTCCCGGCGCGGGCGCTCGATGTCGACGTCGAAGGTCTGCATGATGCGTCCCGGACCGATCCCCATGACGACGATCCGATCCGAGAGATAGACCGCTTCCTCCACATCGTGCGTGACGAACAACACCGTCAGCCTGTGCTCTTCCCAGATCTGGGTCAGCAGCTCCTGCATCTGATGCCGGGTCAAGGCATCGAGCGCGCCGAACGGCTCGTCCATCAGCAGCATCTTGGGCCGATAGGACAACGCACGCGCAATGGCGACGCGCTGCTTCATGCCGCCGGAGAGTTCGGACGGATAGCGGTCGGCACTCTGCGACAGCTTGACGAGGTCGAGATGCTCGAGCGCGATCTCGCGGCAGGCGGCGCGATCGTAACCGGCCGCCTTGAGGGCGAACTCGATGTTCTGCCGCGCCGTCAGCCAGGGCAGCAGCGTGTAGGACTGGAAAACGACGCCACGGTCGAGGCCCGGCTGCAGGATCGGCGCGCCATCGATGCTGAGATCGCCGGCGTCGAAATCCTGCAGTCCGGCGACGATCGACAGCAGCGTGCTCTTGCCGCAACCCGACGTTCCGACGAGCGAGACGAACTCATTGTCGGCAAGATCGAGGTTGATGTCCCGCAGCACTTCCGTGCGCCGCTCGCCCGTGCCGAAGCTCTTGTCGAGACCGGCGATGCGCAATTTGGGAACAGTCATCGGCGGCTCCTCATTGCGAATGGCCATCCTGCCGGAAGAGCACCTTTTCCAGGGCCTTCATGACCTGGTCGGTGATGAGGCCGAGCACGCCGAGGAGCAGGATGTAACCGATGATGGTGTTGGTCTGGAAATAGCGCTGCGACACCGTGATGCGATAGCCCAGACCGGAGGTCGCCGCGACAAGCTCCGCCAGCACCAGCCAAGTCCATGCCCAGCCGAGGCTGATCCGCAGCGTATCCCAGATGCCCGGCAGGGCGCTGGGCACGACGATGCGCGTCAGGATCTTGCGGTCCGGCAGGCCGAGTGTACGGCCAAGGCCGATGAAATCGGTGGGGACCCGTTTCACATTGTCCATGATCATCAGCACCTGTTGGAAGAAGGTGCCGATGAAGATGATCAGGAATTTCTGCGTATCGCCGGTGCCGGCCCACAGGATAGAGAGCGGCACGAAGGCGACGACCGGCATGTAGCGGATGAAATCGACCAGCGGCTCGATAGCCGCTTCCCAGGAGCGGAAACTGCCTATCAGCACGCCGATCGGGATCGACAGGGCCGAAGCGATGAGGAAGCCGATTGAAATGCGGTACGCCGAGGCTCTGAGGTCCAGCCACAGCGTGCCGTCCGTAGCGAGCTTGGCGATCTGGGTCGCGACGCTGCCGGGCGACGGCAGGAAGATCGGCTTCACCCATTCCAGCCCGGTCGCCGCCCACCAGGCGAGGCCAAGCCCGACAAAGACGGTCACCGCGATCATCAGGAAACGCGACCTGGCGATGGGCACGCCGATCCCGGAGGATCGGCGGCGCATGGCTTGTTTTGCGGCCACCTTTGGCGCGGGGCGCGCCAAGCCGTTTTTCGCGGGAGGCTCTGCGGACATCTGCGTTACCACCGCGATCCGGGCTTTGTCATTCGGCTGCCTTGACGAAGGACGGTTCGATCATCTGCTCCGGCGTCACATCTGCCTGCAGCAGCTTGGCGTTCTTGGCGGCCGCTTCGACATCGGCGAAGGTCTTGGTGGTGAAATCACCGGTGAGCGCCGTCTTGTTTTCGGCGAGCGAATAGTAGCGCACGCCGTCGAAAGCAGTGTTGAGATCCTTGACGTCGGAACCGACGGCCTTGGCGATGATGGCGCGGCCGCCGGGTGTGTCGGCATTGTAATCCTTGAGCGCGGCATCCCAACTCTTGATCATGGCCAGCACCTGCCCGGGCCGCGACTTGATCACCTCGTCACGCACCACCAGCACGTCGCTGATCAGGCCGGGATCCTCGCCGGCGGTGAACAGCAGCTCGACGTCCTTGTTCTGCGCCATGGCGACGGTGAGGTATGGTTCGTAGGTGACCGCGACCGGCACCTGACCCGCGATCAGCGCGCCGCCGGCGTCGGACGCCGGCATCGGAACGGCTTTCACATCGTCGATCGACATGCCGTTCTTGGCGAGCGCGTATTTGAGCAGGATGTCGCTCGTCGTGCCTTCCTCGAAGGCGACCTGCTTGCCCTTGAGGTCCTTGATGGAGGTGACGTCCTTGCCGGCAATGATGGCGTCGGCCGTCATCGAAACATCGAGCAGCAGCACGATCTTCACCGGCAGGCCAGCGGCAACCATGCCCATCGCCGTGTGGGTGGCGATGTTGGCGGCGTCGAGCTGGCCACTGGCCAGCGCTGCGTTGATGTCCTTGTCCTCGGAGAAATTGACGATCTGGACGTCCGACAGGCCGTTTGCCTTGAACAGGCCCTTGGCGTCGGCGACATGCCACTGGCCATAGCCGAGCCAGGGCTCGATGCCGATCTTGAACGATCCGGCCTCGGGCGTCGTGGGAATGGCCGCATCGGCCGCATGGGCTGCGGGGGCGGCAGCGAGCCCGATGGCGGCGACCATCATGAGCGCGCGAAATTGTCCTGCTAGGTTACGCATCATCTCTAGTTCCCCTTGATGATCAGACCGCTTTTTTACCCAGGCATCCGGTCTGGTGAGACTGCGGGTTTCTGCTCTCGCGGCGCTGTGCCTCGGCGTCTCGCCCACCACTTCATGGTGAAGTGCAGGGATATTTCAGCGTCAGCGGGAGCGGATGTCAAGGCTAAAATACATACATGCATATACAAGTTGAGCCGACACAAATTTCCTGTCGATCCGACCCATCAGCCTACCGCCATCGGCCACGCATTCGCCTCGTTGCCGTCAGTTCGTCCTGGAAGGGGAATACCGGCTGCCGAGCGAGTAGCGGCTGCCGACGTAGGTCAGCTTGCTGATGGTGGCAACGATCGCGCCCGTCCATGTCCGGCGGTGCAGAAACAGGCAGCAGCTGCCGACATCGATGTTGAGATGCCGCGCCGTCTCGGCGTCGGCCGGGATCGCCGAGATGATATGCTCGACCTCGGTCACCGGGGTCTTCTGCATGAGGTAATCGTAGGTCGCCGTCTTGGAAAAATCCTGCTTGTCGTAGTCGGGGATGAGGCTCGGATTGACGAAGCGTTCTTCCAATTGCACAGGCAAATCGTTCTCGAAATTGACGACGACCGAATGATAGATCGAGACCCGCTTTGGGAACTCGAAGGACAGGGCGAGCTCCTTGGTCGGCGTGATGGTTTCCAGCATGAGCACTTCAGAGCGATGGCTGTTGCCGCGCTCGACAATCTCCGCCGCGATGTTGTTGATCTCGATCAGCGTCGATTGCGGCCGGGGCGGCGCGATGAACGTGCCGACACCTTGCAGCCGGATCAGGAATCCCGCCGCGGTCAGTTCCCGCAAGGCGCGGTGGACCGTCATGCGCGAGACACCCAGCGAAACCACCAGCTCATTCTCGGACGGCAGCTTGCGATCCTTACCCCACCGGCCCGTTCCGATGTTGGTCAGGATGTAGTCCTTTACCTTCTCGTAAAGGGGGCTCGCCGTATCGGGCAAATCGATCATTTCAAAATCCTTTCCGGCAATTTATCGGAAATCACACCGGCTCAACAGGTTGCCGCATGCGGATGATTGTTTTCAAGCCGTCGCTTTGCCCCGCCAACAGCCGCTCATAAGCAGCCGGTATCTCGTCAATGCCGATCTCGCGATCGATCAGGGCCAGCAGTGGTTCGCTGAGCTCACCCAGCATCTGCACCGCGTCGGGCAATTCGTCGGCAAAGGCGTGGCATCCCAGCAGTGCGATCTCGCGTTCGACCAGGAGATTGGGGTCGATGTCGAGACGGCCGTGGAAGATGCCGACCATCGCCACGGCGCCGCCGGAATCGAGAACGCCGAGCAGCTGAGTGAATGCGGCGATGCTGCCCGTCGCCTCGACGGCGGCCAGCAATGGGGCATTGGCGGTCGCGGCAGCAATAGAGTCGCGGTCGAGGTCGACAATTGTCGCGCCGGTCACCCGCGCCACGCGGGCGCAGCGCGCCTGGTTGCGGTCGGCGACAAGCACGGTGCCGGCGAAGCTTCGCGACAGCAGCAGCGCGGCAAGACCACCGATCGGCCCGCAGCCGACGACCAACACCGAGCCTGCCGTCTTCGGCAGCCGCCGCACCGCGTGCAGCGCCACCGCGAGCGGCTCGGCCATTGCCGCGACCCGCTCGTCAAGTGCCGGATCAACGACATGCAGCAGACGCGCGGGCAACACCGCCTGTTCGGCAAAGCCGCCGGCGCAGACTTCGCCGACGAAGCCCAGCGAAGCGCAGAGATGGCGCCTGCCGGCACGGCATTGCGCGCACTCTCCGCACCAGAAGCGGGAATCGGCAACCACCCTGTCGCCGACGGCGACGGTGTCGACGCCCTCGCCGAGCACGGTCACCGTGCCGGTCAGCTCGTGGCCGGCCGTCGAAGGCGAGCGGCTTATCCATTGGCCGGTGCGGAAATTGTGCAGGTCCGAACCGCAAATGCCGGCGGCATCGACCCTGAGCTTCACCCAGCCCGCATCCGGTGAGCCCGGCGAAGCGATATCCTCGACGCGCAGATCGCCGGGTCCATAAAGCCGTGCCGCCTTCATCGCCATCGTCTCCGTTCAGCCGGCGAGGTAGCGGTCGCGGATTTCCGAGACCGCGTTTTCGTGCGAGCTGAAACCCTCGTAGCGGGCGAGTCTGCGGGCATGCATCGCGAGTTCCGGATAGGCGGCCGAAGTGACATAGCCGACCGACGAGCGCTTGACGAAATCCGTCACCGAAAGCGGTCCATAGGTTCGCGCCCAGCGGCTGGTCGGCAGCACCGCATTGGGGCCAAGGACGAAATTGGCGAGCGTCACCGGCGTATGCGGCCCCATCAGGATTTCGGCGGCCTCGGTGATGTGCCCGAGATGTGCGAACGGCTCCTTCGACAGGATTTCCAGATGTTCGGGCGCATAGTCATTGATGAAGCGGTAGCTGTCTTCCAGCGACGCGGTCAGCACGATGCCGCCGCGCTTTCCGGTCAGCACCGCGCGCGAAAACTCCATGCGCTGTTCGGTCATGCGCGACCAGTGCTCGGGAAGTGCCGCGCGTGCTGCCTCAGCAACCTTGCGGCTGTGCGTCACCAGATAGGCCGAGGAATCCGGTCCGTGCTCGGCTTCGATCAAAAGATCGAGCGCGGCAAGGCCGCCGTCGACGCTGTCGTCGGCGAAGATGATGGCTTCCGACGGACCGGCCGGAAGACCTGTGTTGATGATCGAGGACAGCACGCTCTTGGCCGCCACCACCCACGGGCTGCCCGGACCGACGATCTTGAGCGCGGGCTTCACGGTCTCGGTGCCATAGGCGACCGCAGCGACGGCCTGGGCGCCACCGCATTTGTACACGGTATGGACGCCGGCGAGGCGAGCGGCGACCAGGGTCGCCGCATCCACCGAACCGTCCGCTGTCGGCGGCGTCACGATGGCGATCTGCGGCACGCCGGCGATGACAGCCGGAACCGATGTCATCATCGTCACCGACGGAAACGCGCCCTTGCCGCGCGGCACGTAGAGCGCCACGGAGGCGATCGGCGTGTATCGGTCGCCGGCATAGGCGCCCGGCCGGACTTCCTTGAGCCACATCGTCTCCGGCTTCTGCTCCTCATGGAAACGCCTGATGTTGTCGATGCCGAAGCCGATGCTCTCCACGACATCCTTCTCGACCTTGTCGAAGGCCGCGTCGAACTCGGCCTCCGACACCTTCAGCCCGCCCTCGGTCACATTGGCCTTGTCGAGCTCCCTGGCGAAGCGGATCAAGGCAGCGTCGCCCTCGTCCTTGACGGCCTGGATGATCGGGCGGACCTTTTCGACGAAGACCGACAGATCGGCCTCGGCGCGTTTCAGCAGGCCGGCCCGCTGGGTGGCATCGAGCGATGACAGATCGTGGAAGCTGATGTCGGACATGGGTATTCCTCTTTGTTGGAACGCAATGTGCCAGCCGGTCACAGTGCGGAAGACATTGATTTCGAACCTATGGCGAGCCGCCTCAGATCGATGCCAGGAAACCGCCATCCACCGGAATGGACTGGCCGGTTATGTAAGCTGCCGCGTCAGAGGCAAGGAACACGGCGACACCGTGCAGATCGCCAAGATCGCCGAAACGGTGCTGCGGGATCTTGGCCAGCATGGACTGCTGCCATGCCTCGTTGCTGTAGAACACATCCGTCATCGCCGTCCTGAAGTAGCCCGGAGCGATGGCGTTGACCCTGATGCCGAGATCCGCCCATTCGGCCGCGAGCGCCCGCGTCATGCCGAGCAGGCCCGACTTCGACGAGCCATAGGGCACAGCGGTGGGGATGCCGACTTCTGAAGTCAGCGAGCAGAGATTGATGATGGCGCCGGCACGCCCGGCATCGCGCATCTGCCGCGCCGCGGCCTGGGCGCAGAAGAATGCGCCCTTGAGGTTGGTGTCGACGATCCGGTCCCACAGCGCTTCGTCGACATCGAGCGAGGGCCGGACCTCTTCCATTCCGGCATTGTTGACGAGGATGTCGAGACCGCCAAGCAGGCTCGCGGCCTCGGCGATGGCGGTCTGGCAGCGGCCGACATCGGTGACGTCGAGGGCGACGGCATGCGCCACCCCGCCGGCCGCACGGATGGCAGCTGTCGTCTCATCGAGGGAGGCCAGGCTGCGCGCGGTGACCGCGACGTCGGCGCCGGCAGCGCTCAGCGCCTCCGCAATGCTGCGGCCGATGCCACGGCTGGCGCCAGTGACAAGCGCTTTCCTGCCGGAGAGGTCGAAAAGGGAAGCGTTGCGCATGTGATCCTCCTTGGCCGCTCCGGTTGCGTTACGCAGAGACTATCAGATCGACTTACATATACAAGCATATACAAATGACTTTGGGTGCGATGGTGGTGAGGTCGTCCGCTGCACGCGTGATCGCACAATTGGCTCACCCGCGGAGCAATCTTTCGAGGCTTGTCGACGGCAATGATCGGTCGGCGATGGAGGAGACCAAACTTGTCCAAAGTTTCAGACATGGTCCGAACCGAAGTCATGCGCCTGTCGCCTTATAATTCCGGACTGACGATCGGCGAGGTCATGCAGCGATACGCTCCGGCCAGGATCGCTAAGCTGGGCTCGAATGAAAACCCGCTTGGCCGGAGCCCGACCCTGGCCATGTGGCCGGCAGCTTCAACTCTTACAGTCATGGGGCTTGCAACAGCGCTCGTCGCCTCCGCCGTGTTCTCGCCGCAGATAGAGTCGAATGTCTTGCGGATCATCGGAGGATGAAGACCGCGAAGCACAGAGGGAGACATTCCGTGATACACAGTCGCCTGTTGTCGGCAGGGTTCCTTGTCGCCGTTCTGAGCCAGCCGGCCTTTGCCTTCGATCTGTCGAGTCCGTCGGTCTCAGACGGCAACTGGGGCAAGAAGTTCCTCGCCAAGGAGTGCGGCGGTCAAAACATATCTCCTGCGCTTGCCTGGAAGGACCCGCCCGTCGGCACCAAGAGCTTCGTCCTCACACTCTTCGATCGCGACGCCCTCGACGGTTTTGGATGGTGGCACTGGCAGGTGCTGAAGATCCGGTCCACGGTGACCGGCTTGCCCGAAGGTGCGGGGACCAGGGGCAGCAAAGGCCTGCCGAAAGGCGCGATCCAGGGCAAGGCGGACCTCGGCCGTGCAGGCTATCTCGGGCCTTGTCCCGATCAAGGAAGTGGGCTGCATCGCTACGTGTTCACGCTCTACGCGCTCAAGTCGGCGGAAGCCGAGACCGAGCGCGACGCCTCGCCGGGCATGATCCTCGCCGACGTGATGCGCGAGTCGCTCGGCAAGGCGACGGTGACCTACACCTACGGCCGATAGCTCGATTGGCCAGGGCGAGCAGGCTAATCTCACGCATGGACTCTTTGACGCTGTTCGGTCTTGCCGCTGTCTCTCTGATGCTGGTCTTCTACGCTCTAGAAGACCGCCGTCCTTGGTTTGTGCTCGCCTTCGCCGGGGCCTGCGTGCTTGCTTCAATGTACGGCTTCCTCCAGGGCGCGTGGCCCTTCGGGCTCGTCGAGGCTATCTGGGCATTCATAGCTGCCGATCGTTGGCGGCGCCGCAGATCTTAACCACTAGCCGGCGCAGCACGACAGCTTCGCCACGTCCTTGTCGAAGGCCAGGGCGGCAAGCTTGAGGCCCTCGACGGTGGTAAGATAAGGGAAAATCGTGTCGACAAGATCGCCGAAGGTCATGCCTTGCCGGATAGCCAGTGCCGCTGTCTGGATGCTGTCCGCGCCCTCGGGGGCAAGGATATGGGCACCTAGCAACTTGCCGCTAGCGGCATCGGCGACCAGCTTGATCAATCCGCGCGTGTCGCGGGCGGCAAGCGCACGCGGTACCTGGTCGAGATCGATCGCAGAGACCCGGACTGGATACCCGGCCGAACGTGCCGCAGCCTCGGTCAGGCCAACGCTCGCCACTTGCGGGTCGGTGAACACGATCGCCGGCATGGCGCTGTTGTCGTACCGCAGGCTGTCGCCATTGAGGGCGTTCTTGGCTGCGAGCTTGGCGCCGTAGGCGGCCATGTAGACGAACTGGTCTTGGCCGATGACGTCGCCGGCGGCATAGATGCCGGGCCGGGTCGTGCGCATGCGGTCATCGACGATGATGCCGCCCTGCGGCAACGCGGCGATTCCATGTTCGGCAAGCGCGAGCCCTTCGATGTTGGGTGTGCGCCCGGTGGCGATCAGCACTTGATCAGCATCGATGGTCGTCTCCTGGCCGTCACGTGCGACCGTGAGTGCAATGCCGTGCTCGGTCTGCCGGATTGCGCGGTAGGCGATGCCGGAGATGACGGTGATCCCCTCGTCCTTGAAATATCCCGTCAGCGCCGCGCCAATCTCGGGCTCGGCCTCGGGGAGCAGGCGCGAGCGACAGACGAGCGTCACCTCGACGCCGGCACGGGCGAACATCTGGGCGAGCTCCGCCCCGATATAGCCGCCGCCGATCACGAGCAGCGATCGGGGTAGCTCCTCGAGATCGAGCGCCGACGTGCTGGTGAGATAGGGTACTGTCTCGATGCCGGAGATCGCAGGGATCGCCGGCCGCGCACCGGTCGCGATGATGATCTTGGCGGCCGGAATACGCGTGCCGTTCACCTCGACACCGCCATCGAAGAGGCGCGCTGATCCTTCGCGATAGGCGATGCCGTTGTAAGCCGGCAGCAGGTCCACGTACTTGGCCTGGCGCAGCTCGGAAACCAGCGCGCCCTTCTGACGAACTGTTCCCTGCCAGTTGGTCACTTCAGCCTGGGCGGCGATGCCGGCGAAACGTGCCGCGGCGCGCGCATTGTGGAGCGTCTCCGCGACGCGGATCAGTGCCTTCGACGGGATGCAGCCGAAATTGACGCAGGTGCCGCCGATGATGCCGCTGCCGATGAGCGCCACCTGGGCGCCCTGATCGGCGGCCGTGATCGCGGCGGCGAAGCCGGCTGAGCCGGCGCCGATCACCGCAAGGTCGTAGGAACTGTTGTTGCGGCCATTCGCGCTACGCCGACATATCACGGGTCTATCCGGCGGTGCCGTATCGCCGGACGATTGCGACTCGCCCCTTATCTCAGCCGCGCCGTTGCGGTGGCCGCCGCTTGTGTCGAGGCCGGTAAGGCTCGGCCCGAAAATCGCCCGACCTGCCTGCAGAGCTTCCTCGATCGACAACCGGAACCCCGGCCTTTCTGCAGGCTGCGCCCGACGCCACGCTGCCAGGTGATCATCCGAACAGAAGAACGAGGTTGCCGTGCACAACGAGTTCGCCGCGCAGCCGCCTTCGTAGCGGACGCTGAGCCACACGACGGCCGTCACCGGCGTAATGTCGACCAGAGCTCGGCCGCGGTCCTTTGTGGTGATCCGGATCGGCGCGCCGCAGTGGCTACAGCGTGCGGCGATCGCGATATCGCGGTCGGTCATGGCGCCGCTGCCGAGCGCGTCGACCGCGCACATGGCGTTGAGGGTGCGCCCTTCCAGAATGACCTGGTGGCCGGTGTCCCGGTCCGTGAAGGGATAGGCGCCGACGATCCGCCCGCCATCGAGCACGACGAGGTCGCGACGGCGGAGCTCTTCGAGCAGCGCACGGACGGCTTCCTCGCTAAGCCCCGCACGCATGGCAAGCGCGCTTGGGGTCGGGGCTCGCCCGTGTTCAGCATAGAGCTCTAGCACCGCAACGCGCACGCGATCCGTGGCCGCATCGTAGCCGCTCCAGCGATCGAGGACATGGCCGGAGCCAACCATGGCCAGCAGGGCGTCCTTGACCGCAGCGGACTTGACGACCGACCAGTCCGGAAACGTCACACCCGGCCGCACGGTGTAGCTCGGCAGTGTCGAAGATGAGGAGGTCGCAGCCTTGTAACGAGGCGACGAGGATGCGCAGCAATCGTTCATGGCTTCACGCCTTCCTTGTGAATCTTCGTCTCGCAATCCGCGGCTTTGGCCCGTCGATGATGGATGGCCCACGCGACGAGACCCGCGATCACCACGGGAAGCACCCCCAGACCCGCACCTGCCAGCCAGGCGCCAAGGCCGGCCAACGGCAGACCCACGGCGACAAGCGGCGCCGCGCAGCAGAGCGCGGCAAGTGCGACGCCTGCCATGCCCCCGTGGACCAGGGCGCGGTCACCCATCTCAACTGCCCTGCTGCACCACGTGGGCCGGATAGCCCGCATTCATGCTTGCGGCCGCGATCGTATCCGGGTTCGTCTTGGTGTCATCGAAGGTCACGGTCGCGGTCTTGGCTTCGAACGAGACGGCCACCATCGCGACGCCGGGGACAGCCGCCATCGAGCTCTTCACGATGTAGGGACAGGAGGCGCAGGTCATGTTGTCGACGGCGAAGGTTACGTTGCGCTCGCCGGCCCAGGCAACGGGAGCCAGCATCACCGAGCCAACCAGGGCGAGCGCGTTCAAATACTTGTTCATGGGGAAAGTCTCCTCTTGATCAGGCGCGAAGCAGCAGCGGGGTGACGTAATCGAAGGCAAAGGCGGCCGCCACGAGCACCGTCGCGAGCCAGAGCGCGAGCCGAACAAGGCGGCTGGAGATCGGCCGTGCGCAGGCCGCGTCATTGGCGCAGACTCGCCGCGGCTTCCAGTAGACGAGGTAGAAGCCGTAACCGAGGATGCCGGCCGTTCCGGCGACGAAGAGTGGTTTATAGGGCGCAAGCGCCGTCAGATTGCCGATCCAGGCTCCGCCGATACCGAGGCTGAACAGGACGAGCGGAATGATGCAGCAGGACGAGGCGGCGAGCGCGCCGACAAAGCCGCCGACGGCGACCAGGCGTTGTCGTCCGGCCTCGCTCCGCTCGGTCATGGCAAGACCTGTCGTGGCGGGCGCCGTATCTGACGTTCTGGATCGCGATGCAAGCATGTCCAACCTCGCTCTTCTTGCCGAAATCCTATGCGTACCGTAGCATGCGGTCTGTAGTCGCTACAGGGTCAAGAGGATATTTGTGATGCGCGATCACGCCGGCGTGAAGGGTATGCAGCGGGCCGAGCTCGCCCTGCGGACGGGCTGCAATCTGGAGACAGTGCGTTATTACGAGAAGGTCGGCCTTCTGCCCGAGCCGCCGCGCACGACGAGCGGCTATCGCAGCTATGACACCTCGCATGAGCGGCGCCTTCGCTTCGTGCTGCGGGCGCGCGAGCTCGGCTTCTCCCTTGATGAAGTCCGTGAGCTCTTGCGTCTTGTCGACGAGCGCGACCGGCCCTGCGCCGAGGCACGCGGCGTCGCCGCCGCGCATCTCGACGACGTGCGAGCGAAGATCGCCGATCTCAAGCGCATGGAGCGGGTGCTCAAGGACGTGGTCGCGCAATGCGCTGACGGCGCTTTGCCGGAATGTCCACTGATCGAGACTCTGTTCAGAGGGGGTGCGGTCAACTGATCGCACCAATCGGAGCTACCGAATCGTGAAGGGCGCCTATGCGGCGCCCGAGATTTTGTGCTGCTGAGCCCTGGCCTGCTGGGCGTGCATCCAGTCGGCGATCTGCTGCGCCTTGCTTGCGGCGGTGAAGATGAGGCGCTTGTCGGAACGCAGTACTTCGAGCCAGGAGGCGATGTAGCGGGCATGGTCGGGGCGCGGCTCGACGCTGAGGTTGAGCAGATCATGGCGCTGAGAAGTTCGACCGTGCATTCTTCCATGGCGTAGGCAGCCGAGCCGAACCGTCCGGAGAGATCGCGGTCGAGCCGATGCTTGGCGCCGGAAGCGTGGCCGCATTCGTGGAGCAGCACCGCATAGTAGGCAATCGCGTCCCGGAAGCAGGCTAAATCGGGCATCTGCACATGGTCCTTGGAGGGAAGGTAATAGGCCTGCGATCCGCCGTGGCAAATGTCGATGTCCAGCGCCGCGCAGAAGTGTTCGGCATGCTGGATGCGGTCGATCTCGGGAAGCACCGCCATCTCCGGCTGCGTGTAGCCGTCGACCTGGGCGCAGTTGAAGACGGTGTAGCCGCGGGCGAATAGACGTCGGGCGGCCTCGTCGTGATCTTCGTCGCCATCCTGGCGTTCCGTCTCGCCGTTGCGATCGCTGATCTTCCAGAATACGACCAGATGGCCGCGCTCGCCCTTGCGGACTTGGACACCGAGCGCCTGCCACTGGCGATAGGTTCCCCAGGTGCCCGGGGGTATAACCGGATGCCTGCGCCGCAGCCCAGAGCGAAAGGATGTTGACGCCGCGATAGGCCTTGCCCGAGGCGACGTTGAGGGGTGCGGTGATGGCCGATCCGTCGTGATGCCAGGGCATTCGGTAGTCGCCGCCGGCGTCGATGGCGGCGATGATCTGGTCAGTGACGCGCTCGTAGATATCGTCGACGGTCCGGGTCTGGCCGTTGCAATCGATGGTCATGGGTGTCTCCTGTGCTCGCCCTCTCCGTCGATGGCGAAGCGGCAGGGGCAGACGCGGCGAGCCGGGCTGTCACACCCTGTTCACGGTTACTGGTGCGCAACAGGGTTGATGGGCCGGCAGCGTCTGCCACAACCGAGCCCTGCCTCGACGGGCCAGCACGGGAGACGTCGGCCATGACCGATGGGCGCAGGAACCGGCTGGCAGGGGGATATTGCGCGGCTCTCAGCCAGCGCCGTCTCACGGCGAGAGCCGCAGCGGGACGATCCTGACCTCGCGCGATCGGGCGAGTTCATCCTGCAAACCGGCAATCACCTCGTCGCGCTCGGCAAACCTGCAACGTCAGCACCTGGATGTGCTGGGCGAGAGTGCGGTTGAGTGCGCGCAGTTCGGCCATCTCGGCACCGCGCACGGCCCGGAGCTCGGCTTCAAGGGAGCGGACGCGATCCTTCAGCGCTTGAGGAGATGTTCGCCGGTGGCGGGCTTCGGCGGCACGAAACTCGGCGAGAAGATCGACGGCGCGGTTCGCTGTTGCCCGGCCGACGCCGGCCTCGCGCGCCAGATTGGAGACGGTGAGCACGCCGTCGGTGCGCTCGGGCCGACCGTCGAGCAGTCGTGCCATCGCCGCCCTCAATGCCGCCTCGCTCTTCGGACTGAGGCTGGTCATGCATCGCCATCCATCAGAGGTGCGATCAGCCGACGTTTGCGTTCGTTGTCTCGCGTGATTGCCACCCGCCGCAGGAGTGGCAGGCGTCGATCCTCAAGCAGCGCTTCGCCTTCGGCGATCGAAGCCTGCCAGGGCTTGCGGTGTCGGGCGGTCAAACAGGCGTTCGGGCAGCGGTCGGGGCTGCATCGGGACAAGGCCGGTGCCGCCCGCTCGGAGTGCGGCGCGTCCGCAAGGCAGAGCGCTGTCGCGGCTTCGAAAAGGCAATCATTGAGGAAGCCGACATGTAAGGTCCGGCCGAGATGAGCGAGCATGGTGCGCAGCCGCTTGCCATCCATGATGCGGGCCGGAAGATCGCCGAGCTCGTCCCGCACATGCGCGAACTCCCGCCGCAGCCGCGACGCTCCTGGCCCCGCCGGACCGTCGTGGCGAAGAATGCCTCGTAGTGGGCGACGATGTCGTCGAGCTGGCCGAGCGCGCGTTCGCGCTCGACGGCGAGGCGGAAATCGGCACGGGCCGATCCGGCGTAGCCCTCGAACATGGCGACGGAGGCATGCTCGTACTGGATCTTGCCCGCGATCGTACAGAACGGCCGGTTGGCGATGTACCAGGCGACTGTGCGGCGCAATTGCCGCGTCGTGAACCTCCAGGGTTCGTCGCCTATGCACGGGATGGCCGGTTCGCCTTCCGAGCGCGCATTGATGCCGTCGCGGAAAAGATTGAGCGTTGCCGTCGCCCCCATGCCGAGAT
Source organism: Mesorhizobium kowhaii (assembly GCF_042431665.1). Classification (NCBI taxonomy): domain Bacteria; kingdom Pseudomonadati; phylum Pseudomonadota; class Alphaproteobacteria; order Hyphomicrobiales; family Phyllobacteriaceae; genus Mesorhizobium; species Mesorhizobium kowhaii. Next base: position 169,404 of record NZ_JBHLYT010000030.1, read on the forward strand.
GATCGGCGCTCCAGGGCCAGTCCTTCACGGTCACCATAGGGATGAGAGTCCCTTCTCCTGGCGATTGCGCGCCGAGAGCACCTCCATGACCGCGGCGGCGCGGGCGACGGGATCGATCGAGATTGGCGTGTCGAGACCGCCGACCTCGGTTCCGAGTTCGGCCGCCGCTTGATCGATCAGCCGACCGGTCGCCTCCAACTGGCTGACGCGCCCACTAGCCGGAGCGCCAGCGCGCAGGCGCATCAGATGGAGATTGTAGGGCGGAATCTCCTTGCCGGTCAGCGGATCGATCCGGCGGGCGGCGTTGGGCGCGCGCTCCCGGATACATTCGGCCCGCGCATCCCGCGCCATCAGTCGTGTGCAGCGGGCTTCGAGAGCGTCCAGTTCGGCCCGTGCGGCGACGATATCGGGGGCGTAAATCTCGACATGCTTGAGCGCCCAGCCGAGCATAGCGCCGATGATCGGCTCGGGGCGACCCCCTTGTCCTCTTGAGCGCGATCAAGGGCGACCGTCTCGAGGATGACGGATTCGCCAAATCTTGCAAACATCGTTGGCCTGCAATTTTCAGCCGGCACACATGATCGTCGGTCTTTGGCAGCAAACACCCACCGTTCTGCAGGTAAATCGCGCCCATGCCCTTCGGCCGCCGCCATAGCACAACGCGCTTCGTGGCGGGCTCCGGAGGCACCTTGTATGTCAAAAGAAGCCACGTCAGGACAACCATCGCATCAGCATGATGTAGCGACAACGCGGCCAGCTTCGACCACCCTCTTGAAGGCGTTTCGAAGGCTATGAGACTTCTGACGGAACCAGCAGTCGCACTGTAGAGGCACACACCAAACAGGAGCAGAGGGACTGCGTTTCCAACGACAAGATGTCCGCAACGGGTCAGAAGCTGAACGGTCCGCCGCAACCACGGCCTCTCCTGAACTCTGTCTGAACGCCGCCTTCAGCATCGGTTCGAACCGCATCTCCTAAAAAGATGCCGTTCAACTCGCGGTCTCGTCCGCCAAAGGAGACACTCTCATGATCCGCAATTTTTTCATCGCAACCGCGCTCGCCGCTCTTGTCGGTATCACCGCCGCCGCCCCGGCCATGGCAAACGATGTACGCATCGAGCAATATGGCTGGTCGAACTCAGCCGGCGGCGCTCAGAACGGCTTCAGAAACCGTATCCGTGTTTACCAGAACGGCCGCTTCAACAAGGTGATCGGCCAGCAGCGCGGCCGCCACAACCTTTCGGCCGTCGGCCAGGAAGGGGTCGGCAACTATGGCGCTACCTACCAGAACGGCAACCGCAACGTGGCCGGGGTCGGCCAGTTCGGTTCGAACCATACCACTATCCTGACGCAGGACGGCAACGGCAACATCGCCGCCGGCGTGCAGGTGGGCCATGGCTGCGATGCCAATGTCAGCCAGGGCGGCAGCGACAACGTTGCCGCTTTCGTTCAGGCCTGCCCCTGATCGGCAGCACGGGCTAGGCGGCCGCGGAAAGGATCCGCCGCCGCAAACGCCAAGGAGACGAAACATGCCACGCATCGTCAAGCATCCCCGCCTCGTTACGGCCGTACTCGCCCTGGTCCTAGTCCCGGCAGGCGCGTTGGCGACCATGGCCACATCCGCCCAATCCCTTGCGCCGGTGCGCTGCGAGATCCGCGCCACGCCGGATGGCGGCATGGTCTCACTGGAGGCGTTCGCCCATACGGACACAAACGTGAGCGGCACCTATTCCTTCCATGTTGAAAGTGCCGGTCGCACCGGCGGCACCAATATCGAGCAGGGTGGCCCCTTCAGCGCCGCGCCCGGCAAGCCAGCTGCGCTCGGCGCAGTTACGCTCGACGCGATGGGCGCCGTCTTCGACGCCAGGCTCGAGATCACGGTCGATGGCAAGCGCATCGGCTGCACCGAGCGGGTCGGCGGCGCGACCTGATCGCGTCTCAGGTTTACGAAGAGGGTGTCGGAGGTCGGCGCCCTTTTTATGTATGCCAGGCAGGTGGCTGAACAACAGCTGAACGACGGATTCCGGCAGGGTTCAGCCACGAAATGGGAAGGTTAGCCATAGGCTAAGCAGCCAGAAAATGGAGATCAAGATGGCCCCCAATATGTTCAACACGCTCGCAGCTGCTCTTGTCGCCGGCAGCATCGGCCAGGGGTTGCTGTCCCTTCCGGCCGTCGCAGGCGGCTGGGTTTCCGCGACCTATGCCCCTGATAACGCCCGCGATGCGGGCGCGGTGGCGACCGGCTTACGTATCTATTCGTTGTATCGCGGCTTGCACGGCGCCAGCATCCACCAGTCTGGACACCGCAACACCGCGGGCATCGGCCAGAACGGCCTTAACAATCTGGGCATTATCCGCCAGGAGGGCGCCGGCCATTCCGCCACCCTGCGGCAAAACGGCAATGACAACGCTTACGGAATTTTCCAGTTCGGAAGGAATACCGACGCCAATGTCGTGCAGAACGGCAACGGCGGTGGCGGCGCCACCTTCAGCTACGGCTGGTAGCGACCGAAGACCGGTGGAGACTCGGACCCGCAGGTGCTCGTAGCCGGGCGGCTCGTAAGCCAGCGTCGCAAGCAATGGCTGGTTACCACCTCAAGCACTTGGGCGGCGAAGAAGATTTAAGTGACACCCCGCTTAGCAGGATTTCTGGGACGAGCGATGATACCAATCCTCGGGTTACTTCTTGGTGATGTTGCCGTGATTCAGGTCGAAGGCCTGCGCGTCGCCGGCCTGTTTGTGAAAATCATCCTGCAGCTCTCCCCATTCTCCGAGATAAGCACCGCAATTGCTGCACTGAATGGGCGTATGCTCATCGGCATTGTCCGGGATCTCCATCAGGATCGTCCCGCACGCTTTACAATCCAGTTTGTGATCGAGCCGCTTGCTGTCCATTGACGCGTGACTATTCCGACCGAGCTGGAATTTATCGATCGCCAGGCGAACCGACTAGCGGCTCCATTGGCCAGGGTTCGGGGAAATGCGTCTTCCCATCGGAACGAATTCTCTTCGTTCGCATTGCCAGCCCGAGGGGGAAGTCGCCATGCACGATGCTTCTTTTGACGTGTCAGTGATCGTTGAGACTACGAACCCAGGAGAGTTTCCTATGCTGGCCAGCGTTTCTCAGGCCGCTGTGTTCCTGATAGGGCGCCGGCCGGCAGAACATGGGCCACAATACCGCACCGCACTCCGCGCTTGCATAGGTCGCCTTGCATCGCGCAATGATGTCGAAAACGCTCGACGTGCCTTCTTGGTGGCGGCGAACGAGGCGGGGCTACTTGTAAAACATGAAGATGAGGAGGCAGACTTAGCGCCGCAACGTGATGAGAACATCACACCCCCATCCGCAACTGAAGAAAAGCCGCTAAACCGCGTGGGAATGGAAGAGGAAGAAGAATTTCTCGTCCGCTTCCTCTCGCGTGAAACGGGCATCGCCGAAGCGCAGGCCCGCGATCTGATTAATATGATCGGCATCGACCGCTCATCTTTGCTACGAGAGGCAAGGAAATTGAAGGCGAGGCATTGAGTGCCCGGACTTTCTCGACGGCTGAATTGCCAGCGCAAGCTTATGGCCCATGAGCACGCGAGGCGCCGATTTTTCTCTACCGATGGATTTCCGAACACATGCCGGAAGGCCCGATCGATGATCCGTTTCTGGTGATAACTGACATGGCTGACCAGGCCATGAGGGCAGCCGACGTCCAAGGCATCAGCTGCCAAGAGATCGACGAAGAGATCGGCAGCGTCTACGATGCGATCATCCACGCCATCCACCACCGCGAAGGTGGCTTAGGGGATTGAACCGTCGTCGGGGATTTCTGCTGCCGCCCTAGACCAGGCCGGGCCGCAAAAGCTGATGCTGCTTCCCCTGCGGACGCAGCATATCATCGATCCCCGCCCGGTCGGCTGATGTTTACGGTTCTCCCTCCGGGTAGTGGGTCAGTTTGAAATCTGGCGGCCTTGACGCCGCTGTCGCGCCAGCTAGCGATCTCCTATATGATTAGCGCAATGCGTAGGAGCAAGAGCCGCTTGAATTATTCCATAAAACTCGGCAAGGAGCCGAACGTTTTGATGATCGATGACTTGTCCAGTAGGCAGGCTTTAAACCAGGCGCGTGAGCTGCTGGCGGGAAACATCAAATTCGACATCTACGCCAGCGATGGCACCTTGATCGTACTGGATGATCTTGAGCGTTCTGTGGAGTGCGACGACGATGCCAACCGGACCTAAAGCCCCCAAGCGCCCGCGCGATCCCAACCAGTTGGCGAAGTCTATAGTGGATATGGCTGTGGGGGATTCCCAAGGTGGTGCCGAGATCTGCTACGAGCCTGATGCCAGTTCTTGGGAGGGCGGGCGGCATTAAGGGCGGTCGCGCGCGCGCTCTACGGGGCTTCTCCTGACAGCGCCAAGGGCCGCTACAGCCCTGCCGAATGTCCTGACGGCCCATGTCGTTGCCGGCAAGATCTCGGCCAAGCAGATGATGCAAAGGCCAAGGCGATGGGCGGCAGGTACGAGATGAAGACAGTGAGCGGCGATACGCTGACGGCTGAGGTCAAGGGCGGTTCACTTTACATCGTCGACGAATCCGGTAGCACCGCTAAGGTTACCGTCGCCGACGTCAACCAGTCGAACGGCGTCATCCATGTCGTCAACAAGGTGCTCTTGCCGAAGTAACGGCTCCGGCAAATCGGAGCGGCCAAGTCCGTGGGTTTCTGGACCTGCCATTCCGTAGTGGGGAGTCGTCACAGTCCAAGATTGTAGTAATTCGTTTTGGGTCTCGCCTCCGTCTGCCCCTTAAGTCTCCGATTTGGCTTAGAGCCCGCCTACTCGATGACTAGATGTGGCGCACGCAATAAGAGGTCCGCCGCCGAGAGTCGATCCGCCGCGGTGGCGCTTGGTGCCAATAGGGGTAGCTGAGCGGCACGGCGCTGACTCGACCTACCTGAGGGCATCGCGTTGAAAGTACGCTAAACAACGCCAAGGACGAGCGGGAGGAAACATCGTCACGCCGCCCCTCTGGACGGCAGATTGGGCGGCTTTCGGCTTGTCGTCTGTGCGGCGCGATCCCAGAGGAAATCGCCGGAGAAGGCGATGTGCTCCCATCCCACGGGTACGGAGCGCAGCAACGATGCTTCATTCGCCCTACACGCTAAGCAAGTCGGAAAGCTTGTCGGACTTTTCCACCTTGTCCGTGAGGTCGAGTCCGGACAGGAGATCGACCAGATGGCTGTTCATCAGGGCGGCGGCGTCGGCACTGCGCCCGGCTTCGATCGCGTCGACCAGCGCGTGATGGGCATGCTTCTCGCACGTCGCGTCGCGCCGTTTCCAGTAGAGCGCGATGATGAGCGACGAATGCGAGACGAGGTCGCGGACGAAGTTGGTGAACACTGAGTGCGCGGCAATCTCGGCGATGCCGACGTGGAAGCGCGCCGACAACATGATCGCCTCGCTGTCGCGGCCTGCGTGCAGCGCCTGGTGCTCTTTCTCGAGGTGCCGCCGCAATTGCTCGATATCGGACGGCACTGCCGCTCTGGCGGCAAGAAAGGCAACTTTGGGCTCAATCAGAGCCCGCGCTTCGAACACCTCCCGCGCCTCGATCTTCGACGGCTGCGCCACAAACGCGCCGCGATTGGGCTCCAGCCGAGCCAAACGGTCGTGGGCAAGGGCCTGCAAGGCGGCGCGAACAACGGTACGGCTCACCGAATAGATCGACGCCAACTCGTCCTCCGGCAGCTTGGTGCCCGGAGCGAGGCGATGGCTGACGATGGCGTCCCTGAGACCATAGTAGATTGGCGACCAGCGCGCTGCCGGCTTTTCGTCTCGATCCTCGTCCCTGAGTACAGTCAGCATGCTTTTTCAACGTGCAGGCACGACGCTTGCCTGACCTTTATGTTGATTTTCATTGAGAACTGACCCGGCATTTCCGCCGAGATTTGACCCGCCTTTTATGTATGTTTCGGGTCGGGTGTTGTGGTCAAGTTCCTGTTTTTCTCCTTCCGGTTTTTAGGTTCATGTGCGGAGCTGTTCTTGAATCGGAAGCTGTCGTTTCCGGTTTCCAGGATGTGGCAATGATGCGTCAGCCTGTCGAGAAGCGCGGTTGTCATCTTGGCGTCGCCGAAGACACTCGCCCACTCGCTGAAGCTGAGGTTTGTTGTGATGATGACGCTTGTGCGTTCGTAGAGTTTGCTCAGCAGATGGAAGAGCAATGCTCCACCTGATGCACTGAACGGCAGATAGCCAAGTTCGTCCAGGATCACGAGATCGGAATGCACGAGGCGATTGGCGATCTGGCCGGATCTCCCCTGTGTCTTCTCCTGTTCCAGCGCATTGACCAGCTCGACCGTCGAGAAGAAGCGAACCCGCTTGTGATGATGCTCGATGGCCTGCACGCCGAGGGCCGTGGCAACATGGGTTTTGCCTGTTCCAGGGCCGCCGACGAGCACGATATTGGCAGCTTCATCGACGAACTCGCAACGATGAAGCTGCCGCACGAGTGCATCGTTGATGTCACTGCTGGCGAAGTCAAAGCCGTTGAGATCGCGATAAGCGGGAAAGCGTGCGATCTTGAGCTGATAGGCTGTCGACCTGACCTCGCGTTCTGCCGTCTCGGCCTTGAGCAGTTGCGACAGGATCGGAATGGCGGCCTCAAACGCTGGCGCTCCCTGTTCGGTGAGTTCGCCTACAGCTTGCGCCATGCCGTGCATCTTCAGGCTCCTGAGCATGATGACGATTGCGCCGCTGGCAGGGTTATGACGCATGGCGCACCTCCAGGGCCTTCCTCAAAGCATCGTAGCGTTCGACATTGGCCTTCGGCTCATTGGTAAGCGTCAAAGCCTGAGGAGCATCGATGGTGGGTGGTGTGAGGGATTTGCCGTCGATCAGGCGATGGAGCAGGTTAAGCACATTGGTCTTGGTGGGAACACCGCCTTGCAACGCCATTTCCACGGCGCAAAGCACGGCCTGCTCGTCGTGCTGAAGGACAAGTGCCAGTATGTCGACCATCTCGCGATCGCCGCCCGGCTTCTTGAGCAAATGCTGCTGCAACGACCTGAATGCATCGGGAAGTTCAGCAAACGGTGCTCCGTTGCGTAGGGCGCCTGGCTTGCGCTGAACGACAGCCAGATAGTGCCGCCAGTCATAGATCGTCTGTCCTGGCCGATCATGCGAGCGATCGACGATGCGGCGATGTTCACAGACAATCAGACCCTCTGCAGCGACAACGACACGATCCGGATAGACCCGAAGGCTCACGGGCCGATTGGCAAAGGACGCCGGAACGCTGTAGCGGTTGCGCTCTAAATGCACGAGACAGGTTGGGGAGACCCGCTTGGTGTATTCGACAAAGCCGTCGAAGAGACGGGACGCCGGCATGAGAGCCTGGGCTTCCTCAGCCCAGATATCGGCAATGGTGCCGCGCATTTTGCCATGCGGGGTCTGCTGCCAGAACTCTTGGCATCGAAGCTCCAGCCAGTCGTTCAGGGCTTCCAGTGATGGAAAGCGTGGAATCGGTTGAAAGAACCGGTGACGCGCATCCTGCACGTTCTTCTCGACCTGTCCCTTCTCCCAGCCAGAGGCCGGATTGCAGAACTCAGGCTCAAAGAGATAGTGGCTGGCCATTGCCATGAAGCGGACATTGACGTCGCGCTCCTTGCCGCGGCCGACCTTGTCGATCGCTGTCCGCATATTGTCATAGATGCCGCGCCGGGGAACGCCGCCAAAGACACGGAAAGCATGGTTATGGGCGTCGAACAGCATCTCATGCGTCTGCAACAGATAGGCCCGGACGATGAAGGCCCTGGAATAACTGAGCTTGGTATGCGCCACCTGCAGCTTGGTGCGTTCATGGCCGATGATTGCCCAGTCCTCGGACCAGTCGAACTGGAATGCTTCACCCGGATCGAACGAAAGCGGCACGAATGTCCCGCGCCCTGTCGTCTGTAATTCCCTCTGCAGATCCGCTTTCCACTCCCGAGCGAAAGCAGCAACACGACCATAGGAACCCTCATAGCCAAGGCTCAGCAAATCGGCATGCAACTGCTTCACCGTGCGTTTCTGTTTGCGGTTCTTTTTGGCTTCCGTCCTCAGCCAGGCTGACAATCGGTCGGCAAATGCGTCAAGCCTGCTCGGCCGCTCTGGAACCTTGAACTTCGGCTCCACCTCACCCACCCGCAGGTATTTGCGCACCGTATTCCGCGACAGGCCGGTCCTGCGGCTAATCTCACGGATCGATAGATGCTCTCGAAAATGCCAGCGTCGGATCACGCTCAGTAATGCCATGTCGATCACTCCGTAGCCCCCGCTGAAAACACGCAGGGCAAGGTTCAAACATGGGTCAATTCTCGGTGGAAATATCCTGTGTTGCCGGGTCAGTTCTCAGTGGCAATCAACAATCGCCGCTGCCTATGAGGCCGACAGAACTTGCAATAAGCATAGCGAGTCAGCATTACGGCGGCTAGCGGGCGTCGCTACGCCAGTCGACAGGTTGCCGCTCGTTCGACCGCATTTGTCGGAAATCAGTGCCCAGCGATGCCCAGTGCCTTCATGTCGAAAAGTGGCAACGCCAGGAATGCCTTCGCAACGAGAGCATTGGCAAGATCGACGAAGAACGATCCGGCCAGGGTGATCAGCAAGAACGCCTTCGGGGCTGGACCGTAACGGCGCGCCACCTCATCCATGGTCGCCATCGCGACGGGCATCGAAGATATCCCGAAGCCGAGGAAACCACCGACCGTAACCGCTGCCTCATAGTCCCGGCCCAGCAACCGGAATAGAACGAAATAGGCAATCGCCACGATGACGATGATCTGCAGCAGTACGTTGACGAAAAGTGGTCCGAGGATAGCGGCAACGGCAATCAGCTTTGTGCTCATGAGGCTGAGCACCAGAAACAGGTTCAGAGCGACCTCGCCGCCCTTTTGAATCGGCTCGAAGTCCAACTGGATGCGAGTCCAGTCAACAAGGTTCGTCAGGAAAACTCCCGCGAGCATCGCCGACAGGAAGCCAGGCAGCAATAATCCTGCGTCCTTGGCCCAGTTGTTGAGCTTGTCGCCAAGAAGGACCGATACCGCAACAATCAGGATGGTCGCCAGAATACTCTCAAGGTTCCCGCGATCCTCCTGAACCGTTGCCGGCGCCTCCTTTTGCGGCTCGGCGAAGGAGACCTCCGTCTGCGGTGGCGCAACCGGGGAGAGTTTGTGACGCCCGATCAGCCAGCCGGTAATGGGTCCCGACACCAGCGCGCCGGTGATGACCGCAAGAGTCGCCGCTCCTGCTCCGACCGCTTGCGCGTTCTGAAGCCCGACGGCCTCCGCCTCCTTCGCCCAGGCAAGTGCCGTCCCTGGCCCACCGACGAAGGAAAGGCTCCCGGCAAGGAGCCCGTAGAAGGGGTGTGCACCCCAAGCCGTAGCGACACCGATGCCAACCAGATTCTGGCAGACCAGCAGAAGCACTGTCACCGCGCAGAGGATGACCAACGGACGGCCACCGGCTCGCAGCGCTTTCAACTTCGCCGACAGGCCGATCGTCGTGAAGAAGACAAGCAAAAGAAGATCGCGGAGCTTTGTGCCGAAGGCGACCTCAGTTCCGAACATGACCTGAGCAAGGAGAACCAGCAGAGCCACTATCATGGCACCGATCACGGCGTTGGGCATGTCGATGCGTTTCAGCGCTGGAACCATTTGACGGATGCGGGTCCCCGCAACCAACGCGATCAGACCAATGATCAGCGTTGCAAGTTCCGAGAATTCAACATGGTCCGCGGCCATCGGCTCAATCCCCCCGTCGAAGCTCTGCGAGCGCCTCCTTCATCGCCACCAATCTCGCTTCGGCGAATGGCTGAACGTCTTCGGCGATGCAAAATAACAACTGCGCTGCTCGGCCAGCTTATCACCAATGCCAGGTCATCGAGACCGGAAAACCCCCTTGGCGCTTCGATCCCACCTGCGAGCCCCTCCCAGATCAATAGCCAAGGCGAGGAGACGGCACACCAACCCGGATCAATCTCGAAAAATCCGGCGACAGGCCTGACTTCCGCGCACGGTCGTCTATGTGTGCTAGCTCCCGCAAGGTCGACAATGGCAAGCGGGTGTCGAGCGCACCCCGGTCGTACGCGTATTCGGGAAGATAGCCGTTGACAATGAGGCGCCAGTCGAGGGGAACGGCGTCGCCGACCGCTCGCATCATCTTGACGATCGTCGTCGTGCAGTTCGTCGTGATGGAATTGTAGAATGCGGGCTTCGTGGAAAGCGCATTTGCGTCCGAGACGTATTCCAGCAGAAGCGCCCGGGCCGCGTCAGGCGCCGCTTTCAGGCGATAGATCTGGACGTCCTCCCCCCGAACATTTGACCTGACGCCGACCACGTCTCGCTCGTCGGCAGCGATAATGACCAGGGGATTGCTCTTGAACAGGTCCGCTATGGGCGAAAACTCGCCACCGACACGACGCCGCACCTCAATGGACCAGGCAAGATATTCACCACCGGAGAAGCCAAAGCTCATGATGACATGGGCCATTTCCGGTCCAGCCCAATAGGACATGAAGAGGTCGGCGGTCTGAACGGTGGAAAGGTCGTAGGTCCGGGTTGTCCAACGTTCGGTGAAATCGGTGTCGCTGCGCCATTCGAAGTCGCGCACGTCTTTCAGCGTCAACAGGTTTCCGTCGCGGGTGCCGGTTACCTGACGGGCCACATCTGGCGCCCAGTCGGCGTCGCCCAAAGGCTTGATGGTGCTCCACCAAACCAGAACCACAGCGAACGCAGCGAGAAACAGGACGAACGCCCTGAAGCGAAAACGGCTGAAGAGGGCAATGACGGTGCCGATGCCGAATAAGATGAAAAGGGCGCAGGCCACAACCCGACCAAGCTCTGGCGCAGGCAGGCGATACCATATGGCAAATCCGGTCCAGGCAGTCAAAATTGCAACGGCTAGTGACAGGATGATGGCGAGCGATGTCCGAGCGATGCGCTGCATTCATTTCCCCTTCCAGCCAGACGGGACCAGCAGAGGCGTCGCTTCAGGCGTGGGGCTCGCTCTCCGCCCACTGAATGCCATTCTCACGGAACGTTCAACGCAACTTCGAGATGGGGCATCAATAAGCTTCGCTCCCGCCTTGACTTCGTTGAAACGCTATTTCTTGCACCCTTTTGTGGATGCCGCGGGCAGGTTGCAATTCTTGCTGCCAGCATTCGTTTTCTTACTGCTTTGCGAGCCGGTCAAGTTCTCGACCTCATTGCCGTAGTTTTCCCTGGTGTTCTGATCGACCATTGCAACGGGTGCCGAAATCACCAGCCCTGCAGCACTGCCAGCCGCTGCCGCCGCGCCGGTCGTCGCTTGCACGATCGTGTCGCCAAGGCCGACCCTGCTGTCGGTCAGGCTCTGGCCGCCGGCCATCCGCGTTCCGATCAGCTGCACGATTTGCGGCGACGACGCGAACTTGCCGTGGTTCAAACTGTCGCCGGATTTGACTTTCGTCAGATCGATGACGACCACATTGTTGCTCGCGAGTTCTTCCTTGTATGGAGCTTGTTCCGGATCAATCGATCCGAGCCGGGGGATGTTGCCCCAGACCCGTCGCGAAACCTTGAGCGCGCGATCGTCCTGCGAGACAAAGAGGGTGAACTGCGGGTGCTGTTTGCCCATGTCGGCAATCTGCGTGCGAAACACGTCGACATCGACGTCGGGCGCGGCCAGCATGACGTTCTTGAACTTCGCCGGCAGGCCGCCATTGCGGATAGCCATCTGGCGCAAGGATTCCAAGGCAAGCCAATTACCCATCGAATGGGCGAGGATCGAAACCTCTTTTACATCGGGATCGTGCGCCAGGTATTGGAACAGCGTCTCGAGCGCATCCCGCGTGTAGTTGGTGCTTTCGCGATCGTAGCCATAGGCCAGCGTACTGCCTCGGGAAGGCCATGTGACCAAAATCGGAGCGCTGTCGGTACCGGTATCCTTTGCGATCTGCGCAAAGCGATAAACGGAGTCCTCGAAGCGGTTGTTGAAGCCATGGATGAAGACCAGCACGCTATGGTCCGGGCTCTTCTTGACAGAGGCGTGTAGCCACTCCTTCGCGCCATCCCGTGTTAATTCCTCGGCTTTCACCACCGCGAAATCAGTTGCCGGGTTTGAGGGCAGCTTCTTGGGCCAGGCGACCTCGCCGACCTTGCGTACCGACGCCGGCGGGATCGACACCGTAATGTCCGCAAAAGAGGGAGCGCTTCCGCGCTCGCCCGTATACATCTCGGCCGGATTGGCGGAGCGAGCGCGCGTCGTTGCCACCAGCATCTCCACCTTGCTGGATGAAGGCGACGTATCGGACACCGGCAACAAGACATTCGTCGGGCGGGACGCGCAGCCGAAAAGCAGGCCGACCAATGCAAATGCGAGCAATGCGTTGGTGGTACGCCCGACTTTCAATTTACTTATGACGCCGGTTCTCAAAACGCCCCCCCAACTGTGCAACCTCAACAAGGTGGTTAGTACCGCCCTGTCGCCGACCGATCAGTCGATACAGATTGCCATGATAATGGCACCCGAGGACTGATGGGCATGCCGCTCCACACTGCCAAACGAAGACAGGCGGCCTAAAGTAAAACCCAAGCTCAAAAATTGATCTCAGGTATTTACCGGACTCTACCTCAAGTCGACGGAACTGTCAGGATTTGGAGCCTTTCCTGGTCGCCCGGGACGATATCTTCGCCGCGACGGGCTCGGTCTTCGCCTCTTGCTTAGCCGCCGAAGAAGAAGGCAGAGGATTTTCCGCCCCGCTGTCCGGCTGGGCGGGGCGAGGCGTTTCCAGCACGACGACACAGCCGTCGAGGTCATTGGTGGCCAGATGCGCATAGCGCATGGTCATCGACAGCGTCTGGTGGCCGAGCCACATCTGCACGCGCCTGATGTCGATGCCGCCCTGGACGAGACGCGAGGCGCAGGTGTGGCGCAATATGTGCGGCACCACCTGGTCGTCGGCGCCAAGGCCGACTTCGGCTTTGGCGTCGTTCCAGATGGCACGGAACTGTGCCTGGCTGAGCTTGGTGAACGGGCCCTTGGGCCGGCGGCCTTCGGTGGCTGGCAGCTTGATGACCTCCTTGACCCGCTCGGTCATCGGAATGGTGCGGCTGCGGCCGGATTTGGTGATCCAGAAACTGACGCGGTGCTCCTGGATGTCGTTCCAGATCAGCCCAAGCGCCTCGCCGAGGCGGCAGCCGGTGTCGACCAGGAAGACTGAAAGCCTGTAGGCATCCTCACTGCGACTCTTGATGGCGGCGAACAGCCGTGCCTCTTCGTCCCTCTCGAGGAAACGAATCCGCCCCGCCCGCTCCTTCTGGCGGCGGAACTCGGGCAGGCTGTGGATATCTCCCATCTTATGAGCCTTGCGCAGCAGTTTGCTGAGGGCAGCCATCTTTCGATTGATGGTTGCGTTGCTGTTGCCGCGCTGGCGCAAGGTACCAATAAGGTTATCCAGGGTACTCTGGTCAAAGGCGCTGAATCGCTCCCCAAGGAGAAGCTCATCTATCTCGCCGATGAAAGAGCTGACATTGTATTTATGCCGCCCATCATCCCACAATATGTCCCGGTATGCTAAAAAGAGCTCTCCAACCCTATACGACTTTACTTCTCTGATCTTGTTATAGCTGTACTGTATCTTCGAATTTTGAGAAGAAAACATCGTAAAATGATCTGAGGGCTCACCCTCTTGAATCGCTTCGGTCGTCATCATTTGCCACACCCCCGAGTGGATAGATCAGCCCTATCCGCTTGGAAGCGTCCTTTCAAGAGATTTGAATCACGTGGTTGTGATTTCATCCGCCCATCAGCGGATCCCACGAAATCACCCACGGACCCTATTCAGCTACCGTTACCCCCTGTTCCTTCTGTTTGCCTTGACCCAGTCACGAAACAAAAACAGCCCGGGCGTTTGTGCGCCCGGGCTGGATTTCACCTGTGTAGAACCAACCCTTAGAACGAGCGCTGGAAGCGGAGGAGACCGCCGACGCTGCTCTTCTTGTCGGCAACGGTCCAGTTGGAGAAGTCGGCGTCGTCGAACTTGCCTGCATTGAGGTAGTCGACTTCGGCCGTGATCGTCATGCCGGGAACGATGTCGTAGGCGATGTTCGCGGCGACGCCGAGATTCTTCCAATCGTCATACGAGATCTGAGCGTTGAACGAGGTCTTCTCGTTGAACTTGTAGGTGCCACCGCCCCACACTGCCCAGTTGCCGCCCCACTGCTTGAAGTAGCCGCGGCCACCAGCAGGGAAATTCAAGGTCGGGTCGGAGAGGTTGTCATCGGTGCCGTAGCCGCCCATGACCCACAGCTGCACAGCGTCAGACACGTTCACATCCAAGCGGACCTTGCCGGCGACTTCTTCGTAGTTGCTGTCATAAGCGATGACGCCGGTGATCGCGCCCCAGCCCTGCGTGTACTTCACGCCGCCGACGACATTCGGAACATAGCTGTCGATCGTGTTCACGCCCTCGCCTTCTTCGAGTGAGACAACAGCCGAGAAGCCATTGCCGGCATCGAAGTAGTACTGGATGACGTTGGTGTCGAAATCACCATAGGGAACCAGCGTATCCTGGATGACGTTGCCGGCATAGCCGATGAACGTATCGAAGGCCGACTCGTCCTTACCGACGCGGAGACCACCGAGCTGGATCCAGGCGAAGTTCAGCGAGGCGCCCGAATTTTCAGCTTCATTGATGTCAGGGCTCGTATCGGCATTGTGGTTCTGGAAATTGAAGCGGGTCTCGGTGTAGGTCTTCAAGGTGCCGAGTTCGGTTTCCTGGCCGGTCCAGGTCTTCAGCGTGAAGCGGGCTTTCTTGCGCCAGGTGTCGTTGCTCTCACCGACATCCATATGATCCGCGCTTCTCGCGCCATCGAACGAGCCGACGTCGCCGCCGCTGATGTCATAACGGACATAGCCGCCGATGCGCAGGCAGGTTTCGGTGCCGGGGATGTAGAAGTAGCCAGCGCCGTAGACGTCGCAAATCTTGACGTATTCAGCGGGTTCCGGCTCGGCGACGACGACGGCGTCGGCGGCGCGCGCACCGGAAACTGCGAGCAGAGCCGCAGCGGAGCCGAGAAGAAGGCTCTTGATGTTCATTTTCTGACCTCCAGTCAAAAGTTAAAAAACGGGTCTGGGTATTCTTTGCTGAAGGACAGCGTTCCCTGCCCCATCCCCACTACCGAAAAAGATGCGCACCGCGCCGCTCCTTCAAACTCGACATTACCCATGAGGCGGCGGCGTTCAACCACGATCGTACCGGGCAGGTCTCTATCGGCGTGCTATCCCTGGCCTGTGTTGCAGAAACGTCACGATTTGGCCCCAGTTGGAAAGCTCTCGTTAATCTTTGGACCCCTTGCAACCCCTTGCAATCCGGCCGAATCCGGCAATTGGCCGCCGGAATTGCGGCCGAGCTCCCGAGTCGCGAGCCAGGGAATTGCCACGGAGCCGCCACATAAGGAAGGGGTGCTTCGGCAGAAGCCGGCTTCCTCAGAGATAATGCCGCCGGCTTGTTGATTGTGCGGCGCTTTTCTTTATCCCGCAGCGCAACGGAGAGGTGGCCGAGTGGTCAAGAGGCGCTCCCCTGCTAAGGGAGTAGAGGTCAAAAGCTTCTGGTGGGTTCGAATCCCATCCCTCTCCGCCATCCTGCTTCGCGCTGCGCGCCTCGCCTTCAATTTTCTCCAGCATTAACAGATGGATGGCCGGGATGTTGGCCATTGCAGCCGCGCCTCACGGCCGCGAAAACCGCGGAGACGGCCACTGTTTTGTTCGATTCTGACTGGAGGTCAGAAAATGAACATCAAGAGCCTTCTCCTCGGCTCCGCTGCGGCTCTGCTCGCAGTTTCCGGTGCGCGCGCCGCCGACGCCGTCGTCGTCGCCGAGCCGGAACCCGCTGAATACGTCAAGATCTGCGACGTCTACGGCGCTGGCTATTTCTACATCCCCGGCACCGAGACCTGCCTGCGCATCGGCGGCTATGTCCGTTATGACATCGGCGCTGGCGACGTCGGCTCGTTCGATGGTGCTCGTAGCAACGACGTGCAGGACGGCAAGAACCAAGAAACCTGGTACAAAAACACCCGCTTCACGCTGAAGACCTGGACCGGCCAGGAAACCGAACTCGGCACCTTGAAGACCTACACCGAGACCCGCTTCAACTTCGGCAACTCCAACGCCGATCCTGACTTTGGCTCGAACTCCGCACACAACAAGGACGTCTCGCTGAACTTCGCCTGGATCCAGCTCGGTGGCCTGCGCGTCGGTAAGGACGAATCGGCCTTCGATACGTTCATCGGCTACGCCGGCAACGTCATCCAGGATACGCTGGTTCCCTACGGCGATTTCGACACCAACGTCGTCCAGTACTATTTCGACGCAGGCAACGGCTTCTCGGCGGTGGTCTCTCTTGAAGAAGGCTCGGGCGCCGGCGTTGATGGCCAATACGGCGTCGGTACGATCGACAGCTATGTTCCGCATGTTGTCGGCGGCGTGAAGTGGACGCAGGGCTGGGGCGCCATCAGCGGTGTCGTTGCCTATGACAGCAACTATGAAGAAGTGGCAGGCAAGGTTCGCCTGGATGTGAACGTTTCCAACGAACTGTCGCTGTTCATCATGGGTGGCTACGGCACCGACGACAATTACAACGACGCAACCTACGATCAGCCTGCGGGCGGTCGCGGCTTCTACAAGCAGTGGGGCGGCAACTGGGCAGTGTGGGGCGGCGGCACCTACAAGTTCAACGAGAAGACCTCGTTCAACGCTCAGGTGTCTGCTGACGACTGGAAGAACGTCGGCGTTGCAGCTAACGTTGCCTACGACATCGTTCCCGGCTTCACCGTCACGGCCGAAGTCGACTACCTCCATGCGGGCAAGTTCGGCGAAGCCGGCACGGAAAACTTTGCCTGGACCCCGGCCGACAAGAAGAACAGCGTCGGCGGCCTCCTCCGCTTCCAGCGCTCGTTCTAACAGGCCCTACCTGACTGAAGTCGAACCCGGCGGGCAACCCGCCGGGTTCTTTCGTTACCGGAACGGCTCGCTGGTTCGATTTCCAGTGCTAAGCAAGCGGTTTCAAATTGAAGCTAGTCACCGGTCACCTGCCATTTGTCATCGGGATTGAACAGCTTTATCCCTCCGGCCACAGCCTCCGTTTTCGGGCCCAGGTCGGCCTCGTAGACAATGCCTTGCTGATTGACCACAAAGGTTTTGACGCCCGTCTCGGCATATTTCACAGGCCAGGCCAGAAGCGCGAAACCAGCGATCATGTTGCCGTTGATGATGTAGTTGTAGGCGCCACCGGCGATATTTTTGCCTTGGCCCGTCAGGATACGGAAGCGATAGCCAAAATAGCCATTGCCTTTCTTTGCCTTGTCGAGAGCCGCCTGGTTGATGAAATCGCCTGCCGGACTAACGCCATTGGTCTCGTCGGATGGCCAATATAGTCCGTCGGCCCGGCCCTCGCTGCTGACCAACTTCTGGGCGTATTCCAGCACGCCATCGCCATCGTGGTCTTCGGCAGCGTAATCACGCTGAGCGTCCACGTAGGAGCGGACCGTTTCGATCGCCGCGATCTCATTTTCGCCGACGCGCCGGTTGATGATCTCTTCGATGCCAGCCTGGGTGTCGAAGGCCCATTTGCCGTTTTTACCCTTCGTGATCGGGAATGGCAGCGTCCACAGCTTGTCGCCAATATTGAGTTCCTTGCGGTCGCCAAGGTCGCGCACGATCACCGTCTTCGCAGCGCCTTGCCGGATCTGCGCGTAGGTATCCATCACGCCTTCGCTTGTCCGCAGCTTCGCGGCATCCAGCCCAAGCAATGCCGCCAGTCCATCGAAATCGTCCTTCGCCGGGACCGATTTAAACGCTTCCACCGCCGCCGAAGGATCATCGAAGAGCGGCGGACCTTTTTTGGCCACGTAGTCCGAGAGGCTGTGCACCTCCTGCGCGCCGGCAAAATTTGCGGAACCCGCGCCAATGCCCAAGATCATTCCGGCACCGAGCAGCGAACGTAGAACAACACTCCGGACGCACGTTTTCATGTCGGTTTTCCTCTCGCCAAACTTATTAACGCCTGTGCCTGCCACCGCCGCGCCCGCCACCGCCCTGCCTGCCACCGCCCTGCCTGATCATTTTGTTGCCGCCGCCGCCACCGCTGCGAATTCCGCCTCCCATGCTCCTCGCACCGCGGTTGGATGCAATCTGCTGACGTTTTCCGGAGCTGACGTTGCCAAGACCCGAAGGATTTCTCGGTCTGTTGTCCACTCTCGCTGCGGGCCTGGGCTTGCCGACCGGGCGATTGATTTTCCCTGACGCTTTTACGGCAGAGCGGTCATTCTTTCGCGCCGAGCCAATCGGATTGTTGTTGGTTGGCTTTTTGAAATCCGGCCTCGACGCCGGGGGCCGGTTTTTCAAACCCTCTCTGATTTCGCGTTGGCGGACGTCCTTTACCTGGCCGGACTTTCCGGCAAGCGCGTTCACCCGGCCATTTCTCAGATCGGACGCCTTGTTGCGCATATTGTTGCGATCGTCGGACTTGATCCGGTTGCTGATCTTCGTTCTGTCGATGTTGGCGAATTGGTTCTTGTCGAAATTCATTTTCGAACGGTCGACGTTTTTCCAGTCGACGTCGTTGAAATTGACCTTGCCGTTTATGTTGTTGAAGCAATTGTTGCAGTCGATATCGATATCGTTGCCGTTCCAGCGCCCTCCCCACACACCACCACCATTCCAGTCCACCGCCGCTGCCCAGACGGCGCCAGTCACGAAGGCCGCGAAATAGGGCGCAGTGGGATAGTAATAACTTGGGTAGGGGTCTGGATAATAGGAGATCGGAGCAACCGGATAGTCGGTGGCATAGAGCATTTGCGGCTCATATCGTGGAACATAGATCGTTTCCGCGCCAAGGCATGCCTGTCATTGCCCGCACTGGACATCTGCCATAGGCGTTGACCATCAACGGCCTATGCGAACAGGCCGCCTCAGCCAACCCTGACGACAAAATGCTTCGTCACCGGCTCGATGATCTTCCACGTTCCCTTGAAATCGGCTTCCACCACGAAGGCATCGCCGGGGCCTACCTCGACCGGTGCGCCGCCGTCGGGGGTGATGATGATGCGGCCGGCGATCATGTGCACGAACTCGTAGTCGGTGTAGGTCGCATGATAGGTGCCGGGCGTCGCCTGCCATGTGCCCGACATCACCTGCCGTCTTCAGTCGTGTGCTGGACGGCGGTTTTCATGGTCGGCTTGCCCTCGACCACGACCCAGCCGGCCAGATCGCCGGCTTCCGCGTTTTCGACGGCGCCGAATTTGAGGATCGTCTTGTCGGTCATATCAGGGGCTCCGTTTGATTGGTCGTTCAGGCGTCAGGTGCCTGGACGGTCAGATAGCCGATGGCCCTGGTCCGGGCAACCGGCGCGGCCTCATGGCGAGCCTTGCGCCGCGTGCACCTCGAGCATGCGCCGCGCGCTTTCCTCGTCGGTGATCAGGATCGTCGGCGCGATCAGGTTCATGGCGCCGAGCAGCGCCTCGGTCTTCTCCGCACCGCCGGAGGTGAGGATGCGGATCGGCGCCTTGCGCAGACGGTCGACATCCACCGACATCACGTGGCTGTTGACGGGATGGTCGACCAGATCGCCATTGCGGTCGAAGAAATGGAACAGAAGGTCGCCAACGGCGCCACGCGCAAGCAGGGCCTCCCGATCCGCTTCCTTGAGAAAGCCGCCGCGAGAGAAGGTGGTGGCCGAGGCGATGCCGCCGACGCTCAGCAGAACGGCATCGAGCACGTTGGCCATTTCAAAAACCTCCTGCAGGCCGCAGCGCTCGACCAGCGCGATCTTGGTCTCGACGCTGTCGACGACGGCCGGCGTCGGGATCAGATAGCCGTCGCCCTGGAAGATTTGGGCGAAGCGCCAGGCGAACTCGGCCGGGTTGAATCGACGCACGACGCCGACACCGCCAAGCAGCGAAATGACCTTGAAGTCGGTGAGCGACTTGGCGCTGATGAAGGGCAGGCTTGAGAACAGCGTCCGACCCCAGCCAACGCCGACGCGCATGCCGGACTTCATCGTGTCGGACAGGAAGCTGCCGGTCTTGGCGCTGATCGCCGGTATCGGGTCGGCATTGGGGGCGCTAAGCGGCGCCACCAGCGCCTGCTGCAAGCCGAAGGTCCTTTCCAGCGCGCGCTCCAGCCGCACGATTTCCGACAATTCGCTCTCGATGCTGATCTTCACCTCGTTGCGCGAGCGGGCGTCCGCCAGCATGCGCACGATGGTGACGCGCCCGACGCCAAGCACGTCAGCGATCTCGTTCTGCGTCATCTGCTCGACGAAATACATCCAGGCGGCACGAATCCTGAGGCGATCCGTCCGGCTTTCGCTAGCGACCTGCTCGGTTGTCTCAGCTGCCGCCCGCCCGTTTTTGGTTTCGCCCTGTCGTCGCCTGCCCAATCTATCTCTCCCCCACGGCGATGGACGAGCGCGCTGTCGCCGATTCTGCATGCTGGTCTAGTATCGCCTATTGATCTACCAATCGATAGGAACAATGTAGAGGTGGCGGCTGGCCCCGGCTGGAGGCCATCCGCGGCAATTTCGAGGCGATTGGCAATGCTCCGACAAATCTCCGAAGATGTCCGCGTCAATCTGAAAGACCGGTTGCGGGAAGTCCGCGACATCATCCGGCAGAGCCGCCATGACGGCAGCGGCGACGCCAGTGTCGTGCGCGAAGCAACCAGCCATCTGCCGCCGTTTCCGGGCAAGGGCATCGAAGATCTGCTCAGCCATGCCGCAAGTGCCTTCGACGAAGCACTGTCGATCGCCGAATCCTTTGTCCCGCATGAGCGCCCGATCAAGGTGGACGGCACGACTGTAAAAGGCCTCGGCACCTATTTCCCGGCCGGAAACGAGGATCGCCAGTTGAGCGCGGAGCGCCTGTTCCGCCGCGACATGTATTATCTGACCAAGGCGGTGCTCGCCGGCCTGAAGATCGACAATGCCCGCATCCATGAAGCCGATTTCGCCGCCGTCCATGCCACGATGCGCAAGCGGCATGGCGATCTGCTGGCCGCTTTGGTCGCGCCTGGCGCGGGACTGGAGGCGATCGCGGCCACCTGTTCGGCGCTGCTGGTCGAGTGTCTCAACCAGAGTCCCGTCCACTTTGCCGAAACCGCGCCGGAAACGCCGGCGATCGGTGACCGAGCGCTCGACGTCAACTGCCTGGCGCCGCTCGTTCTGGCCTGCGGCCTGGCGACTGCCGGCAGGGATGGTTTGCCGGAGCCGGATATGCTGGAGATCGCGATCCTGGCGGCCGATATCCGTCATGATCGCATTGTTCAGGCCTGCGCCAAGGCGAGCCCGATCGATGAACTGACACCCGTCTTCGCCACCTTGCTTGCCCATTTGCCGTAGCTACTCAGAACTCAGCTAGGCGGCACTTTCTCCCGCCATGGCCATGATCGTCTTCTTGGCACGCTGGATCGAGGCAGGGCTCATGCTGAACTCGGTCAGCCCCATCTTGACGAACGTTGCAATGAGATCGGGACGGCCGGCCGCCTCACCGCACATGCCTACCATGATGCCGGCGGCGACGCCGGCTTTTGCCGTCATTTCGATCGCCGACATGACGGCCGGGTTGGTGACATCGTTGAGCTTCGCCACGGTCGGGTTGAGCCGGTCGGCAGCCATGATGTACTGGGTCAGGTCATTGGTGCCGATCGAGAAGAAAGCCACTTCCTTGGCCAGCGCCGGGGCAATCAGCACGGCGGCCGGGGTCTCGATCATCACGCCGAGATCGAACGCCGCATGCGGCACGCCGTCGGCTTTCAGCTCGGCCGCGCACTCCGCCACCAGCACGCGCGTCCGCCTGACCTCGCCGATGTCGGCCACCATCGGCAGCATCACCTTGATGTTGCCGTGTACGGCCGCCCGCAGCAGCGCCCTGAGCTGGCGCTTGAAGATATCGGGCCGGTCGAGGCACATGCGGATGCCGCGCCAGCCGAGAAAGGGGTTTTCCTCATCGGGAAATTCGATGCCGGCGATCGGCTTGTCGCCGCCGATGTCGAGCGTGCGCACGATGACCGGGTACGGCGCAAAGGCCTTGGCCAGCGCCGCATAGGTCTCCGCCTGCATGTCTTCCGAGGGAAGGTGCATATGGCGCATGAACAGCAGCTCGGTGCGGAACAGGCCGACGCCCATCGCACCGGCCTCCTGCGCCGCCTCGATCTCCTCCAGCGAGCCGATATTGGCCGCGACCTCGATCACCTTGCCATTGGCGAGCTTCGGCGTCACCGTCTTGAAGACGGTCAACCCGGCGCGCTCCTTTGCCGCCGCCTCGACGCGGCCGGCGAATTCGGCGCGGGTCGCCGCATCGGGGTCGATGATCACACGGCCGCTGTTGCCGTCGAGTGCCACTTCGCGCGCCGTACGCAAGGCATTGATCTGGTCGCCGAGGCCGAGCACCGCCGGAATGCCGTGCGAGCGGGCGATGATGGCGATGTGCGAGGTGGCGCCGCCATGGCCGCACACCACCCCGCCGAAGCGCTTCAGCGGCGCGCGCGCCAGGTCCCAGGCGCCGATGTCGTCGGCGATGAGGACAGCGCCTTCGGGGATGGTTTCGAGGCTGACGTCGTCCTGCCCGAGCAGCACCAGACAGATCTGCCGCCCGACCGCGTGGACGTCGTCCGCCCGCGCGTTGAGATAATGATCATCGACCGCGCTGAAATCGGCGGCGATGGTGGAGGCGGCGGTGATGACGGCTGAAACCGCGTCGTTGCCGCCCTTGATCAGGCCCTCGGCCTCACCGGTCAGGCTGTCGTCGGCAGCAATGTCCCTGAGTGCGGCGATGATGCCGCGGTCTCCAGCCGACAAGGTGTCCTGCGCCAGCGCCCGGTCCATGCGCGCCTGGACGGCGCTGACGGCGGCGTGGAACCTGTCGATCTCGCCGGCGATCTCCTGCGCCTGCAACATGCGGCCTTGTCCGGCGATATCAGGCGGAAAATGCGCGAAGGCCGGCCCGATGGCGACACCTTCACTTGCGGCCACGCCGCGCAAGCCGGTGGTTGCGCCCGAAACCGCCGGCACAGAGTCCGGCGCGGCGGCGGCCTCCTGGCCCGTATTGCCGGCCGGCTGCGAATCCTCATCGTCAAGGCCGGCCTTGGGATTTTCGAGATAGCCGATCAGCGCCTCGAGGGCCTCGATGGCGTCGGCGCCATTCGCCCGCACGGTGACTTCCTGGTTTTCCTTGACCGCCAGCAGCATCAGCTTGACCGAGCTCTTGGCGCTGACCGCCTTGCCGTCCTTGACCAGTTCGACGTCGGATTCGAAGCCCTTGGCGAGCTTGACGAACCGCGTCGCGGGTCGGGCGTGCAAACCTTCGTGCACTCTGACAATGGTCGAGCGTTCCATGGCAGTACTCTGGTCCTGGGCGCCACCGCCAACCTAGGCTGCGGCGCGAATGCTGTCAGGCGGCGATGGTGATGATCGCGCCGGTCTTGAGCGCAGCCACGAGCGCATCCGTATCGACCTGCGAGGCGCAGATCTCGCCCGGCCTCTCGGCCTCGGTGGCGCCGTTGAACGAGATGACGACATGGCCCATTTCGAGCACCTTGCTCCAGGCGCTGGAACCGACCGCGGTTATGGTCGCGGCAACCGGACCTAGCGTGATCGACGCGCCCTTTTGAGGCGCGCCGTCGCTGGGTCCGTGCTCCGTCTTGTGGAGCACGGAAACCTCGGCAAGCTCCGGCGGCGAGCCATCCGCAAACAGGATGACCACGCCCCCTTCGGCAAGGTCCGCCACTTCGGGCCCGATGGCAGTGACCCGTGTTCTCAACAGAACTGTCATATGGCGAACCTCATTTCGTTTTTTCCTTAGAACACGATCAGGCTGACGATCCAGGCGATCAGCACCGAGACCGGACCCATGATCTGGCGGCTGATGAGCACCGCCGGAACACCGATTTCGATCGTCTTCGGCTTGGCCTCACCGAGCGCCAGTCCGACAGGAACGAAGTCGCAGCCCACCTGGGTATTGTAGGCAAACAGCGCCGGCAGTGCCATTGCCGGCGAAATCGTGCCGTTGGCGATCTGCGGACCGATGATGGCAACGCCGATGACCTGTGCGATGACCGCGCCTGGCCCGAGGATGGGCGACAGGAACGGCAGGCCGCAGATTGCCGAGATGATCAGCAGGCCGACGATGTTGTTGGCCAGCGGACCCATCGGCCGCGCCAGCACATCGCCGATGCCGGTGTAGAGGATCAGACCGATGAGCATGGTCACGAAGGCCATGAACGGCAGCACGTTGCGGACGACTTGATCGATCGTGCGGCGGCCGGCATTGAAGAAGATTCCGACGACACGGCCCATGACGCGGCCGATCGAGCTGATCAGACCGATCACGCCGCCCTCGCTCGGCAGCGGCTGCGGCGCCGCAGCCGCGTTGTTATTGCTTGAGCTCATCGATGCTGCTCCCCCGGCAGTGGTGACCGCTTCGGATCCGTCCGCCATTGTGATGTTGGCCGGCTTCACGCCCGAAACGTAGATGTCCTCGGTGATGAACTGGGCAAGCGGCCCAGACTGGCCGACCGGCGTCAGATTGACGGTCGGGATGCGCTTGCGCGGATAGACGCCGCATCGCGCGGTGCCACCGCAATCGACGACGACCACCGCCATCTCGCTTTCGATCGGCGGTGCCTTGAAGCCGTCGACGGCTTCGCCGCCGGTCATATCGGCGATAAGCTGTGCCACCGGATGAATGCCACCTCCGGTGACGGAAACAACCTTGCTGCGCTGTTCGGTTGGCTCGATCACGAGCGGACCGCCCCAACCGGTTTTGCCCCGGGAGATGTGTACGGATTTGTATGTCTTGGCCATGATGTCCCTCCCCGCCCTTACAGCTCGACGCCCTGGCGGCGTGCCATGATGGCGGTGATGCGTTCGGTCAGCATGCCCTTGAGCAGGATGACGACGAGACCGACGATGGCGTACCAGATCGCCACCTTGACGTGATAACCGGCGACGACGGCGCCCTTCTTTTCCAGTTCCAGCAGCGCGACGAGAATGCCGCCCCAGACGAAATATTCGCCGGGATTGATGTGCGGGAACAGGCCGAGCGGCGGGTGCACATAGGACACGGCCGCGTCATAGAAGGCGGGCTTGTGCTTTTCTTCCAGGAACGATCCGAACGTATAGGCCATCGGATTGGTGAGGAAGAACACCGCCAGCAGCGGCAGCAGCGTGTAGCGGGTCAGCGCGATCCTGCCGGCGCCGCGCGCCAGCCCATGCACGCGCTCTTCGCCGACCAGTTCGGTGACGGCGTAGAAGGCCGTCATCAGCACCACCAGCGTCGGAATGATGCCGGTGACGAAGCCGGCGAACACCTCGCCGCCCTTCTGGAAGATACCGATGAAGTATTTGCCGATGGCGGTCAGCCAGCCGAGCTGCTCTTCCTGCTGGACTTCCTTCAGCTTTTCCTTGAACTGATCGACGGTGATCGGTCCGCTGTCCGCCTGTGCGAGGACAACGAGATGGTCGGAGGCATGCTCGACGGCGAGCTTGCCATGCAATGCGGCATCCGAGACCATGGCACCTGCGACATGCAGATTGTGCACGGCCATGTCGGCATGCTGCGCCAACAACGAAAATACAGACATTTCTCCTCCTTATGCCGCCCGCCGGTTGATCCCAGTCGGTGCGCGGCGTCCTCTAGGCCCTTGCTATGTTCAAACCGGACAGACCCGGCTTCTTCCCCGGCTCCGACCGTGTTTTGTCGATCAGTTCGATCGCCCGCTTCACGGCCTCGGCCACACCGGGTTCCCCCTCCCCCATGATTGCAGGGTTGGACCGGAGTCGATCGAGGGGAACACCCTCGAACTCTTCATGTCTCTTGAACTTGGTGAACACGGAACGGCCGCTCATCACCATCAGGCGGCGCACGACCAGGTCAGGCGTCACCACGACGAGTGCGATGGTGCCCTTGGCCAATCGACCGCGAAAATTGCCAGCTCCGACGAAGCCATCCTTGTACTGGTCGGTGACGCCCCTGAAGACATCCGAATAGTGCCGCATCTGCAGCCAGACGCCGAGCGACTGCAGCGCCCACACAATAACCAGCAGAAGCAGCCCCCACTGCCAAATCGCCATTCGGTTCTCCTCCCGAAGCCTGTGTTGAACCGCACCTTGGACCGACGCGTGACAACAGCAAAGTGAGAACATTTGTTTCCGCGAATGTCAATATGTATGATATTGGCCTTGGCTACGATCATCCACAGGCCGTCAACCGATTTCGGTGGCGGCGCCGTTGTGCTAGCCTGACCGGGAACAGGAAACGAGAAACATGGATCTGCCCTTCAGGGACGAACTGGCGCTGATGCCCGACCTTCGCCACCGGTTGCGGCAGTTGCGCTGGTTCCGCGCCACCTTCCGCGGCAGCGCCAAGGTGGTCTCGGACACGTTCGGCGTGCGCTTTGAAATCGACGAAGCCAAGCTCACCAGGGCCTTTCTCGACTGGGTCGAGATCATGGAGGCGCAGAAAGGCTTCGCCGCGGTCGACCGCGCCGACTTCATCGTCTTTGCCGCCGGCCTCGTTTTGCGCGAACTGATCAGGCAGGCGCCGGCAAGGGAAATCTCTGGCCTCAACCAGTTGATTGAGACGGATTCGAATGCCGGCACGCTGGAAATCATCCGCTTCTGGCCGGAAGGATTCCTCTACACCAACTACTGCGTCTCCGTGATCTCGGCGATCCACGAGCAGGAATTCGGCACCGCGCCAGGCATCGACAAATGCGCCGACGACCTGCGCACATGGTGGTCCTATCGCGAGAACGTGACCGAGATGCCGGCCTACGCAGTGGCTTTCCTTGACCGCTTCCTCGGCGCTGAGCCGAACTGGATCACGCCCGATCGCGCGCAGTCCCGGCAAGCCATGCAACGGGCGCTCGGATCCTCGCGTGCCAGCGATGCTATCCGCCGGCTTTGATTGTCCGCCGGTTTCGCGCTCCCTGGCGATGCGGCTGTCAAAGCACGCACTTGAACATTTGACTTTTTGCCGATAGCGATGTGCGAAATCGACTGGGAGAAAAGCGCGTGGCGCGATCAAGGCCTATCATTTTCGATTGCGACGGCGTTCTTGTCGACAGCGAACCTCTGGCCGCCCGCGCCTATGAACGCGTCTATGACAAGCATGGTATGCCTGGCGTCAACACCGGCATCATCGCCCAGTGCATCGGCATGAAGCAGTCCGATATCATCGCCAAGATCGGAGATTTGACCGGCCACCAGTTTCCGGCGACGGCCGACGGCGACATCTGGGCCGAGACCAAGGTCCTGTTTTCGCAGGAGTTGAAGCCGACCCTCGGGATCACCGCATTTCTGGCGACGCTCGTGGGCGACCGCTGCGTGGCCTCGTCATCCTCCGTCGAGCGCATAAACCACAGCCTGGCCGTCACCGGACTGGCGCGGTTTTTCGGCGATGCGATCTACAGCTCCTCGATGGTCAAGAACGGCAAGCCGGCTCCGGACATCTTCCTGTTCGCCGCCGACAAGATGGACTCCAACCCCGCCGATTGCATCGTCATCGAGGATTCACCCTTCGGCATCCAGGGCGCGGTTGCCGCCGGCATGACGGCGATCGGCTACACCGGCGGTGGCCATACCTATGCCGAGCACAGCGCGCGGCTGACAGCGGCCGGTGCCGATTTCGTCTGCGCTGACTGGCATGACGTGAGCCGGCAATTGTCCAGGCTCGGTGTCCCCGCCTAGTTTATCAGCGAAGTCCAAAGCGAGCCGCTTCTTCGGGCGAAATCACAGTCCCGACACGGTAGGCGAAGGACGAGACCCTCGTCGCATCGGTGTCGACCTCGCACCGGAAGCTCAGATGGTACCATCCTGTCGTTGTGCGGAATGCGACATCCGGGGCGTCAAGGACATTGCCCGCCTTCAGCGGATCATTTGGGAGGAGGACCGGAAAATAAGAGGCGTCCAGCAATTGCTGCTCCAGCACGCTGGCGCAAAGTTTGGCAGCACGCCGACCACGAGACACGCCGGCCATCGAGGTCGTGGCCAGCGCATTGCCGGTAGCGCTCCGCGAGTTGAGCCTGCGAACACCCGGAAGGCTCGAATAGCCGCGTGATGCGGCAACGGCAGCGTCCTGGGAATTCGGCCGCCCGGCGCTCCCGCTTCGGGACTTCGAGACCTTTGAAGGGCTGGCCTTCGACGCATTTGTGGGTTTGGGCTTCGGCGTTTCGGCCGACATGGGAAGCTCGATCTCACCCTCGCCGCCGGCGGCAGCCAACGGCGTTGGTGACGCTTCTGTTTGCTTTTCGGCGTCTCGCGCTCCTGCCTCTTGTTTGTCTGCCTGCTGTTTGTCCGTTTGCGGTTTATCAGGGCCCTGCGTCGAAGTTGCCTGCTTCTCTTGTGCGGGCTCGGCGTCCTTCGTCGCGGTTACTGGTTTCTCGGCGGCCTTGGTTGAAGCTGGCGGCTGATCGGAATCTGCCGGCGCTGCAGGTTGGTTTTCTGCAGGCTTCGGCACGACAGGCGGCTTCGAATCGTCATCCTTGGCTGGCGACGGCGAGTTGTCTTGAGCGCTGGCCCCATCCAGGGATTTCCTGGGGCCTGTATCCTTGTCGCCGAACTGAAAAACAGGCTTCAGGACCTCGATTGGCGAGGGCTTGCGTGGCTGTTTTTCCGGTGGTTGCGGCTTTTCGACATTCTGCTCGGGCGGTTTTTCAACCTTCGGTTCCGGTGGCTTTTCGGCTTTGGGATCCTTTGGGGGCGGCGCAGGAGCAGGCTTCGGTTGATCGGGCGGAGGCACGAGCGCGACATTTACCGCTTGCTCCTGCTGCGGTTGTTGGGGAGGCCTCGGCACGTTGTAGACCACGAGCGCGGCGATGAGCGCATGCAGGATCAGCGATGCGGGCAAGCCCCACAGCAAATTCCGACGCCGTTCTCGTGCCTCGTCCTTCATCCTGACCGATGTGGAATGAAATAGCGGCGGCTTCAAGCACAGGCACTGGATTGGCGCAATTTAGCCGCTGGAATGCCCCAGCATCGGCGAAGGGCTTGCACCTGACAAGTCGTTTCTGATTGTGAGCCGGCTTCGCACGTCGGCATCACCTCGCCAAATACTAGACCAGCATGCCCATCGGGTTCTCGATCAGCCGTTTGAAGGCGACCAGCAATTCGGCACCCAGCGCACCGTCGACGGCGCGATGGTCGGTCGACAGCGTCACCGACATCACGGTGGCTATTGTGATCTCGCCGTTCTTGACCACCGCCCGCTCCTCGCCGGCGCCGACGGCAAGGATCGTCGCATGCGGCGGGTTGATGACGGCGGCAAAGTCCTTGATGCCGAACATGCCGAGGTTGGACACCGCCGTGGTGCCGCCCTGATACTCTTCCGGCTTCAGCTTGCGGCTGCGGGCGCGGCTGGCCAGGTCCTTCATCTCGTTGGAGATGGTGGACAGCGTCTTTTCGTCCGCCTTGCGGATGATCGGCGTGATCAGGCCACCTGGGATCGACACCGCAACGCCGACATCGGCATGCTTGTGCTTGACCATGGCGCTTTCGGTCCATGACGCATTGGCATCCGGCACCGCCTTCAGCGCCATGGCCAT
>NZ_JBHLYT010000030.1:199013-268717 GCF_042431665.1 Mesorhizobium kowhaii
TGTCGTTGACCGACAGCTTGTAGGCGGGTGCATCACCCTTCTCGGTCTTCTTCATTGGCGCCGCGGCATTGATCTGCGTGCGCAATGCCAAGAGCGCATCGAGTTCGCAGTCGAGCGTCAGGTAGAAATGCGGGATGGTGGTCTTGGCCTCGACCAGGCGGCGCGCGATGGTCTTGCGCATATTGTCATGCGGGACGAGTTCATAGGAGCCTTGCTCGAACAGTTTCAGCACCTGCTCGTCCGACATCGCCTTCACCGGCGCGGCAGGAGCAGCAGCCGGAGCCCCAGTGGGGGCTGCCTTGGCGGCAGGCTTGGCGCCGCCACCGGCAATCGCTGCGTCGACGTCGGCCTTCACCACCCGGCCGTGCGGGCCGGTGCCGGATATGGCGGAAAGGTCGAGGCCCGCTTCACGGGCCAGACGGCGAGCGAGTGGTGTTGCGCGCGCGACCGACGGCGATTGGCCGATCTCCCCTCTTGTGGGGGAGATGCCCGGCAGGGCAGAGGGGGGCGCGACAGAATGAGACGTCGGCGGGACAGCGCCCCCCTCTGTCGACTTCGTCGACATCTCCCCCATGGGTGGGGAGATTGGAGCCCTGTCCACCTTATCCCCATAGGCTTCGCCGTCGGCGTAGATCCAGGCAACCGCGGCACCAACCGCAATGTCGATCCCCTCCTTGCCGGTGACGTCGCGCAGGACGCCGCTGGCCGGCGCATCGATCTCCATTGCCGCCTTGTCGGTCTCGATCTCGAACAGCACATCGCCCTTGTTGACCCTGGCGCCTTCCTCGGCGAACCAGCGCGAGATCTGTCCGGTCGCCATGTCCATGTCGACCTTGGGAAGAATGACTTCGGTCGGCATCGATCAGCGAACCCCTCTCACGAGGTCACGCGCGGCCGCGATGATGTCGGGAACCTGCGGCACAACAGCCTTTTCCAGCTCCGGATTGTAGGGGATTGGCGTCTCGGCGCCGCCCAGCCGCACGATCGGCGCGTCGAGGTAATCGAACGCCTCGCTCTCGGCGATCATGGCGCTGACCTCGGCACCGATGCCCAGCGTCTTGACCGCTTCGTAGACGCACATCAGCCTCGACGTCTTCTTGACGCTGTCGATGACGGTCTGCTTGTCCATCGGCCGGATGGTCCGGAGATCGACGACTTCGATGTCGATGCCTTCGGCCTCCAGGGCGGCCGCAGCGTCAAGCGCCTTGTGCACCATGATCGAGGTGGCGACGATGGTCAGGTCGCGGCCCTCGCGGCGGATGTCGGCCTTGCCGATCGGCACCGTGTAATAGCCCTCGGGCACCGGACCCTTCATCTTGTAGAGCAGCTTGTGTTCGAAGATCATCACCGGATCGGGATCGGCGACCGCCGCTAGCAGCATGCCCTTGGCATCGTATGGCGTCGCCGGCTGGATCACCTTGAGGCCCGGCACATGGCCGAGCCAGGCCTCGAGGCTCTGGCTGTGCTGTGCCGCGGCACCCGTGCCGGAGCCGGCGGGAAAGCGCATCACCACCGGAACCGAAACCTCGCCGCCCAGCATGAAGCGCATCTTGGCCGCTTGGTTGACGATCTGCTCCATGGCGAGCGTGGCGAAATCGGAGAACTGGAACTCGAAGATCGGCCGCATGCCGGTGAGAGCGGCGCCGACCGCCACGCCCGCGCCGCCCAGTTCCGAAATCGGCGTGTCGATCACTCGCTCGGTGCCGAAGCGATCGACCAGATCGCCGGTGACCTGGAAGGCGCCGCCATAGACGCCGATATCCTCGCCCATCAGGAAGACGCGTTCGTCCATGTCCATGGCAATCGCCATGGCTTCCTGGATCGCCTGGGCGTAGCTCAGTTCACGCACCATCGCGTCCATCACGCCTGCTCCGTGTAGACATAATCGCCGGTGTCACGGACATCCGGAGACGGGCTCGCCTTGGCGAACTCGATGCCGTCGGCGATTTCCTGCGCCACTGCGCCGCGAATGGCCTCGATGCCCTTGTCGTCGATGAAGCCGAATTCGCGCAGCTCGCTTTCGAACAGGGTGATGGGGTCGCGGTTCGACATCCAGTCCTCGATCTCCTCCTTGCTGCGATAACGGTTGCGATCGCTCTTGGAATGGCCGCGATGGCGATAGGTCTTGGATTCGATCAGCGTCGGTCCCTCGCCCGCGCGTGCACGCTCGACAGCCTTGTTGGACGCCTCGGCGACCTCCGAAAAAATGTTGCCGTTGACGATGACGCCCGGCATCGAATAGGCGGCGGCGCGCTCGGCGATGTTCTTGACGGCGGTCGAACGCGCCGTCGATGTCGACATGCCATAGCCGTTGTTCTCGCAGACGAAGATCACCGGCAGCTTCCAGATCGCGGCCATGTTCAGCGCTTCATGGAAGGCGCCTTCATTGTTGGCGCCATCGCCGAAGAAGGAGACCACGACCTTGCCGGTCTTCATCATCTTGGCGGACAGTGCCGCCCCGACAGCGATCGGAATGCCGCCGCCGACGATGCCATTGGCGCCGAGATTGCCCTTGCCGACATCGGCAATGTGCATCGAGCCACCCCGGCCCTTGCAGTAGCCGGTGGTCTTACCGAAGAACTCGGCGAACATGCGCTTGACCTCGGCGCCCTTGGCGATGCAGTGGCCGTGGCCGCGATGCGTCGAGGTGATCTGGTCATCCTCGGCAAGCGGCATACAGATGCCCATGGCGCTGGCTTCCTGGCCGATCGACAGGTGCATGGTGCCGTGGATGAGGCCGCGCGTGTAGCACTCCTCCGCACCCTCCTCGAAGCGCCGGATGAGGTACATCTTGTAGAGCACATTTCTGAGCTGCTCGGCGTTGTACTGGCGGTAGACGAAGGGCAGGTTGGCGCGACTGTCGGCGACGGCTTTGCTGGCTCCGGCCATGATCAGGCTCCCACGGACCCGTAGACGAGCTTGTCCTGGCGGGCGCGCAGTTCGGCGATCTTGGAGCCCGGCGCGGGAGCGGCATTCGCATAGGTGATGAGCTCGCCCTTCTTGATCGGCTGGGTCACCGAGCCGCCCTGCAGCAGGCCGCAGGGAATGGCCTTGGCGGCACGCGCTTCCGGCGACGTCATGATCCAGGCGCGGTAGCAATATTCGCCGATGGCATCGAGCTTCTCGCCCGGCTTCATGTCCTTCTTGGCCACCGCGCAGACTTCGGCCACCGGCTTGGTCAGCGGCACCATGTCGGCCTTGCCGTAGAGCACGACGCGGGCGCAGGTCAGCGGCACTTCGAGCGAGGTCAAATGATAGGGGCGGTGGAAGGTGAAATACGGTCCCTTGCCCATTTTCAGATCTTCCATGCGCTCCGAGATGCGCGGATGCGACATGTCGGCGACGACAAAGACGCCGGGCGCGACACCCTTGCCAATCGAGTAGTCGACCACGCCGACCTTCGACAGCACGCCGCCGTCCTTTTGCGGCACCAGAACCTTGGACAGTTCGCCAAGCGTCGCCGCCGGGCCGTGCATGCCGGGCTTGTCGGGCACCAGCCCGGTGGCGTTGGCGATCGCCGCCATCTCGACCATGGTCTTGGAGCCGTCGACGAATTCGACCAGCATGCGCACATTCATGTGCCGGCGCTTGGCCTCCTCCTCATAGTCGGGGGGCGTGGCATCGATGTTGAGCGGATTGTTCTTGCCCTTGCCTGCGGCGACGATCGGGTGACCCATCGCCGAGACGAATTCGATCAGCTCCATGCAGGAGGACGGCTCGTCGCCGGCACCCAGCGAATAGGTGACGCCGAGCCGGTCGGCCTCGCTCTTCAGATAGGCGCCGATGGTGACGTCGGCCTCGACATTCATCATCACCAGATGCTTGCCATGCTCCATGGCGCGCAGGCCGATCTCGGCGCCGACGGCCGGGACGCCGGTCGCGTCGATGACGACATCGATGAGATCATTGTTGATGATCAGGTTGGCGTCATTGGTGACCGCCACCTTACCGGCCTCCATTGCAGCCGTCATCGCCGAAGCGTTCGACACTTCGCGCGCGTGGCCGGTTTCCTGGAAGGCGATATCCACCGCTCTGCTGGCGGCGGGCAGGTTCAGTTCGGAGATCGCGCCGATCTCGATGCCGGACATATGGGCGACGCGGGTGACGATGTCGGTGCCCATCTCGCCGGAGCCGATCAGGCCGATGCGGATGGGCTTGCCCGACCTGGCGCGTTCCTCGAGATCGCGGGCAAGCCCCGTCAGCGAAACATTGGAAGCCATACCGCTCATTCCTCCCGTAGTGCAGGCTCTTTGATTGCTCGACCGGTATTGAACATCTGTATTTCTGTCAAGACTAATGTCCAAATTTGCATGCTTTTAACGCGCCTGCCGGAAGACGTGTCGTGTCGAAAAAGAGACGTGGAGGGCTGCAGCCCTGCAGTCAGCCGATCCGCTTCGACGGCGGCCTGCGGCCACCAGATGTGGCTTGCGATGTGAGGGAACGACGCTGATCTAGGATCGCAGATGTTGAAATCGCTATGAAGACATTGAAATGCCGATCGGCGGCAGTCCGGAATTCCTGGGTCAGCTGTTGAGTCGCCAGCAGCACATCGCCTAAATCATCCCATCCTGCTGGCGTTGCACAATTTTCTCCACGGCGTCTTGCGGCACGTTGAGCTGCGCCAGCGCCCTTCGCACGATGCTTGGCCAATCCTGCATCGGGCAGCTCTTTAAGCCGGCAAAACGATCTTTGCCGATGAAGAAATTGCGCGTCGCGTGGAAGCCGAGCGCCCGATAGACCTCGAATTGCTCTTCATTGAAGAACTGATCCAAGGTCGTTTGATGGGGGAATTGCGGGTAACGCCGACGATAGTCGCGTATCATGTCGCTTTCGTCACCGCTCATACATGACTTGATGTAGATCAGCACGCCGTGCTCGTCTTCTCCATAGTCAATTCTACCGATCGCGACGTGGGGGCCATGGAACGGCTCCTCATCGGTAGGGCTGTCGTTCAGCTTCTCCTCGGTTGCCTGCGCATTCGAGCGTCGAAGCTCGGCCCAAGGCAGATCTATCAGAATGCCGAGATCAATTCGTGCATAGCGCTCGACCCGAATGAGCGAGTTGAAATCGAGCGTCGGGTCGGCCTCGGCGTCGGCCACGACGATAACCTTACAGCGCCTTTTTAGCAGCTCATAAAGGCCCAGATTGTCGAAATGGCCTCCATCCGTCAGGTAAACATTGCTTGTCAGTTCATCGACTTTGCCCAACGCTTCCTTGGCAAAGTACCAGGGCGCGACATGGGCCAGCCATCTCCGCAGGCCCGACCGGTCACCGACGAACCGCGGGTTTGGAAGCCAGTACCCCAGGCGTACGTTCAGCGCAGCTAAGCTGAAAGTCAGGGCGCGGATGGTGTTCGCCCCCATATTTGCGGATGCCGCCGCTCCCGAGATAGCCATTGCCGTGCCAATATTGAGATTGCGGTCGGCCTGCTCAACTGAATCCGTCGCGACGTAGCCCGTTGCCTGGCTGCCGGTATAGAGTGGGCTGAGAAAGAAGGCATCGGCACTGCGACCACGCCTGCCGAGATAGGGTGAGCCCTCCAGATTGACCGTGGTGTTTATGATCAGATACGGCGAGAACCAAATGGAATCAGCCCAGTTTCCTGGTGAGCCGGGCTTCAGCGACGTCAATTTGAACTGATCGACATCGGTCTCCCGTTTTCGCGCTTTCCGGTCTTTGAGCCATCGCTTCAAGGGAGCGAGCACGCGCTTTTTTTCAACAAGTTCGCTCTTGGCGCCGTCTCTCAGCTTGTCCAGCCGCCAAAGGAATGCCCTGCTCAGACGGTCCCGGTAGTAGCCGTGGAGCGAATTCGCGTTTGGCGTAACCAGCAATGAGAAAACAATGAGCAGGCCGGCCACGATCGCATAGTTCTCGCGTGCATTTCCGGTGACAGCTGCCGCGTCGCCACCGCTAATTCCCGCATAGGACAGGCTTAGATAAACCACCCACAGGAATATCGGCACCACCACAGACAGGCAGTACAACAGGACCTTGGAAGCCAGATGTCTAGCGATTCCGGTCCACGAATTGTCGCCCTTCGAGGCAACCACAACGGCGATAAGCTTGTTGCCAAAGGCGGCAAGCCCGGCCGACATGCCGACAAGGACACTCCAGAGCCCGCTCAGTGAGTTCGGCATATGGATCAAGGCGCACCCGACCCAGTTGATCGCTTTGCAATCCTTTGGTGGATTCGCCGCGTCGAAGAGGCCGGCGAGAACGTAAGCCTGAAACTCGAAGAAGGCGATCAGCAGGCACACGATAAAGACAAATGCAAAAACCCGGCTGGTCGTTTCTCGCTCTACAAGCGTGGTCATGCGATCGGGCCGCTTCGAAGGCCAAAAAGCAAATATCGAATAGCCAATCTGGATAAGGCCAAATGCAGTCACCAGAACGATCGACCAAAAGAAGACGCTTTGCGAATTCCTGGTCAATTTTTCGAAGATGGGCAGCCGCAGTGACGCTTCCGTCGGGTTGATCAGGATGGTCAGCCAGGCAAGCGTCACAAGAGCCGCAAGGAAAATCATCGCGTTGACCAGCAGTCCACGCAGCAGCACCACGAGGCCGACAATGACGTCGATAAATCCATTTGGCGCCAGATAGTTGGAATAATGCCGAATGTGCTGGGTCTCGAGGGACTCCGGACCGCCGAGTGTGCTTGTGAACGGAAAAACACCATCCGTCTGCATCAGCCCGGCGACCAGCGACGTGCCGATGTAGCCGCCTCCGGAAACCGTCGATAGGTAATCGACATTGTCGAACACCTTCGGCTGGTCCTCTTCGGTGATGGACTCCAGCGCCTGCAGAACGCCCATGCAAAATGCCGCCGAACGAACGCCTCCGCCTGAACACGCAAGGCCTGTCAGGTCGCGCTCCGCCTCGATTCTGGGATAAGGGTCACCGCGCTCATCCGCCGTCCCCGATGTCACCACATGGACCCGGGCCGCACGGCTCGCCGCCACGGACGGCGCATTCGGCGGTCTCTTCCCGCCCTTTTTGTCCACCGCACGTCTGGCGGCGATCAGTTCTCGGCGACGGCTGACAACGGAAGCCTCGGCGATCATCACATCGTAGAACGAAATCGGGAGTGTTTCAGCGTCTCCAGACATGACATTGCTCGGGTGGCAAGAGAACTTTCCGACTGAGAAGATGCTCCCGAAGCGCGAAAAATGACATGGTGCGATAGCCCATGAACGCGATTTCTGTTTCACTTGATCGATGGGCAACGGGCCGGCGCACGTGATTCATCGCCGGGCCAGCCAAATCAGGCGGCTGCGCTGTCTAGAAAATCGTGAAAATGCACGATCACCCCATCCGCATCGATCAGGATCACGGCATAGGCCGGCGGCTCATGGCCGAGGCTCCAGCTCTGCGAGAAATCGAGCGCGGTCTGATGATTGGTGCTGCGCAGCGTGCTGACGGGAATGCCGCGCCAGTTGCCGGCGATCAGCCGGTGGACGTGTCCGGCGAAGATGTGGCGGACATTGCCGTGACGCAGCAGAACCGCATGCAAGGCATCGGCATCGGCGAGCCGGACACGGTCGAGCTCGGGGATGTGTATCCGGAACGGCGGATGGTGCATGAAGAGGAAGACCGGCCGATCGCGGGCCTCTTGCAACCGTTCATCCAGCCAGTCGAGACGCGCTGCGCATAGTTTGCCTTCGACATGTCCGCTGTCCAGCGTGTCGAGCAGGATCAGGCGGCCTTCGCGGCTGTCGACGACGCTCTGGACAAAACCGCGCTCTGCGGCTGCCTCCGGAAACATCTCGAGAAACAGCGCCCGGTCGTCATGGTTGCCGAGCATCAGCCGGCAGGGCAGACCGAACCCTGCCAGTCTTTCCCTCAGCGCAGCATAGGCGGCGCGCTCGCCGTCATTGGTCAGGTCGCCGGAAATCACCACCAGATCGGCGTCGGCATGGTTGCTGCCGATGTCGGCAAGGCAGGCTTCCAACCTGGAGAGCGGATTGGAGCCGTATAGAAGACCGCCCGGCGTCATCAGATGCGGATCGGATATCTGGATGACTTTCATGGACCTGACCGGAATGCTTTCCTGCCGGCGCGCCTGGCGGCACCAGCCGGCAAACGGAACGCCTTGACTACCCTCTACTGTGCGGTCCAGCCGCCGTCCATCGGCAAGGTGGTGCCGGTGATCTGCTTGGCTGAGTTCGAGCACAGGAACAGCGTCAGCGCCGCAAGCTCGTCGACGGTGACGAACTCCTTGGTCGGCTGCGCCGCCAGCAGCACGTCGTGCTTGACCTGTTCCTCGGTCATGCCGCGCGCCTTCATCGTGTCGGGAATCTGCTTTTCGACCAGCGGCGTCCAGACATAGCCCGGCGCGATCGCGTTGACGGTGATGCCGTCAAGCGCCACCTCGAGCGCCACCGTCTTGGTCAGTCCCGCAATTCCGTGCTTGGCCGACACATAGGCTGATTTGAACGGCGAAGCGACCAGCGCGTGCGCGGAAGCCGTGTTGATGATGCGGCCCCATTTGCGTGCCTTCATGCCGGGCAGCGCCGCCTTGATCGCATAGAAGGCGGCGAGCAGGTTGATACGGATGATGGCTTCCCATTTGTCGTCCGGGAAGTCCTCGATCGGCGCGACATGCTGGATGCCGGCATTGTTGACCAGGATATCGAGACTGCCAAACGCAGCCTCGGCCTCATGCACCATGGCGCTCACCGCCGCACCGTCCATCATGTTGGCATCGGAGTAGCGGCACTTGACGCCGAAATCCTTCTCGATGCCGGCCCGCTCCTGCTCGATTGCAGCGGCATCGCCCAGACCGTTGATGGTGACGTTGGCGCCTTCGGCGGCAAAGGCGCGGGCGATGGCCAGACCGATGCCGCTGGTCGAGCCGGTAACGAGGGCGTTCTTCGAGGACAGGGAAGCCATGATGATCTCGCGAGAGGTGGGAGGGAACGAAAGACGGTGCGGCCTTGTGCACCGCAGCATGACAATGCCATGGCGATATGTCGGCGCGATTACAGCATTGCGACACCGCCTTGGCCCCTGGCGCCGTGGTCTTTGAGCTGACACGGCTCTGTCATGGTGCCGTGCAACATAATCAATTGCGCATTCGCGCGTTCATTCCTGAACGAAATTTGATCTGAAAGAAACCGGGGGTGCAGCTTGGAAATCGCCGATGTCCTGAAGCGCGCCTATGCGATGCCGCTGACCAACCCGTCTTTCCCGCCCGGGCCATATCGTTTCTTCAACCGCGAATACGTCATCATCACCTATCGCACCACGCGCGAGGCCCTGGAGGCCGTCGTGCCGGAGCCGCTGGAAATTGACGAGCCGCTGGTCAAATACGAGTTCATCCGCATGCCGGACTCGACCGGCTTCGGCGACTACACCGAGACCGGCCAGGTCATACCGGTGCGCTACAAGGGCGAGCACGGCGCCTATGTCCATTCGATGTATCTCGATGACGATGCGCCGATCGCCGGCGGCCGCGAGCTGTGGGGCTTTCCCAAGAAGCTGGCCAACCCCAAGATCGTGCATGAAGGCGAAGTGATCGTCGGCACGCTGCACTATGGCAGCGCTCTGTGCGCCACCGGCACCATGGGCTACAAGCACAAGGCCGTCGACCGCGATCCGGTCCTCGCTTCACTGGCAGCGCCCAATTTCCTGATCAAGATCATCCCCCATGTCGACGGCACGCCGCGCATCTGCGAGCTGGTCCGCTACCACCTCACCGACATCACGCTGAAGGAAGCCTGGACGGCGCCCGCAGCGCTCGATCTGCGGCCCCACGTCATGGCCGACGTGGCGCGGCTGCCGGTCCTCGACATCGTGTCCGCCGTCCACTTCACCGCCGATCTGACGCTTGGACTGGGCGAGGTGGTGCATGACTATCTCGCCGACCGCGCCTGATCGCATCAGCCAACCGGTTCTCGGACAAGATCATGCTCAAACAAAAGTCGGAGACCAAAGCCGTGCTTGAACGCAATCGCAAGAAGGAGGCCACGGCCACCATCGAGGAAATCTCGGCGCAGTATGACCGCATCGCGCTGGTGTTTCAGGGTGGCGGCGCGCTCGGCGCCTATCAGGCCGGGGTCTATCAGGCACTGGCCGACGCCGGCTGCGAACCGAGCTGGCTTTCCGGCGTGTCGATCGGCGCCATCAATGCGGCGATCATCGCCGGCAATGAATCAAGCCGCCGCCTGCAGCGTCTCGAGCAATTCTGGCAGACGATCTCGGGCCGCAAGATCTGGGCCTATACACCGGAAGGCGATATCTACCGCGACATCCGCAACCGCACCAGTTCGTGGATGACGATGACAATGGGCCAGCCCGGCTTCTTCAAGCCACGCAATCCCAATCCCTGGTTCGAACAGCCGGGAGCCGACGGCGCCACCAGCTTCTATGACACGGCCGAGTTGAAGGAGACGCTGGAAACCCTGATCGACTTCGATATCCTCAACGACGGCAAGAAGCGGCTGAGCGTCGGCGCGGTCAATGTCAGGACCGGCAACTTCGTCTATTTCGACACCGAGAAAGTGCGCATCGAACCGGAGCACATCATGGCAAGCGGCGCGCTGCCGCCGGCCTTTCCGTCGATCCGCATCGAGGGCGAATACTACTGGGATGGCGGCATCGTCTCCAACACGCCGCTGCAATACCTTCTCGACCAGGAAGAGGACCGCTCCTCGCTGGTGTTCCAGGTCGACCTGTTCAGCGCGCGCGGCACCTTGCCACGCGGCATGGCCGACGTGCTGTCGCGGCACAAGGACATCATGTATTCCAGCCGCACGCGGCAGAACACCGACAATTTCCAGCGCATCCATGCGCTGAAGATGAAGCTGCTCGAGGCGCTGAAGCGCGTGCCAGCCGAACTGTTGAAGGAAGGCGAAAAAGAGCTGATCGAGGACTATTCGCAGGCCGGCGTCGTCAACATCGTCCACCTGATCTACCAGCACAAAGGCTATGAGGGACACGCCAAGGACTACGAATTCTCCGGCACCTCGATGCGCGAGCACTGGGAGATGGGGCTGGAAGACACGCAGCGCACGCTGCGCCATCGCCAGTGGCTGACACTGCCGACCAATGTCGAGGGCGTCGCCATCCACGATCTGCACCGCGAGGATCCAACCTGACGTCTTAGCTGGCGCCTTCGTCTGACGAGGGCATCGGCAAATCCACAGTTCACCGGCCAAGGCCTTCAGGCGTATGGGAATGTGCCCGAAGGCCTTGCCTTGAATGACACGTGGCCGAACACAATCCCGAACACGCCACAGCCGCCCCAAACGAAAAACGGCGCCGAAACCGGCGCCGTTTTCATTTCAATGGTTGATTGTCTGCTCAGAACACCTGGCGGAAGATGATGAACAGCACGAAGGCGAGCGTGATCGAGCACGGCAAGGTCAGCACCCAGGCAAGCAGCAGATTGCGCACCGTCGACCATTGCAGCCCCGAACCGTTGGCGGCCATCGTTCCGGCGACGCCAGACGACAGTACGTGGGTTGTCGACACCGGCAGTCCGAGCCGGTCGGCCATGCCGATGGTCACCATCGCGACAAGCTCCGCGGCGGCACCCTGGCCATAGGTCAAATGGCTTTTGCCGATCTTCTCGCCGACCGTGACGACAATGCGTTTCCAGCCGACCATGGTGCCGAGGCCGAGCGCCAGGGCGACGGCGACCTTCACCCAGATCGGGATGAACTTCGTCGCGTTGTCGACGGCCTTGTGGTAGTCGGTGACCGCTTTCAGATCGGTCGCCTCCATCGGCAGCAACTTCTTCTTGTCGATCAGCTTGAGCGCCTCGCCGATCAGGTAGATGTCATTGCGGGCGTTGCTGACCAGATCGATGGGCACGTTGTCGACCGAGGCATAGGGCTGCAGGCCTGCTGTCGTGTTGTGGATGTAGGTCTGCAGCGCGACCGTCGTCTGGTCGCTCCAGGTCCTGGTCCGCACGGCATCCTGGACAGCGGCCTTGGCATCGGTGACGGTGACGCCAGGCTTGGCATATTTGCCCAGCGCCTGCTCGACGCTCGCGGAGGCCGACTTGTAGGCTTCGAGATAGTTGATGTCGGGCGTGCGGTTCAGCGCATAGGCCGTCGGCACGACACCGATCAGGATCAGCATGATCAGGCCCATGCCCTTCTGTCCGTCATTGGAGCCGTGCGCGAAGCTGACGCCGGTGCAGGTGAAGATCAGCAGGGCGCGGATCCACCACGGCGGCGGCGTGTTGCCTTTCGGTGCTTCGTAGAGCGCCGGATTGCGCACCAGCAGCTTCATCACATAGAGCAGGATCGCCGCCGCGAAGAAGCCGATGATCGGCGACACCAGCAAGGTGATGCCGACATTGGTCGCCTGCGACCAGTCGACACCGCTGGTGGCGCTGCCGGCAGGCGCCATGAACTGGTTGGCGAGGCCGACGCCGATGATCGAGCCGACCATCGTGTGCGAGCTCGACGCCGGCAGGCCGAGGAACCAGGTGCCGACATTCCACAGGATGGCGGCAACGAGCAGCGCGAACACCATGGCAAAGCCGGAGGAAGAGCCGACCTGCAGGATCAGTTCGACCGGCAACAGCGACAGGATGCCGAAGGCCACGGCGCCGCTCGAGGTGAGAACCCCGAGGAAATTGAAGGCGCCCGACCACATGACCGCGAACTCGGCCGGCAGGGAGCGTGTGTAGATGACTGTCGCCACCGCATTGGCGGTATCATGGAAGCCGTTGACGAACTCGAAGCCGAGCGCGATCAGCAAGGCAATACCGAGCAGGATCCACGGCACGGTCTTGGCCTCTGCCAGATCCTGGCTGAGCGCGTAGCCGACATAGACAACGCCGATGAGCACCAGCACGCCGAAGGCCGGCAGGAACCACTTCGCGCTACCCGAACTATCCAGCGGATGATCCGGTCTCGGAATGCCCGCTTCACTGGAAACTATATCCACCATGTCCCACTCCTATTGCATTGCAGCAAAGAACCGAGAAAGACGCTATGTCCGCACAATGAACCCTGTGTGACGATGTCGGCCGCCATGTCCGCGAATGCGCCGGGGGAAGCGTGGTGACCGATGCTCTCAGGCGCCGCTGGAGCGCGTCTTCAGGATCGCCGAAAACAGCGGATCGAAGGCGCGGCTGATCGGCGCCGCGGCAGCACCGAGCGCGATCGACCAGGGATCGGTGGTGCCGAGTTGCAGGCGCGGCAAATTCCGCCCTGGCCGGTCGGCGATCGACGGCAGCAGCGGATGCATCGCCTCGACCAGCCGGCGGGCCAGGGCTTCCGGCGCTCCGCTGGTCAGGATGACGGTCTGCGGATCGAAGATCGTTTCGATGAGATGCACGCTCCAGCGCAGATCATGCGCTGCACCATCGATCCAGGCCATGATCTTGGGATCCTCGGCCATGACCAGCGCATTCATCTGTTCGTAGATGTCTTTGTCGGCCGGGTTGAGGTCGAGATGCTGGTAAAGCGAAGCCAGCGACGCGCGATGTTCGAGCGGCGTCGAGCCGGGGCCGGCCGGCGACAGCAGCGCCATGCCGATCTCGCCGGCATTGCCATGGCCGCCGCTGTAGAGCTCACCATTGAGGATCAATCCGGTGCCGATGCCGTAACCGACGTAGAGGCAGACCGCGTGATCGACGCCGTGCGCCGCGCCAACGATGCGTTCCGCCGTCGCGCAGGCGGCGGAGTCGTTCTGCAGGCTGACATTGAGGCCCGTGCCTTCGGCCAGAGTCTCCAGCAGTGGGAATTTCTGCCACGCCGGCATCATCCATTTGTCGTCCGAATTCTTCAGCCCGAAAGGACCCGGCATGGCGACGCCGAGGCCGACTAGCCTCTCTTCGGACTGGGCGGAGATCTCGGAAAGTTCACGTCGGACGCCGCCGACCAGGCCGAGGATCACCTCGACGCCCTTCGATGACTCATCGAACGGCAGGTTGGCCTCGGCCCGCGCCAGCACGCTGCCGACCAGGTCGACGGCGACCGCCCGCGTCAAATGGCGGTCGATCTGCAGCCCGATGGCGAAGGCGCCTTCGGGAACAAGCCTGTAAGGGGTCGAGGGCTGGCCTCTGCCCTTGCGCACCGCATCGAGAGCAACGACCAGGCCATCGCTTTCGAGGTCCTCGATGATGTTGGAGACCGCCTGCTTGGTGAGTTGGGTCGCCCGTGCCAGATCGGCGCGCGACAGGGCACCATTGAGACGCAGCGCCTCGATCATGACACGACGGTTGTGGGCGCTCGTGCCTTCCTGATTGGTGCCGCTCTTGGCGCGGATCGGGCTGATATCGTCCACCGGCGTTTCCCTCTTGACTCCATTAGGATATTGATCGACTAATTAAGTCAAGCGAATTGACTTAATGGCGAAACAGACCGCAGAAGAAGACGGCCAGGGCTTTGTGCCAGTCGCCGCCCACGGTCGGGGAAACATTGGGTCACGTGACATCAACCCGGGAAGGCAACGCAAATCGCCGGCCCGCCACATCGGAAATGGGAGAAGAAGATGCTGAAATCGATCGGTAAGACACTCTTGGGCGCAGTCTTTGTCGGAGGACTGTTCGTTCCCCATGCTTTCGCCGAAACGTCGATCAATGCGCTTTTCATGGCGCAGGCCGCCTACA
Source organism: Mesorhizobium kowhaii (assembly GCF_042431665.1). Classification (NCBI taxonomy): domain Bacteria; kingdom Pseudomonadati; phylum Pseudomonadota; class Alphaproteobacteria; order Hyphomicrobiales; family Phyllobacteriaceae; genus Mesorhizobium; species Mesorhizobium kowhaii. Next base: position 213,583 of record NZ_JBHLYT010000030.1, read on the forward strand.
GCGAGGCTGACGTGCGCGCCATGACGGACGCCTTCACCAAGGCCAATCCCGACATCAAGGTCAATCTCGAATTCGTCCCCTATGAGGGCCTGCACGACAAGACCGTGCTCGCGCAGGGGTCGGGCGGTGGCTACGACGTCGTGCTGTTCGACGTCATCTGGCCGGCCGAATACGCCACCAACAAGGTGCTGGTCGACGAGTCTTCTAAGATCACCGACGACATGAAGAAGGGCGTGCTGCCCGGCGCCTGGACCACGGTCGTGTATGAAGGCAAATACTACGGCATGCCGTGGATCCTCGACACCAAATACCTGTTCTACAACAAGGAGATCCTGGAAAAGGCCGGCATCAAGACGCCGCCGAAGACCTGGGAAGAACTCGGCGAACAGGCCAAGATCATCAAGGACAAGGGCCTGCTGAAGACGCCGATCGCCTGGAGCTGGTCGCAGGCCGAGGCCGCGATCTGCGACTACGCAACGCTGGTCAGCGCCTATGGCGGCGAATTCCTCAAGGACGGCAAGCCGGACTTCCAGAATGGCGGCGGCGTCGCGGCGCTGAAATACATGGTCGACAGCTACAAGTCGGGCCTCACCAATCCCAATTCCAAGGAGTTCCTGGAAGAGGACGTGCGCAAGGTCTTCGAGAACGGTGACGCCGCCTTCGCGCTGAACTGGACCTACATGTACAACATGGCCAACGATCCGAAGGACAGCAAGGTGGCGGGCAAGGTCGGCGTTGTGCCGGCGCCAGGCGTCAGCGGTACCAGCGAGGTGTCGGCCGTCAACGGCTCGATGGGCCTTGGCGTCACAGCGGTCTCAAAGCATCCGGACGAGGCCTGGAAATACATTGAATTCATGACCTCGCAGGCGACGCAAAACCAGTATGCCAAGCTCTCGCTGCCGATCTGGGCATCGTCCTATGACGACCCGGCCGTCACCAAGGGCCAGGAAGAGCTGATCGCCGCCGCCAAGGTCGGCCTGGCTGCCATGTACCCGCGCCCGACCACGCCGAAGTACCAGGAGCTGTCGACCGCCTTGCAGCAGGCGATCCAGGAATCGCTTCTTGGTCAGTCTTCGCCGGAAGACGCCTTGAAGACCGCCGCGCAAAACAGCGGCCTCTAAGACGTTGCTCTCCAACCACGGGCGGCACTACAGCGCCGCCCGTCCACTTGGACGGGCAAAGGACGCTGTAGCGCTTTCTGATCTTGCGCATGATCCTTTCCGGAAATCGGTTCCGATTTCCGGGGTCATGCGCGAGTGCCGCCCGTGCTATTTCTGAAATCTCGATGAATGAAGAGGGGCTGCTCCGATGTCGGGCACCTGGATGACAACCCGTGCATGGCTGCTGATGCTGCCACTGCTCGTGGTCATGGTCGCCGTCATCGGCTGGCCGCTGGTCGATACCGTCGGGCTTTCATTCACCGACGCCAAGCTTGTCGGCACGGGCGGCAATTTCGTCGGCTTCGACAATTATGCGAACATGCTGTCGAGCTCGAATTTTTCGCGCACGCTGGTCACCACGACACTCTTCGCGGTGATTTCGGTCGCCGCCGAAATGGTGATCGGCGTTCTCGCGGCGCTGCTGCTCAACCAGCAGTTTCATGGCCGCGCCATCCTGCGGGCCTTGATGATCCTGCCCTGGGCGCTGCCGACGGTGGTCAACGCCACGCTGTGGCGGCTGATCTACAATCCCGAATATGGCGCGCTGAACGCCGCCCTCACACAATTGCACCTCATCGACGCCTACCGTTCCTGGCTCGGCGAGCCGGGTACGGCGCTGGCGGCGCTGATCGTCGCCGACTGCTGGAAGAATTTTCCGCTGGTGGCGCTGATCGCGCTGGCAGCGCTGCAGGCGGTGCCGCGTGACATCACTGCCGCCTCACTCGTCGACGGCGCCGGGCCCTTCAACCGCTTCCGCTTCGTCATCCTACCCTATCTCGCCGGCCCGCTGATGGTCGCGCTGGTGCTGCGCACCATCGAGGCCTTCAAGGTCTTCGACATCATCTGGGTTATGACCCGCGGCGGCCCGGCCAACAGCACCCGCACGCTGTCGATCCTCGTCTACCAGGAGGCCTTTTCCTTCCAGCGCGCCGGATCCGGCGCGTCGCTGGCGCTGATCGTCACCTTGCTCGTCACCGTGCTGGCCGTCGCCTATGCGGCGCTGGTGCGGAAGACCGCCGGGAGTGCCGCCTGATGGAACGCCAGAGCCCCGCCTTCAGCATCCTCATCCATGCCTGCGCTTTGCTGCTCGCCGCCGTCATCCTGGCGCCCATCGCCTGGCTGTTCATCATGAGCATATCGCCTGCCGCCGACCTTGCCGCCAAGCCGCTGCGCTGGTGGCCGCAAAGTGCTGACTTCTCCCGCTACCAGCAATTGCTGTCGACGGCCGAAAACAGCGCCGGCGCTGCCTTCACCTCATCGCTGCGCAACAGCCTCGAGATTGCCGGCATGGCGACCATCGCGGCGCTCGCCTTGGCGATCCCCGCCGGCTGGGCCGTGTCGCGCACACCGTCGATCGGCTGGTCGCTGTCGATGGTTATCGCCACCTATATGCTGCCGCCGGTGGCGCTGGCCGTGCCGCTCTATATGGGCCTGTCGTATCTCGGCCTGCTCAACAATGTCTTCGGTCTGGCACTGGTCTACCTGACCATACTGGCGCCCTTCACCACCTGGCTGATGAAGGCGGGCTTTGACTCGATCCCGCGCGAAATCGAGGCGGCGGCGATGATCGACGGCACCGGCCTGTTCCAGACTTTGCGCATCATCACGCTGCCGCTGGCCGCACCTGTAATGGCGACATCGGCGCTGTTTGCCGTGCTGCTTGCCTGGGACGAATTCTTCTATGCGCTGCTGTTCACCTCGGACCAGCGCGCCAAGACCTTGACCGTCGCCATCGCCGATTTGGCCGGCGGTCGTGTTTCCGACTACGGATTGATCGCCACGGCCGGCGTGCTGGCCGCCTTGCCGCCGGTGCTGATCGGCCTAGTCATGCAGCGCGCCCTGATCTCCGGCCTGACCAGCGGCGGTGTGAAAGGATGACGATGAGTGCAGCAAAACCCCGGCCGGTCGGGCTGGCCGCGATCGACCGCGAGATGGCGCGCCAGCATGCCGATGCGATCGCGTCGTTCGAACACAACACGGCCATGGCGGCAAAGGTCGCCGCCTCGATCCGGCGGACCGGCCGGCTGTTGCTGCTCGGCATGGGCGGCTCACATGCCGTCGGTCGCGCCGTCGAGCCGCTCTACCGCGCGCTCGGCATCGATGCGCTGGCGCTGCCGCTTTCCGAGCAACTCGGCCAGCCGCTGCTGCTGACGGGCAGGACGGTGCTCGTCACCTCGCAGTCCGGCGAAAGTGCCGAGGTCGTCAGATGGTTCTCCGAGATCGGCAGCACTGCCGATGTTTTCGGCCTGACGCTTGAAGGCGCCTCGTTCCTCGCTCGCACCGTACCTTGCCTGGTCGGCGCCGGCGGCACCGAACTGGCGTTCGCCGCGACCCGCAGCCTGACCGTGACCTTCGCCTTGCATCTGGCGATCCTAGCCGCACTCGGCGAGGATCCGAGTGCCGCGCTTGGCGCCCTGGATCAGCCACAAGACAATGACATCGCGCAGGCACTCACGGCTCTGGCCAAGGTCACGACCATCGTCACCTCGGGCCGCCGGCTGCAAGGTCTCGCCGAAGCGCTGGCACTTGGCTTCACCGAGCTGTCGCGACTGCCATGCTTTTCGCTGGAGGGTGGCCAGTTGCGTCACGGGCCGATGGAGATGCTCGGCCCGCACGTCGGCGTCATACTGTTTCGCGGCAACGACCCGACGTCGGAGCTGGTGACCGCCATGGCCATATCCGTGGTCGAGGCCGGCGCGCCGCTCGTCATCTTCGATTCGTCCGGGCAATCGCCTGTCGCGGGTGCTGTCACGCTTTCATTCAAGCCAGCTTCAGGCTTCGCCGCGATCTTCGCCATGCTGCCTCTGGCGCAGCGCCTGATGATCGCCTTCGCCGATGCCCGCGTCGACAATGCCGGCACGCCTGTCCGCTCCACCAAGATCACCAGGAGCGAGTGATGCGTCCACTTGCGGTGATCGGCAACGTCAATGTCGACCTGATTGTCGGCCCGGTAGCGCCGTGGCCTGTCGCTGGAACGGAGACAGTCGTCGACCACGACGAATTGCGCGTCGGCGGCCAGGCTGGCAACAGCGCTCTGGCCTGGGAGGCGCTGGGCGTCGATTTCGCCGTTGCCGCCAATGTCGGCGACGACCAGTTCGGCCGCTGGCTTCGCGAGGCCTTCGGCCGCCATGCCGAGAAATGGCCGGTCCGGCCTGAAGGCACGACGCTGTCCGTCGGCATGACCCACCCTGACGGTGAGCGGACCTTCTTCACCACACGTGGACATCTGCCGCGCTTCAGCCTCGCCGACGTGCTCGCCGTTCTCGACGGCAGGGCGCTCTCAGGCGGCTACGCGCTGTTGTGCGGCTCCTTCCTGACCGACGATCTGACGCGCCACTACGACGCGTTTTTCGACTGGGCGGACAGCCACAGCATTGCCGTCGCGCTCGACACCGGCTGGCCGATCGATGGCTGGACCGAGGCCAATTGCGCGGCCACCCGCGCGTGGCTGTCGCGCTGCGAGCTGGCGCTGTTCAACGAGGTCGAGACCGTGACCCTGGCCGGAATGCAGAGCCCTGTGGAGGCCGCGCGCGAAATCCGGTCGAGCATGAGGGAAGGCGCAACCTTCGTCGTCAAGCGCGGGCCGCTGGGCGCCATCGCCATCGGCCCGGATGGGGCAGTCGTCGAAGCCGTCGCGCCCGATGTCCGGGTTGTCGACACGATCGGCGCCGGCGATGTCTTCAACGCCGCCTTCCTCGCCGCACTGGCCCAGGAGCAACCGCTATCGGCCTGTCTCTCCGCCGCGACGCATGTGGCCTCGCGCGCGATTTCCACCTTGCCCCGCAACTATGGTGGGCCGATGCAGTACAGGGAATCCATCCATGAGCGCGCTTGAAATCCGCGACATCCGCAAGAGTTACGGCAGTGTCGAGACGTTGAAAGGCATCGACATCGCGCTGCAGAGCGGCGAATTCCTGGTGTTGCTCGGCTCGTCGGGCTGCGGAAAATCGACGCTGCTCAACATCATCGCCGGGCTGGCCGAAGCGACAACCGGCGATGTGCTGATCGGCGGCCGCTCGATCCTTGGCGTTCATCCCAAGAACCGCGATATCGCCATGGTCTTCCAGTCCTATGCGCTCTATCCGAACCTGACTGTCCACCGCAACATCGGCTTCGGCCTGGAGATGCGCGGGGTTGCCGCCGACGAGCGCGACAAGGCCGTGCGCGAAGCGGCGAAACTGCTGCAGATCGAGACCCTGCTCGACCGCAAGCCGAGCCAGCTTTCCGGCGGCCAGCGCCAGCGCGTCGCCATTGGCAGGGCGCTGGTGCGCAAGCCGCAGGTCTTCCTGTTCGACGAACCGCTGTCCAATCTCGACGCCAAGCTGCGCCTTGAAATGCGCACCGAGCTGAAGCGCTTGCACCAGATGCTGCAGACCACGATCGTCTACGTCACCCACGACCAGATCGAGGCGATGACGCTGGCGACCCGCATCGCGGTGATGCGCGATGGCAGGATCGAGCAACTCGGCACGCCCGAAGAGATCTACAACCAGCCGGCGACGCTCTATGTCGCGGGCTTTGTCGGCGCGCCATCGATGAACATGCTGCAAGCGGTCGTCGCCGACGGAAGGCTGGCCATTGCCGATACCAACGTGCGGATACCCGTGCCTGCACGCTATCGGAACTCGGCCCGTGACGGCGCAAAGGTCGTCGTCGGCATCAGGCCCGAAGCGCTTCGCGTGGCGACCGGTGCTGCGACGGACTTGTCGTTGCCCGTGGAGATCGAGGTCGTCGAACTGACTGGACCCGAACTGGTCACCACGGCCCGCATCGGCCCACAGCGGCTGACGGCTTGCCTGCCGCCACGGACCCGGCTTGCCAAGGGTGAAACATGCAGCTTCGCCTTCGACGAAGCTGCACTTCGCTTGTTTGACCCGGCAACCGGCAAGGCCTGCCTGGATCAGCCCTGACGGCTGTCCTCGGGGGTCTGTGGCGATCCCGCAATCTCAAGCAGGGACGACACCAGCAGTAGCCGTTCGTCTTTCGACAGGACATCCGCATCAAAGAGGTTCATGCTGCGCAGTCCCTCGATGGCGAGATAACAGACCAGCAGCGACTTCAGATCCTGCGTCTCGCCCTTCAGCCGCTCGAAAAGCTGCCGCTTGAAGGTCTTTATTGGCGTCATGAAATCGGGGTCCTCGGCGATCGCCGAAAAGATCCAGGATGCCGATGGCTGCTTGTCCTCGCAATCACTTGCCGACAGCCTGATATAGACGGCGAGCGGGTTTTCGCCTTTGTCGTTGCTGTTGGCGGATTCGAGCGCTTGCCCAAATTCACGCAAATAGCCCTCGACCAGTCCCTGCATCAACTTGGCCTTGGTCGGGAAATTGTAGAGCAACCCGCCCTTCGATACGCCAGCACGGCTGGCGACCGCTTCCAGCGACAGGCTGCCGGGTCCGGATTCTCGTGCGACATCAGCCGCCGCAGCTAGAATTTTCTCGCGCGAGTTCGATCTTGGAGCTTTCATCGGCCCTCCATCGCAAGCTTAGGCCCAATTGACAAGACCGTCCAGACGGTACAGTAAGACCGCCGTTATTTGAAATCGGGACTGGCAGTCGATATGTGTCCCGATGTCCGAGCTTCGCGCCGGATTTCGACTGAGGGGATTTTCTTGTTCAAGCGCATACTCCGTATCGTCATCATCGCCCTGGTTCTGCTCGTCCTCGTCGTCGTGGTTGGCGGCATTGTCGGTTTCAACTTCCTGCGCGACAACGGCATCAAGCAGTATTTCGCCTCGATGAAACCACCGGCGGCGACCGTGTCGACGACCATCGCCAAGCCGTCGACCTGGACGCCGGGCGTCGAGGCGATCGGCACGGTCAGGGCGGTGCGTGGTGTCGATCTGACGGTTGAAACCACCGGCATCGTCAAGGAGATCCTGTTTCACGCCAATCAGAAGGTTGCGGACGGCGCGGTCCTGCTGCAACTCGACGGTGCGGTCGAGCGCGCGGATCTAGAAGCGACGAAGGCGCAAGTGGCGCTCGTCCAGATGGCGCTGACGCGCGCCATTGAACTGCAGAGGCGCGGCGTTAACGCAGAGGCTACGCTCGACACGGCGCGGGCAACCGCATCTGCAACCGCCGCGCAGGTGAACAAACTGCAGGCGGTGCTCGACCAGAAGCAGCTGACGGCGCCTTTCAGCGGCACGGTGGGTATCCCGAAAATCGACCTCGGCCAATACCTGGCGCCCGGCACCGTAGTGGTGACGCTACAGGATCTCGACACGATGCGGGTCGATTTCACGGTACCGGAACAACAGCTGCCTTCGCTGAAGATCGGTCAAACGGTGCGGCTGGGAATCGGCGGCGGCGAGATGCCCTACGCCGGCACCATTCGCGGCATCGACCCGAAAATCGACCCTTCGAGCCGGCTGGTAAACGTGCGGGCCGAGGTCGCCAACACCGAAGGCAAATTGACCCCCGGCCAGTTCGTGCAGGTTCGTGTCGAACTGCCTGAAGAGCAGAATGTGCTGACGCTGCCGCAGACGGCGCTGACCACCAGCCTCTATGGCGACTACATATTCGTGGTGCAGCAGGCAAAGCCCGCCGAAGCGCCCCCCGCGCAGGCAGCCAAGCCGGAAGAAAAGCCCGCCGCGTCGGCAACCGAGAAACCGGCGGACGCCCAGCCCGCAGACACCAAGCCGGCTGATGCCATGAAGCCGGCGGCTGGTGCAACCAAGCCTGCCGCCGAAGCGGCAAAGCCTGCGGACAAGGCTGCCGATCCGGCCAAGCCGGCGGCGGAAGGCGACAAGCCTGCGCTGGTGCTGTCGCAGGTCTTCGTCAAGCCCGGCCGCCGCAACGCCGGCATGGTCGAGATCGTCGAGGGGTTGAAGGCTGGCGATGAGGTCGTCACCGCCGGTCAGAACCGGCTCTTCAACGGCATGTCCGTCGCCGTCGACAACACCATCGACCCGACCAAATCGGCGAACAAGCAGGCCGACCAGCAATGAGCTTTTCCGATCTCTTCATTCGCCGGCCTGTCCTTTCGACAGTCCTGGCCTGCATGATCCTGCTCCTGGGTTTCCAGGGCATCTTCAACCTGTCGATCCGGCAGTATCCGAAGGTTGACGAGACGGCGATCACCATCACGACGGCGTATCCGGGCGCCAGCGCCGACCTGATCCAGGGCTTCATTTCCGCCCCGATCGCCCGCGCCGTCGCCTCGACCGAAAACATCGACTACGTCACCTCGTCGAGCCGTCCGTCCTCCAGCACCGTGACGGTGCAGATGAAGCTTGGCTCCAACCCCGACGTCGCGCTGACCGAAGTGCTGTCCAAGGTCCAGGGCGTGCGCGGCACCTTGCCGGACGCCTCCAAGGATCCCGTCATCGTCAAGGGCACCGGCCAGCAGTTCGCGATGATGTACATCTCGATGCAGAATCCGAACATGACGAAGGAGCAGCTGACGGAGTATATCGAGCGCGTCATCCGGCCACGCATGTCGACGGTCGAAGGCGTCGCCGACGTTCAGATCTTCGGCGCCCAGGAATACTCGATGCGCGTCTGGATCGACCCGGTCAAGCTTGCCGCGCGCGGCGTGACGGCCTCCGAAGTTCTGGAGGCGATCAACAACTCCAACTTCCTTTCGGCGCCCGGCAATACACAGAACGAGTATGTCGTCTCGTCGATCACCGTGCGCTCGACGCTGCAGACGCCGGAAGCGTTCGCCGCGCTGCCGCTGCGCTCGACCGATGGCAATGTGGTACGGCTGCGCGACGTGGCTCGCGTCGAGCTCGGCGCCGAGAATACCGACACCAGGGTCAGCTTCAACGGCAAGCCCGGCACATTCCTCGCCATCTTCCCGACGCCGGCGGCCAACCCGCTGACCACGGCGGCGGCGCTCACCAAGCTCGTGCCGCAGATTCAGGAGACGCTGCCGAAAGGCATGACGATCGAGGTCGTCTACGATGCGACCGGGCAGATCAGTGCCTCGATCGACGAGGTGTTCAAGACCATCGCCGAGGCGGTTGCTATCGTCATCGTCGTCATCCTTTTGTTCCTTGGCTCTTTCCGTTCGGTGATGATGCCGATCGTCACCATCCCGCTGTCGCTGATCGGCGTCTGCTTCCTTTTGTTTGCGGTGGGCTATTCGATCAACCTTCTCTCCCTGCTGGCCATGGTGCTGGCAATCGGCCTTGTCGTCGATGACGCCATCGTGGTGGTGGAAAACATCCACCGCCACATGGAAGAAGACCACATGTCGCCGATGCAGGCGGCGTTCAGCGGCATGCGCGAAATCGCCTCGGCCATTGTCGCCATGACGATGACGCTGGCCGCCGTGTTCGCGCCGCTGGCCTTCACCGGCGGCCTGACCGGTGCGCTGTTCCGCGAATTCGCCGTCACGCTCGCCGGCTCGGTGGTGCTGTCAGGCGTCATCGCCGTCACCATCACGCCGATGATGTCGGCGCGGCTCTTGAAGTCCGGCACGCCCGGCCGCTTCCAGCGCATTGTCGACGGCACCTTCGCGCGGGTCGAACACGTCTACGAGAGGGCCGTCACCGGTTCGCTGAACTATCGCCCGCTGACGCTGATCATCGTGCTTGCTCTTGTCGGCGTGACCGGCTTCATGTTCACCAAGACCTCGACTGAACTGGCGCCGGAAGAGGATCAGGGCTTTCTGCTCTCGATCGTGACAGCGCCACGCTATGCGACGTCCGATTACACCGAGACATACGTCAACCAGATGCTCGGCCTTGTAAGGGATATTCCCGAGACGCGGGCGCAGTTCTCCGCCGTCGCCTTCAGCGGTGAGACAAACAGCGCCTTCGTCGGCTTTGCCTTCAAGGACTGGGCGGATCGCAAGCGCAATTCAAAGGAATTGCAGGCCGACATTACGGCCCGTCTCGCCAAGGTGGCGGGTGTCCAGGCCTTCGTCTTTGCGCCCCCGACGCTGCCGGGCTCCGGCGGCGGCCTGCCCATCGCCATGGTGGTGCGATCGACCGGCGATTCCTCGGAAGTGTACGAGGTGGCCGAGCAGATCAAGAACAAGGCGCAGGCCTCCGGCCGCTTCATCGTCGTGCAGAATTCGATGGCCTATGACGCACCGCAGGTGACGGTGACCATCGATCGCGACCGTGCCGCGGCTCTCAACCTGCCGATCGCCGATATCGGCCGGACGCTGACGCTGCTGGTCGGCGGTGCCGAAGTGGCGCAGTTCGATCGCGACTCCAACAGCTACGACATCATCCCGCAGGTGCCGCAGGAATTCCGCGATAACCCCGAAAAGCTCGGCGAATACTTCGTTCGCAGCGTAACCGGCGAGATGGTGCCGCTGTCGGCCGTGGTGAAGATTTCGAACAATGCGGCGCCGGCAGCCATCGAGCAGTTCAACCAGCTGAATTCAGCGACGATTTCCGCGCTACCACTGCCCGGCGTCACCACCGGCGACGGGTTGAAGGCACTGGAGGACATAGCCAGGGAGAGCCTGCCCGATAGCTTCTTCATCGACTACTCCGGCCAGTCCAGGCAGGAGAAGGAACAAGGCAACACCATCCTGATCGCCTTTGCGGCGGCCGTCATCGTCATCTATCTGGTGCTGGCGGCGCAGTTTGAAAGTTTCCGCGACCCGCTGATCATCATGATGGCGGTGCCGCTGTCCATCTTCGGCGCCATCGTGCCGCTCAATCTGGGTCTCGGCACGCTCAACATCTATACGCAGGTCGGCCTGATCACGCTGATCGGCCTGATCACCAAGCACGGCATCCTTCTGGTCGAGTTCGCCAACCAGCAGCGAGAAATCCACGGCATGCGCCGCCGTGACGCCATCATCGCCTCGGCCAAGGTGCGTCTGCGGCCGATCCTGATGACGACGGCGGCGATGGCGCTTGGCGTCGTGCCGCTGATCACGTCCAGCGGTGCGGGTGCCGCGGCCCGTTATTCGATGGGCCTGGTGATCTTCACTGGCATCCTGGTCGGCACCATGTTCACGCTCTTCGTCGTGCCCATGTTCTACACCTTCATTGCCAGCAAAGACCTGCCGCATCTGGCCGAGAAGCCGGATCCCAAGCTGATGCCGGCACTGCCGAACTAGAGCAATTCCAGGAAAAGTGTGTAGCGGTTTTCCGTCCGGAATTGCGAAAAACAGGTGACAAAAAAGAGGCCGGAAATTCCGGCCTCTTTTTTTGGGCTAGGCTCAATACCGCGAGAACCCGCGGGAGTCTCGAACGAGGCACGGCAGTTGGCCGGCCCGTTCCACAGCCTGCTACTTGACGATGACGATGCTGGTGTTGGTCGGCCCGAACATTTCGACAAGCTGATAGAAATCGGCGGCATTGTCGGGATGCAGCCGCACGCAGCCATGCGAAGCCGGCTGGCCGAGGCGCTTGATCGCATTGGTGGCATGCACCGCATAGCCGCCGCTGAAGAAGACCGAATGCGGCATCGGCGCGTTGTCGTACTTCTTCGAATACCACATCTCATGCATGCGCGTCGGCTTGAACGAGCCGGTCGGTGTCACATGGGCCCCGTCGCCGGTGGAAACCTTCCAGGCGAAGGCTGGCCGGCCGTCGACCGAGACTTCCATGATCTGCTGTGAAAGCGAAACGCGCGCCACGATCTTGTTGGCGGCATGGGCAGCGCCCGAGCCGGCGCCGAGCAGAAATGCGGCACTGGTCAGGGCGGCGGCGGTGATGTTGATGAGCTTGGCGGAAATGGTGGTGTGCATGATGGTGTCCCCTCTCTCTGCCGGGCTGGCCGGCTCCAATTCGATGGCCGCTTATCCCAACATCATGTTTCGAGCAGATTTCGCGAAATGCTCGTTTGTGTTTCGAATCCGTTTCCTCTGGTTAACAAGCAGTGCCATCAACGGAGCCGAAATAGGGAACCAGACGCTGCCTGCTGGCGAGACCAGGATCCCAGGAACTTGGGTTTTTGTCTCTAAACGAAATGCAAATTTCCTACATACGAAAGAAGAGCCATCAATCCCGAAACCAAACTGCAACAATGCGCGACTCCAAGCGGCATGATCCGGATACGGGCCGCAAGCAAAGTTGACGCAACGAAAACAGCCGGTAACGAAAATGGAAACGAAATCGAACGCACTGTCCTGGGTTCTCAGGATCAGCATCGCGGCAGCGGTCATCGGCGGCGTCGGCACGGTTGCCGGCAACCCTCTGGCAAGGCTCGGCGCGATGACGTCAGGCGAGATTTCGACACTGCATGCCGCACTGTTTTTTGCCACGGTCTGGATTGTTTCCAGCCTGCGCATCGCTCGGCTCAAGGCCCTCTGGCGGGTCGGTCTTAAGCTGACGGGAGTGCGCGGCCCCTCCGGCAACTTGCTGCCGAGAGGACCGAAGGCCCGCGCCGCTGCGGGGGGCTCCGTGAGCGGCGCGGGCACTTCGGGAGTATCCTGAAGCGACCTGCAACATTTGGGGAACTGATACGATGAACACGAAATTTGCCGCTTCGGTGCTTTCTGCACTGCTCTACGCGCAGGGCCTGCTCGGCTTTGCCGGCGTTGCCACCGTCCTGCTCAGGGACCGCGCCCATGCGAGCGAACTCAACATGGGCAATGACATGCCATCGGGTCCGTCGATGCTGGTGGTGCGCTGAGCGTCAGGAGCATCGGACCCCAGGTGGAAACTCCGATGCTCGAACGAAGAGATGGCGTCAGTGCCCAGCCGTCAGTCGGCGAATTGCTGCGGCGGATCGAACCGATAGCCGGCGCCGCGTATGGTGGTGATGGTGTCGGTATCGAGCTTGCGGCGCAGCCGCACGATGCGCGAATCGATCGAGCGATCGAAGGCGTCGGCGTTCTCGGCCGGTGCCGCGGCAATGATATCGTCACGCGTCAGCACCTTGCGCGGACTGGCCAGGAACAGCCTGAGCAGCGCCACCTGACCGGGCGAAAGCTGCTCTTCTGTGCCGGAGCGATGCATGACCATGGCCGATCTCAAATCGACGGTCGCGTTCTCCAGCACGATCAGTTCCTGGGTGCCCCTGCCGCGCCGCGAAAGCAGGCCGCCGACACGAGCGGCGAGTTCCCTGACATTGAGCGGGCTCTCGACGACGTCGGCCGCACCAAGCTCGAGCGCCAGCACCTTGTCTACGAGATCGGCCGGCCGGCAGATCAGGATGAAATCCGGCCCGCCCTCGCCACCATGACGCTTGAGCAGGTCCCGCCCCTCCGCCTGGCTGAGGCTGTCGCCGACGACGACGACGTCGATGCCCTTTCCCGACAGCAGCGATTCAGCCTCCCATGGCTGCCGCGCCTGATGCACATCGTGGCCACGCCGCTCGAGATGGTCGGCGAGTTCGGTCGCGACCACTTCGGCGACCGAAACGAGCGCAATGACGGATCGTGCGGCCATATATTCTCCAACCGTTTCTTGGCAACCGGATATGAGTGCTGGACATCATGTTTATACCCAATCTACTTTCCACTGAAAGTGGGAGCGAAGGCATCGTGCGGGGAAGAATTGTCATCGTCGAGGACGAGCCCGACCTAAGGGACGCGGTCGCCGAATATCTGGGCGCCGCCGGCTATGACGTGGTCACCGCTGAAAGTGCGGCCGCCGCGCGCAGCCTCGTTGAAACGCAGTCGTTTCATCTCGCCATCCTCGACATCGCCATGCCGGGCGAGGATGGCCTGTCGCTCGGCCGCTGGCTGCGTTCGCGGCTGCCGATCGGCATAATCTACGCGACCGCCGCCGGCACCGCGCTCGACCGCATCGTCGGGCTGGAACTCGGCGCCGACGACTACATCGTCAAGCCCTACGAATTGCGCGAAGTGCTGGCAAGGGTCCGCAGCGTGCTGCGCCGGGTTCCCCAGCCGCAGGAGCTTCAGGGCAAAAAGGCCGCGACGGATCGCCGTTCCGTTGTCTTTGGCCCTTTCCAGGCCGATCTCGACGGCAGGCTGGTCACCGGCGCCAATGGCTCGGTGATCGACATGGCCAAGAGCGAATTCGACGTGCTGGAGGTTTTCCTGACCCGCGCCAACCGGCTGCTGACCCGCGCCGCGATCTCCGAGGCGATCGGCTTCACCGAAGACCCGGAATCGTCGCGCGCGGTCGACATTCGCATCATGCGGCTGCGCAAGAAGATCGAGACGGACCCGGCCAATCCGAAATTCCTGCGCACGGTGCGCGGGGAAGGCTATATCTTCTCGCTGCCGACTGGCGACAGCAACTGAGCACCGAGGCCAGAGGGTTCGGTTTCGCGGCCGTTGCGAGCCGATCGAAATTGGCACGACTCTGGAAAGACGGCAGACGATGACCGCTGAAGCAGCAAGCACGAATATGCAAGGGCTCAGGCAGGGCGCGGCGATGGCGGCCGTGCGCGTCGTTCGCCGGCTGCGTGAGGCCGGCGACTGGCAGCGCGAGATGGAGGGCATCCTGGAAACGCTCTGCCGTGCCATGGAATGCCAGCGCGGCATCCTGTTTCGCTTGCGCGAGCTGCCCGGCCAGGGCTTCGCCCAGTCGGTCGCCGCCTACTGGATCGACCCCGACTTCGGCGGAGAACTGGCATCCCCAACCGTCATCATGCAGTCGGTCGTCAATTCGGACCCGTTGCTGGAGCGGGTGGCCGAGGATGAACGGCAAGGCAAGATCTTCGCCGGGCATACGCGCAATCTCGAAGGCTTCCTGAGAACCGACTTCGAAAAGCAGAACATCAAGTCGTTCCTGTCGGTGTCGGTCTTCGCGCATGGCCATCTGTGGGGCACGCTGGCGGTCAATGACTGCGTCGACGAGCGCGAGTGGACCGACGAGGAAGAAGCGACGCTGCACATCATCGCGCTCGCCATCGGCGACGCCATCGAACGATCGCCCTCCGACGCCCATGCCAGCGAGGTCATTCGCCGCACCATGCTGCAGGCTTCGCTCGATGCCATCATCGTCATCGACGAGACCGGCTCGATCATCGAGTTCAACCCGGCCGCCGAAAAGATGTTCGGCTACCTGCGCAGCGATATCCTCGGCAAGGACCTGCTCGACACCGTCGTGCCGGAATACTACCGCAAGGGCTATTCGTCGGGGGCCGAATACATGTCCGGCCGCGGCGCGCCGATGGTCGGCCAGCGGCTGGAGACGGTGACCCAGAACGCCGCCGGCGAGGTGTTCCCGATCGAGCTGACGGCAACCGAGATGCGGGTCGCCGACCGCCGCCTGATCTTCGGCTCGATCCGCGACCTGCGCGACAAATTGCGCGCCGAGGAGGAGATCGGTCGCCAGCGCGAGAAGCTGCACCAGAACGAGAAGATGGCGGCGATGGGTTCGTTGCTGGCCGGCGTCTCGCATGAGCTCAACAACCCGCTGGCCGTGGTGGTGGCACAATCGACGCTGCTGCACGAATTCGCCTCCGATCCGCAGACCAAGGTGCGTGCCGAGAAAGTGCGCGCCGCCGCCGAGCGTTGCGGCCGCATCGTCAAGAGCTTCCTGTCGATGGTCCGCCTTCATCCCGCAGCCCAGGCCGAGACCGATCTCAACCAGGTGATCCGCGCAGCCCTCGAGGTGACCGCCTATGGCGCCCGATCAAGCGGCATCATCATCGACACCGATTTCGCCGCCGGCCCGCTGCTGGCCATGGCCGACGCCGACCATGTGACGCAGGTGGCGGCCAACTTCCTCATCAACAGCCAGCATGCTTTGGCCGGCGT
Source organism: Mesorhizobium kowhaii (assembly GCF_042431665.1). NCBI lineage: Bacteria > Pseudomonadati > Pseudomonadota > Alphaproteobacteria > Hyphomicrobiales > Phyllobacteriaceae > Mesorhizobium > Mesorhizobium kowhaii. The sequence continues at coordinate 229,335 of NZ_JBHLYT010000030.1, forward strand.
CGCCGGCGACCGGCTGATCAAGGTGCGGACGTTCCGCGGCGACCGGGGCAACCCCTGCTTCTCGGTCGAGGACAATGGCCCCGGCGTGCCGGAAGCGATCCGCAGCCGCATCTTCGAATCCTATTTCACCACCAAGCCGGTCGGCGTCGGCACCGGCATCGGCCTGTCGATCTCGAAATCGATCATCGAGCGCCACAATGGCAATGTCTGGTTCGAGGAAGTGCTGCCGAGAGGGGCGCGTTTCGTCGTCCGGATGCCGGCCATTGCGGCCGGCGCCGCCAGCGCCGGCGAGAACCAGCCGCGCTCGAGCGGCTTGCGCCATGCCTTGATCATCGACGACGAGCCGGATGTCGCCGGCTCGCTCTCCGATATTCTCGAATTGATGGGCATCAAGTCGCGGATTGCACCTGTCTGGGAATCGGGCGCCGCCACCCTGGGCGGCCACATGCCGCCCGACATCGTCTTTTCGGACCTGCGCATGCCCGGCATCAGCGGCATGTCGATCTACCGCGAGCTGCTCGCCGAAAGGTCTGACCTGGCGCAGCGTTTCGTGCTGGTCACCGGCGATCTGATCGGCGCGAAAGCAGAGATCGAGGCCTTGCCGGCGCAGCAGCGGCCGCAGATCCTGGAAAAGCCGTTCAGCACGCTGGATGTACGCAGCGTGCTGTCCGCCATTGCCGAACAGGCGGCATTGAAAGGATAAAAAAGAGGCCCCCAGCCGGGCTCGTGGCAGGGGGCCGAAGAAGAGCGCGCTGGAGGGAGCGCTCGGGGAGGTCAGAGCATGATCCCGAGATGGGAACCGGTTTCGGGATCAGGCTTCGACAAAAATCAGAAAACGTTCGGCGTGCCGGTCAACGGCGCGGCATTTGCGATCATGCGGATCGCGCGGATCTTGTGCGCTCCTGACTGCTGAGCGATGGCGCGCAGGCAATCCATGCTCTCGGCGCCCCAGGCCTGGCCCTTGCAGGCGAAGTCGGTCGACGGCATCGGCAGACGCGCAGTCCTTGTCGTCGTCTGCGCACCGTCAACGAGGTTGGCTGGCGGATTCAGCGAAGCGAAGGCCGGCCCAACTGTCGGCGCGAACGCCATGCCGATGAAGGCGCAAGCAGCCAGCACCATGAACATCGCCATGGGATGGTCGCTGGCGCGCTGGCGCAGCGCCAGTTTCGGACGGCGGTCATTGCGCTCTGGAGCCTGAAAGCGGCTCTCACCGCGGGCCGTCTGGATTTTCGCATACATCGCCGTTCCCTTCGCTGAGTTTCTTTTTGGTGATGAAACGAACTTAGCCGCGCTTTGTAACGGGGCTAGGGTGGCGTAAGGCTGACATTGTAACCGAATTGAAACAGTGTTTCGGGCAGAATCGGGCAAAATCGGTCATGGCGTTCGTACATCCTCTCGAAAAATGAGTCTTCGCCCGATTCCGGCCCCCGATTGCTCTGGCCAAATCGCCGCCGGAGCGCGGCCCAAGCCGACGACCGGCAAGCTCCGCAAGGTGCTTCGTCCGCCGCTCCGATCACCTCGCAAAGTCATGCCGGGACAGTGCCCCTGAAACCGTGACTAACACCCGGATTCTCCGGGATTTTCCGGGCTGACAGCCGCGCAGATTTTGGCTCCAGGCGACATCAAGATTCAGTCCTAGAAACTGTTGGATTTTCACAAGCCATTGCATTTCAATGAAAAATATGCTTTTATTGAATGAGTATTCAACAAAAAGAAGAGACGTTTATGAACCCGCACCTCCGTGACGTGGCGATACCCAACGATTGGGACCGGCGGGGACTACCGGGCTGGAGTTACCATTCCGATGCCCTTCTCGAGTTGGAGAAGGAGCACGTCTTTCGCAACCACTGGCAGATCGTCGGTCATGTCTCGGACATCCCGAATGCCGGCGATTACCTGACCATGGACGTGGTCGGCGAACGCGCTTTGATCGTGCGCGGCAAGGACGGCGTCGTGCGCGGCTTCAACAACATGTGCCGCCACCGCGGCAGCCGCGTCGTTGCCGACAGCCAGGGCAATTGCAAGAAGGCGCTGGTATGCCCGTTCCATGGCTGGGTCTACAATCTCGACGGCACGCTACGCGGTGCCGCGCGCCCGCGCTCTTTCCCCTCTCTCGACAAGACTGAATTCGGACTGATGCCGCTCGATCTGGAAGTCTGGATGGGCTTCATCTTCATCCGCTTCCGCAATGGTGGGCCGCAGCCTTCGGTCGCCGAGCTGATGAAGCCGATCGAGCCCGAATTCGCGCATTACGACGCCGCCGACATGGTGCCCTCCTGGGGCATCTGGACGCAGAAGACGCCGGTCAACTGGAAGTCGGTGCGCGATGTCGACAATGAGGGCTATCACGTCGCCATGGCGCATCCCGCCCTGCAGGATCTCTATGGCGCCACCTATTTCGACGAGCCCTTCATCAACGGTGTGTCGCGCTCCTTTGCCACCTACAATCCGCATGCCGGCCGCCGCTGGAGCGTCAAGAACTATGTCAAGATCGCGCCCGAGCCGACGCATCTGCCCGACTATCTGAAGAAGGCCTGGGTCTATTACGGGATCTTCCCCAATGCGGTCATTTCGGTGATGCCGGAATCGGTGCAGTTCTATCAGGAGTTTCCGCTGTCGACCGGGCAAACCCTGCTGCGCGGCGCCATCTACCGCTACCGCGACGAAAGCCGCGAGCAGGCGGCCGCCCGCTACCTCTCCTTCCGCATCGATCGCGACACGATGTCGGAGGACGTCCAGCTTTCCGTGTGGTCGAACGAATCCATGCTGTCCGAGGCGTTCGAGGGTTTTTATCTCTCGGACCTCGAATATGGCGTGCGCACCCATCACGACCATCTGCGCAAGATGCTGCCGGTGCTGGGCCTGGAGACCGCGCCCGAGGAGAAGGACATGTGGAATCTGAACGACGCGCTCAGGTCGCGGTCTTAGGGCGACGGCAGTAATTGGCGAAACCGTCGATGAGAGCACCCCTCTCCCCGTCACTATACGGGGAGAGGATGCCGGCAGGCAGGTGAGGGCAGCACTAGGCTTGTGAGGTAACTGCACCAGGCAGGGCCATCGGGTGCAGCCAGTCGCCAACGCTGTCGCCGCCCCTCATCCGCCTGCCGGCACCTTCTCCCCGTAGAACGGGGAGAAGGAAGCTACCCCCGCCACACGCCTTCTTTCCTCAAATCATCCATCGTGCGCGAAATGCCCTCGCGCAAGATGCCGACCATGTCGTCGATCTGCTCGCGCGTGATGATCAGTGGCGGCGACATCACGCACATGTTGATCAGCGGCCGGACCAGCAGGCCGAGTTCATGGCAATGGGCATCGATGCGCTTGCCAACATCCTTGTCGAGCTGCAGCGGATCCTTGCTTTCGCGATCGGCGACGCATTCGACGCAGCCCATCAGCCCCAGGCCACGCACCTCGCCGACCAGCGGCAGCTCTTCCAGTGTCTTCAGCTGCGCCTGGAAATAGGGCGCGACGTCCTGCGTATGGGCAAGCACGCCCTCTTCCAGCAGATCGAGGTTTTTCAGCGCCACGGCGCAGCCGACGGGATGGCTGGTGTAGGTCAGGCCATGACCGAACATCGCGTCGGGATGGTTCGACCGCCGCAGCTCTTCCAGCAGCCGCTCCGAGATGATAACGCCGCCAAGCGGGAAATAGCCCGAGGTGACGCCCTTTGCGAAGGTGATCATGTCAGGATCGATGCCGAACGCGTCGCCCGAGGCGAAGACATGGCCAAGCCGGCCGAAGGCCGTCACCACCTCGTCGGAAACATAGAGGATGTCGTTGTCGCGGCAGATCTCGCGGATGCGCTTGAGGTAGCCATCGGGCGGCACGATGACGCCACCGGATGCCTGCACCGGCTCGCCGACAAAAGCGCCGATCTTGTCAGCGCCGACACGGGCGACCGTGTCGCGGAACTGATCTACGAGGAAATCGGTGAAGGCGGCAAAGCTCATGCCGTGAGGGCGGCGGAACGGATCGGGCGAAGACAGCTTGATCACCAGCTCGTCGGCGCCGTCCATCCAGTCGCGGTCGCGCGGGCGGCCGTTGAGCGAGGCCGACAGATAGGTCGAGCCGTGATAGGCGCCGCCCCGGCTCAGGATCAGCTTCCTCTCCGGCCGGCCGCGCACATTGTTGTAGAACTGCATGAAGCGCAGCGCCGTCTCGACGGCCGAGGAGCCGCCGGTGGTATAGAAGACGTGGCTGAGATCGCCTGGTGCATGACCGGCGATGCGCTTGGCAAGTTCCGCCGACGGCGCGTTCATCGTGTACCACGGCGTGTTGTAGGACAGCGCCATCGCCTGGTCGTACATCACCTTGGCGAGTTCCTCGCGGCGGTGGCCGACATTGACGCACCACATGCCCGCAGGCCCGTCGATCAGCCGCTTGCCGGTGCTGTCGGTGATGTAGATGCCGTCGCCTTCGCCGATCAACGCGCGCGCTTCGGCACCGACCGAGCCGGCGAACGGCCAGGGCTGGATGAGATGGCGCTTGGCCAGTTCGACGGCATCGACATCGCCGGTATCAGCCGTCTCGGTCGCTCTCAGATCTCTCGCAGCAGCCACAATCGCCTCCACATCATCCAATCGAATTTTCTCAGGCACGAAACTCAGCGTCAAATGCCGGAAATGGCGGCTTTCTTCACTTCATTTTGAATGTCCGTTCAATCAATATTACAGAAATAGCGCTTGATTTCAATCCGCGGATGCGCGCATGATGAAAGAAAGCCGGCAAGCTAGGAGCGCGATCAGCAAAAGTGGTCACCGGTTTTGCGTTCGATCGCGCTCCAAAACAAAATTGGGAACAAGAAGCCGGCGCCAGCACAATGGGAGCCGCATGGCGGGACAGTCCAGGCCAGCAACCAAGATTACACCCGGAGCCCTGCAATGACGGCAGCGGCGGAAGGGTCGCCCCTGTTGCGTATGACGCGGGCCGGGCGAAATGCCCTTCTGCAATCCGAACCCGTACAGGGCTTTGCCCTGATCAGCCCGACCTTTCTCTACGCGCTCATCCTTCTCGTCCTGCCGATCCTGGTGGTCGTTGCGCACTCCTTCTGGACGCAGAACTACCTGACCATCGACCGCACCTTCACGCTGGAAAACTACCGCATCGCGCTGACCGAGCCGATCTACCGGGATCTGTTGTGGCGCTCGCTCTACATCTCGCTGACGGTCAGTCTGTTCACCGTCCTGCTGGCCTATCCGATCGCCTACTTCATTTCCTTTCATGGCGGTCGCCACAAGAGCCTGTGGCTGTTCCTCATCACCATCCCGTTCTGGACCAGCTATCTGCTTCGCGTGATGTCGTGGAAGGTCATTCTCGGCTACAACGGCGTCCTGAATTCCGGCCTGATGGGCCTCGGCATCATCGACGAGCCCTCGACCGCGCTGCTCTACAATTCGAGCGCCGTCATCATCACGCTGACCCATGCCTGGGCAGCCTTCGCCATCCTGCCGATCTTCGTCTCGGTGGAAAAGGTCGACCGCACGCTGGTCGAAGCAGCCACCGATCTCGGCGACGGCCCGCTGCGGTCTTTCCTGCGCGTGACACTGCCGCTGTCGGCGCCAGGCGTGATCTCGGCGGCGCTGATCGTCATGATCCCGACCGTCGGCGACTATGTCACGCCGAAGCTGGTCGGCGGCAAGGACGGCGTCATGATCGCCAATGCCATCCAGGCGCAGTTCGGCAAGGCCTCCAACTGGCCGTTGGGCGCGGCCCTGTCCGTCACCACCATGCTGATCGTAACGCTGATGGCGGGCGCCACGGTGCTCATCATCCGCGCTCTGCAGAGGCTGGCGCGATGACGGCGGTGCGGCGCTTCCTGTCCGGCGGCTGGCTGGCTGCCTATGCGTTCCTCTACGTCGTGTTCCTCTATCTGCCGGTCATCTTCCTGCCGATCTTCTCGATCAACACGGCGGCGACGCCGAAGTTCCCGCTCTCCGGCTTCACCTTGCATTGGTACGAGGACCTGCCCCGCACCCCGGCTCTGCTCGACGCCGCCTGGAACAGCCTGATCGTCGGCGTGTCGGCCGCGATCCTGTCCACGGTGCTTGGCATCCTCGCCGCCCGCTCGATCACCCGCTACCGCTATCCCGGCCGCCGCACCATCAACGGCCTGATCATGGCGCCGTTGGTTCTGCCGGAAGTGATCGTCGCCATCTCGATGCTGCTGGTGATGCTGCAGCTTGGCTTGAGCCTGTCGCTGTTCACCGTCGTGCTCGGCCATGTCCTGGTCTGCATCCCCTATTCGATGACGGTACTGACCTCCGGCTTCGAGGGCTTCGACCGCAGCCTGGAGGAAGCCTCCTCCGATCTCGGCGAGAGCGCCTTCGGCACCTTCCGGCGGGTGACGCTGCCGATGGTGGCGCCGGCGATCATCTCCAGCCTGCTGGTCTGCTTCACCATTTCGCTGGACGAGTTCATCATCGCCTTCTTCCTCACCGGCACCGAGGCGACGCTGCCGATCTACATCTGGGGCCAGTTGCGCTTCGCGGCGAAATTGCCCGGCGTGCTGGCGCTGGGCACGCTGCTTCTGGTTGCCTCTTTCCTGTTGATGACCGTCGCCGAAATCCTGCGTCGCCGCGCGACTAGACGCACCCAGAACGAGGGAGGCCTCTATGCCTGAGCAGCCGCAAGTCGAGCGTCAGGAAGACCGGTCCAGGCCTGAACGAGCGATGATCGAGATCCGCAGCGTCACCCGCAGCTATGGCGCGTTCAAGGCGCTCGACGACGCCTCCTTGACCATCAGGGAGGGCGAGTTCTTCTCGCTGCTTGGCCCATCCGGCTGCGGCAAGACCACGCTGCTGCGCATGATCGCCGGCTTCGACAATCCGACCAGAGGTTCGATCGCGGTCGGCGGCCAGCCGATGGAAGGCATCCCGGCCAATCGCCGGCCGACCAACATGGTGTTCCAGAGCTATGCGATCTTCCCGCATCTCAATGTCGAGCAGAACGTTGCCTACGGGCTGAAGCGGCTCAAGCTGCAGGGCGGCGAGGAGAAACGCCGCGTCGAGGAAGCGCTGGCGCAGGTGTCTTTGACCGGCCTCGGCAAGCGCCTGGCAACAGAACTTTCCGGCGGCCAGCGGCAGCGCGTGGCGCTCGCCCGTGCGCTGGTGATGCGGCCCAAGGTGCTGCTGCTCGACGAGCCGCTGTCGGCGCTCGACAAGAAGCTGCGCGAGCAGATGCAGGTTGAGCTGCGCCGCCTGCAGCAGGCCGTCGGCATCACCTTCGTTCTGGTCACCCACGACCAGTACGAGGCGCTCGCCATGTCCGACCGCATCGCCGTGATGTTCGGCGGCAGGATCGCGCAGGTCGCCTCGCCCAAGGAAATCTACCAACGGCCGGTCAACCGTCAGGTTGCCGACTTCCTCGGCGGCATGAATTTCGTCAAGGCTGAGATCGTCGAAGACAACGGCGCTTCGCTGGTTGTCGACACGTTGGGTTTCGGCCGCGTGAAGACCGATAAGCCCAAGGCCTTCGTGCGCAATGGTGGCGGCGCCACGCTCGGCATCCGGCCGGAACGCCTGCGCGTGCTGTGGGACAATGCGACAGCCAAGTTCGAGGTCGCCGGCAAAGTGGTCGAACGCCACTATTTCGGCGAGATCACCCATTTGATCGTCGAGATACCGGGCCTGGAAAAGCCGCTGTCGGTGACCGAGACCAACGACTTCGGCGCTGACGACATTCCCGTCGGCACCTCGATCCGCCTTGCCTACGATCCCGAGGCTCTGGTGGCGATGGCTGATTGAAGATCGGCCATGATCTTGCGCGCCGCGATGCGCCCGGCGACGATGGCGCCTTCGACATAGCCCGGAAATGACGGCGACAGTTCTGAACTGGCGAAATACACCGGCGGCGCGCCGATGAGAAGCGTGCGCTCGGCGTCGGTTGCCGTTGCATCGATGATGAGATCGCTGTAGGCACCGCCGCTCCAGCGATCATCGGTCCAGTCGCGATAGCTGAGATCGAGCATGTTTGCCGCCTCGGAACCCAAGGCCTCGACCAGCCTTTCCGTTACTTCGGCGCGCAGGGCCGCATCGGCGAGTTCGCGCCAGCGCAAGGCGAGCGGCCCACCGACGAAGACTGCCAGCGCCGCGTGATCGTCGTCCTTACTGACATCACAAGCGAAAAGGCCAGGCAAATCCCGCCACATCACCATGCCGCTCAGGCCGCGGTCACGCCAGAAGGCGGTGGGGTAGCGCACCAGCACCTTGATGACCGCGCCGCTTTGCCAGACCGCCAGGGATCCTTGCAGGCCAGCCGGCAGCGGTGGCGCAAAATCCAGTTTCGCGGCCATCGTCGGCGGCACGGCGATCAACACCGTTCGTGCCTCGATGGTGCCCGCCGCCGAGGCGAGACGAACCCTTCCCGGCCCATGGTCGATCACCGTAACCGCTGCACTCAACCGCAGCCGGTCGCCGAGATCGCCGGCCAGATCGTCGGCCAGTGAATGCATTGTTTCGCGTACGAAATATTGCAGCTCCGTCACCTCATTGGTGATGCGCCGGTCATTGTCGATCAGGTGCCACAACGGCAGCTTTTCCAGAGCCTGACACCACAGGCCCTCGATCATCGAGCGGAACACCGCCTTGGCGTCGTCGGGATCATTCTGGCTATCGAGCCATGTGGCGACGGTTAGGCCGGCAATCGCCGGATCATCAGGCGCGATCGCATTCATGCGGTCGCGGATCGTCATCGAGCCGGCATATGTTCGTTCCGCCTCCCGGGCAGACATCGCCGGCTGGGCGACGAAGTCGCCATCGAGATAGGCCTCGACCAGCGTCTTGCCGCGCGCCTCGATCAGGGCCATCAGCTCCGGCATGTCCTCGCACAGGAACTGGCCGCCGCTGTCGATGCGCTCGCCAAGCCCGTTCTGTCTGGACTCGACGCGTCCGCCGACGCGGTCGCGCGCCTCGAGCAGCAGAAAGTCGATGCCGGCTGCCTTCAGCTCAAGCGCCGCCGACAGGCCGGTGAAGCCGGCGCCAACGATGACGACGTCGGTTCTTTCCGGTTCGCTCGTCAATAGCCGGCCTTGATCTTCTCGAATTCGGCGACCATGCGCTGCTTGAGCGCTGGCGCCACCGGCTGCTGGAACAGCGTCTTGTCGAGGAACGTGTCGAGATTGTCGAAGCCGCGGTCGACCAGCACCTTGTGGTCGATAGCGGCCATGCCGGCGCCATTGCCATGGCCATAGCCAAAGGTCTTGACCATGTAGTCCGACACGGCGGGTGCATTGACGGCGCTCAGGAAATCATAGGCTTCGTCGAGCTTGCCCGGCGCATCCTTCATCAGCACATAGCCGCACACCCAGGTCGAAATGCCTTCCTTGGTGTCGCGGTTCATGGCGATCGGCATGCCTTGCCCCTTCAGCGTCACGAAGGTCTCGTTCCAGCCCCAGACCAGATCGACCTCATTGCCGATAAAGGCCTGGTTGAGGTCGGTGTCGTCGGTCCAGTAGAAGCGGATGTTCTTGTGCACGTGGCGCAGGAAGGCGGAGGCCTCCTGGAACTGCGCATCGGTCATCTTGGTCCAGTCCTTGAGGCCGATGACGAGGCTCGCCAGCGCATAGGCGTCGTCGACATTGTCGCCGATGGTGACGCGGCCTTTGAACTTGGGATCGGCAAAAATCCTGAGTGACTGCGCCTGTTCTGGTGTCACCTTGTCGGTGCGGTAAAGCAGCGAGGTGTTGCCCCAGTCGAATGGCATGAACCAGGCCTTGCCGTCTGCCGTGGTGGCGAGATCCTTCATCGCCATGATGCCCGGATTGAGATCCTTCCAGCCGGGGATCCTCGATGTGTCGAGCGGTTGCAGCATGCCGGCCTCGCGCCACTTGACCACGCTTTGCGAACAGGGGTGGGCGACATCGGCCTTGAAGCCAGCCCGCATCTTCTCGAACGCTTCGTCCTCGTCGCCGAAGAAGGCGAAGGTCGGCTCGGCGCCGTATTTGGCGGTGTAGGTGGGGTGTAGCAGCGGATCCTCGTAGCCGGACCAGTCGAACACCACGAGGTCGCCACCGCCTTCCGCCAAGGCATGGACCGCGCCTGCACCGATCAGACATGCGGCGGCAAGAGCAAGGCGGCGTAGCACTGACTTCATGGCGCGAAACTCCCCCATCGCGAAAAAGCTTGCTGCGAGGTTAGGAGAATTCGGCTGCTTTGGCGAGCCTGTCCGCCCGTCATGTCGACGGGCGGACGGACAGTCGAGACAGGGCTCAATAACCGGCTTTGATCTTCTCGAATTCGGCGATCATCTTGAGCTTGAGGGCTGACGGCACCGGCGACTGGAACAGCGTCTTGTCGAGGAATTGCTGCACGTCGTCATAGCCCTTTCCCTTCAGCACCGCCGGATCGACGCCAGCCATGCCCTTGGCGTTGGCCTGGCCATAGCCCCAATCCTTGACCAGCACCTTGGCGGTCTCCGGATCGTTGACCGCGTTCAGATAGTCATAGGCCTTGTCGATATTGCCGGGCGCGTCCTTGAACAGCACATAGCCGCAGACCCAGGTCGAGATCCCTTCGTCGGTGTCTTTCTTGGCCTTGATCGGCACGCCGGCCGCCACCGACTGCACGGTCGCGTCATTCCATGCCCAGGCGAGGTCGACCTCGCCGCCGCTGAGCAGCTGCACGACGTCGGTGGTGTCGGTCCAGTAGGAGCGCACATTCTTGTGCACCTGGCGCAGGAAATCCGACGCCTGCTTGAACTGGTCGTCGGTCATCTTGGTCCAGTCCTTCAGGCCGATGGCCAGACTGGCAAGCGCGTAGGCGTCATCGACATTGTCGCCGATCGACACCCGTCCCTTGAACTTGGGATCGACAAAGGCTTTCAGCGACTGCACGTCCTTGGCGTCGATCTTGTCGGAATTGTAGGTGAGCTGCGTGTTGCCCCAGTCCCACGGCATGAACCAGGCCTTGCCGTCCGACGTGGTGGCAAGATCCTTCATCGCCATGATGCCGGGATTGAGGTCCTTCCAGCCCGTGATCTTTGACGTGTCGAGCGGCTGCAGCAGGCCGGCTTCGCGCCATTTCACCACACTCTGCGAGCAGGGGTGACCGAGATCGGCCTTGAAGCCGGAGCGAACCTTCTCGAACGCCTCATCCTCGTCGCCGAAGAAGGCGAAGGTCGGCGAGTCGCCGTTCTTCTCGACATATTTCGGGTGGAAGCTCGGGTCTTCATAGCCGGACCAGTCGAACACGATCAGGTCCTTGTCGGCGGCGATCGCCAGTGCGGCGGCCGACGCCGCCAATGTTCCAGCCAGTGCCAGGGTCAATGTCAGGCGTCGGGCCAATGTCATTCTTTGGATCGGTGTCTTCATTGCTGTTCCATCCTCTGTCTTGTTCTGATTTTCTTATGGTCTCGTCGCGCCAGCCGCCTTCCACGGATAGTGTTTGGGGAATGCCGCCGACAGGAATTCGTTTGCCGACTGCAAGGCGGTCTCGCGGGTGGTGTCCTCGGTGCCCATCATCAACCGCAGCCACAACCCCTCCAGCATGGCGCTGAGCGCCAGCGCCATGACTTGCGGCTCATAGGCATAGTCGCCGCTCTGTTTGAGCGTCGCGCACAGGTCGATGAAGATGGTCTGATAGACGGCGTCGCGGGCGCTGCTCAGTGCCTGATAGGTGGGCCGCGACTTGGCCTCGCCCCAGAAGGCGCACCAGGCGGCGAGCTTGCGCTTGTTGCAGATCGACCGGTCGAAATCCGCCGCGACCAGGGCCTGGAGCTGTAGGGCGGGATCATCGCCTGCCTTCTGCAGGGCATTGCGCCAATGTGCCGAGTATTCGTCATACATATGCTGCAAGGTCGCGATGAGCAGCTTTTCCTTGCTCTCGAAATGGAAATTGACGATGCCGCGCGACAGGCCCGCGCCGTCGGCGACATCGGCCATTGTCGTCTCCGAATAGCCACGCTTGGCCAGTGAATCGATTGTCGCCTCGATGAGCTGAAGCTGCCTGACCTCCTTCGAGGCCTTGCGGCCGCGCTTTTCGGATTCGCTTTTCCGCGCCGATTCAAGGAGGCGGTCCCTGGCGTCTGCCGTCTTCATGCGTGTGATGGTCTCCAGCATCGCCGGCTATCCCTTTGCATCCGGCTTCCACCCGCGAAGATGAGTGGGACGGTGCTCGCCACTGTCAAGCACCTTCTGCATGGCTTCCCAGGTTCGGATGTTCTTGTCGACATAGGCGGCGCCGACGACGGCCGCGACCGTCGGATAGAGCGGTCCTTTGAGCCTCTCCAACTCGCCGCGCGCGACGTCGCGGTACCAGGGATTGCGGTCCCTGACGGTGACATCGGCAAAGCCGGCCCGGCGCATCGCCTGCGCATAGCGGGAGGGCGATGCCATGGCGAAGGACAAGCCTTCGGCGGCGACGTAGGCCTTCATCTCGGGCGATGGTTCGCCGTCATGCGAGATCATCCAGTTGGAGGCGGCAAAGACGCCGCCCGGCCGGAGCACCCGGAAGATCTCGGCGAACAAGGCGTCCTTGTCCGGCACATGCAGCAGCGCATCCTTGGAGAAGACGGCATCGAAGGAATGGTCGGCGAAAGGCAGCGGCCCCGGCGGCGCCTGAACGAAGCTGACGCGATCCGTGAGCCCACGCGCGGCGGCGCGCCGGCTCGCCGTCTCGATCACCGGCTGTTCGACATCGAAGCCGGTGGCGTGGGCGGCGCCATGACACTCGACCAGATGCAGCGTGATGCCGCCGGAGCCGCAGCCGATGTCGAGAATTGTCTTGCCCTTGAGCGAGAGCCCTTCGACCACCCGGTCGACCTCGTCCGGCCCGCCCGGCGACAGGTAGCCGTCGCCCCACAGCGCCTCGAGGAAGCGGATGGCGGTGTCGTCATACTCAGGCTCGGCTGCTGCCGTTTCGATCATCGGACCTCGGCCCCGTCAGCCGATTTGAGCACTTTCGATTGCCGGCAAACCGTAGCGCATACAGGGCAAAACGCAACACCATTTGTTGAACATTCATTCAATATGGCTGGACAAAACAGCAGCTGCCGTGCGAAATTCCGCGCATTCGGGGACCGATCACGCAAAAATGAAGGGTCGAGCACAATGAAGGCCGAGCGTAGATGAAAGCTTGGGATGCGATTATCATCGGCGGCGGACACAACGGATTGGTCAACGCCTGCTATTTGCAGCGCGCCGGCCTCGACGTGCTGGTGGTCGAGAAGAACGACTGGGTCGGCGGTGCGGCGACCAGCCGGGAATTGACGCCGGGCTTCCTCTATTCCAACTGCTCCTATGTCTGCTCGCTGTTCCGCCCCGAGATCATGCGCGACCTCGAACTGCCGCGCTTCGGCCTGCAGGTCATCTCCTATGAGGGCGGCGCGGTGTTCACGCGTGACGGCGACTACCTCGCCAACTACCGCGACCACGATGCCCACCGGCGCGAGTTCGCCCGCTTCTCGAAGCGCGATGCCGAAGCCTATGACCGCTACGCCCGCGACGTGACGCGGCAGTGCCGCTTCATCCAGCCTCTGTTGATGCGCACCGCGCCCGACCCGACCAGCCTGCGGCCGCGCGACCTCGGCGAACTCCTCTATCTCGGCAAGAAATTCGCCGGCCTGTCGGCGCAGGAAATGGCGCTGACGCTGCGCTTCTGGACGATGTCGATCTCGGAGTTCCTCGACGAATATTTCGAGACCGACGTGATCAAGGCGAACTTCGCTTTGTCCGGCATCATCGGCACCGCGCTCGGGCCGATGTCGCCAGGCACCGCTTACGTCCTGCTGCACCACTATATGGGCGAGGTCGACGGCTCGGTCGGCGCCTGGGGTTATGCGCGCGGCGGCATGGGCGCTGTGACCAAGGCGCTGGCCGCATCGTTTAAAGCCTCGGGCGGCACCATCCGAACCGGCGCCGAGGTCGACCATGTGCTGGTCGGCAGGGGCAAGGCCAAGGGCGTGGTGCTGGCCGGCGGCGAGGAGATTTATGGCAAGCTCGTCGTCTCCAATGCCGACGTGAAGCGCACCTTCCTGAAGCTGGTCGAGGAAAAGGAACTGCCCGACATCTTCCTGCGCCGGGTCAGGAACTTCAAGATCCGCGGCTCGTCCGGCAAGGTCAACATCGCACTCGATTCGCTGCCGGAATTCCCGGCACTGCCGAAGGATTCGCCGGTCTATCGCGGCGACATGCATTTCACCGATTCGATGGAGCGCATGGAGCGCGCCTATGACGACTGGAAGGCCGGGCGCTGGTCGGCCGATCCGTTCCTCGACATGGTCATTCCAACGACGCTCGACCCGACCATGGCGCCGCCCGGCAAGCATTTCATGAGCTGCTTTGTGCAATACGCCCCACCCAGGATCGCAGGGGCGGAATGGACCGATGCCGACCGCGACGGCTTCGCCGAAAGCGTGATTTCGCAGATCGCGGAATATTCACCCGGCTTCCGCGATCGCATCGTCCACATGGAAGTGCGCACGCCGCGTGAGATCGAGGCCGAGGTCGGCCTCACCGAAGGCAACATTTTCCAGGGCGAACTGACCTTCGACCAGCTTTTGTTCAACCGGCCGGTGCCGGGTTACGCGCATTACCGCTCGCCGGTCGGCGGCCTCTATATGTGCGGCTCCTCGACCCATCCCGGCGGCGGCGTCATGGGTGCGCCCGGCCGCAATGCCGCGGCCGAGATCCTGCGCGACCTCGCCAAGTCGACCTCGCATATGAGCCCTGCCCATGACGTCATCTGATGCTATCGTCATTGGCGGCGGCCACAACGGCCTCGTCGCCGCAGCCGCGCTGGCGAGAGCGGGCCGCAAGGTGCTGGTGCTGGAGGCCGGAAGCGAAGTCGGTGGCGCCGCGCGCACCGAGGAATTCGCGCCGGGCTTTCGTGTCTCGTCAATCGCCCATCTGCTGAACAGGCTGCATCCCGATGTGATGAAGACGCTGGAGCTGGACAAGCACGGGCTGCAATTCGCGCGCGCCGACTTCATGCCGTCGGTTGCACTGTCCAGGAATGGCCCGCCGCTGGTCCTGCATGGCGCCTATGGCGAGGTGCTGACCGGCGCCAGCTCGTCCGAGCAGTCGGCCTGGAAGGAATTGCGCGCGCAGCTGCTGCGCTATGCCGGCATATTGAAGCCGTTCCTTTCCCGCCGCCCGCCCGATCTCGCCGGCATGTCGTTGCTCGAGACTGCCTCCCTCGGCCAGACCGCGCTGGCGCTGAAAAAACTCGGCAAGGAAGACATGCGCGACTTCCTGCGCGTGCTCCTGATGAACGTTGCCGACCTGCTCGACGAGCAGCTTGCCGATATCAGGCTGAAAGGCCTGCTCGCCTTCGATGCTACGCTTGGCAGCCATCTCGGTCCACGCTCGCCAACCTC
The DNA here is from genome assembly GCF_042431665.1 of Mesorhizobium kowhaii. Lineage (NCBI taxonomy): Bacteria > Pseudomonadati > Pseudomonadota > Alphaproteobacteria > Hyphomicrobiales > Phyllobacteriaceae > Mesorhizobium > Mesorhizobium kowhaii. The sequence continues at coordinate 244,644 of NZ_JBHLYT010000030.1, forward strand.
GTTGCTCGGTCTCTATTACCGGCTGGCCGGCGAGACCGGCGGTGCGGCCGGCGCGCAGATACTGCCGCAAGGCGGCATGGGCGCGGTTGTCGCGGCTATCCGCGCCTCGGCGGAGAAGGCCGGCGTTGCCATCCGCATATCGGCGCCGGTGGCGAAGATCATCGTCGAGAACGGCCGCGCCGTCGGTGTCGCGCTCGACAATGGTGAGGTGCTGCACGCCAGGACGATCGTCTCGGCCATCAATCCGGCGACCACTTTCCTCGACCTTGTCGGGCCGCGCGAGATCAACACCGGCTTTGTCCGCAAGGTGAAAAACATTCGTATGAAGGGCGATGCGGCCAAGCTCAATCTGGCGCTCGACCGGCCGCCGCAATTCACCGATGTCGATGCCGCCGGCCACAAGGGCCGGCTGGTCATCGCCCCCTCGCCCGACCACGTCGAGCGCGCCTTCAACCCCTCCAAATATGGCGAGTTCTCGCCCGAGCCGGTGATGGAGGTCACACTGCCCAGCCTTGCGGACCCGTCGCTCGCGCCCAGCGGCGCCTGCGTGCTGTCGGCGGTCGTGCAATACGCGCCCTACGCGCTGAAAGAGGGCTGGCATGCCGGCAAGCCGAAATTCCTCAAGGCGATCATGGCGCAGCTCGAGGCCTATGCGCCTGGCATCGGCAAGAGCATTGTCCACGCCGAGCTTCTGACGCCGACCGACATCGAAACGCGCTGCCGGATGCCGGGCGGCCACTGGCACCACGGCGAATTGCAGGCCGACCAGATGCTGATCTCGCGACCGGTGTCCGGCTGGTCGGGCTATGACACACCGCTCGAAGGGCTGTTCCTGGCCGGCGCGGGTTCGCATCCCGGTGGCGGCGTCTCCGGCGCTCCCGGCCTCAACGCCGCGCGGCGCATCATTGCGATGAAGGGGTAAGCCATGGCCCAGGCAATCAGGAAGAAGCCCGTCTCGAAGTCAGTCAACGCGGCTGTTTCGGCCCGCATCGCCGCGCAGGACCATTTCCGCACGCTTCGGCTTGGCACGCCGTTCCAGCCGCGCATCGATGCGCTGGCCAAAACCCAGGACTGGTACAATTGGGCCGGCTACCGCGCGCCGCATTCACTGTGGGACGAGGAACTCGAATATTTCGCCATCCGTAGCCAGGCGGCGCTGTTCGACATTTCGCCGATGACCAAATACCGGATCGAGGGGCCGGACGCAGAGGCATTCCTTGATCGTGTCACCTTGCGCGATGTCACCAAGCTGAAACCCGGCCGTGTCCACTACACGGCGTGGTGCGATGACGAGGGCTTTGTCCTCGACGACGGCACGCTGTTCCGGCTGTCGCCGAAGCGCTTTCGGCTGTGTTCGCAGGAGCGGCATCTGCCATGGCTGCTCGACAGCGCCATTGGCTTCGACGTAACAGTCGAGGAAGAAACCGAGGCCGTCGCGGGCCTCGCCTTGCAGGGACCGACCTCCTTCGCCGTGCTGCGCGATGCCGGCTTCGCCGGCGTCGAGAAGCTGAAAATATTCGACCTCGCCGACTTCCCGCATGATGGCGGCACCGTCGGTATTTCGCGCACCGGCTTCACCGGCGATCTCGGCTATGAACTGTTCGTGCCGGCCGACAAGGCGCTGAGCCTGTGGGACCGGCTGATGAAAGCGGGCGAACTGCGGGGTATCCGCGCCATCGGCTACATCGCGCTCAACCGCGCCCGCCTCGAAGCCGGATTGATCGTCGCCAATGCGGATTTCACCACCGCCGAGCACGCCATCCGCGCCGATCGCTTGCGCATGCCGGACGAGATCGGCCTCGGCTTCATGATCGATCTGGAGAAAGGTCATTTCAACGGCCGCCGCGCCATCCTCGAAGCCAGGGCGAAACGCAAGCTGCGCCATATGCTGGTCGGACTGGAGATCGAAGGCAACATTCCGGCCGAACACGCCATCGTCTACTACAAGAAAAGCCAGGAGGTCGGCCTGGTCAGCGCCGCCATGTGGTCGCCAATGGCCAAGCGCAACATCGCCATCGCCTCGCTGGCGCGGCCGTACGGTGATACCATGGTCGAGGACCTCTGGGTCGAGATCTACGCCATGCGCGAGCTGCAGTATCAGAAGCTGATGAAGCGGGCCAAGGTGGTGGCGCGGCCGTTCATCAAGCTCGACCGCCGCACCGCCAATCCGCCGGCGGATTTCTGACCATGACCGACGAAGCCGAACTCGAAGCAGCCGAGCAATGGGAACTGGTCAACACGCCGCTCGGCGAGAAATGGTCGGGACGCACGCGCTATGCCGCCGCCATGTTCTTCTACAAGCGCGGCGAGATGGGCGCCGAGACGCTCGAAGTCTACCGCATCTGCGCGCGGCTCGATTCGGAAAGCCCGCTGCCGATCATCCGCGATCGCGGTGTCGGCAAGGACTGGCTGAAGCGCATGGGTTTCGAATAGGTCTTTCTAACCTATGGTTTTCTCCAGCATGCTCAGCCAGTTGCGATAGGCGATCTTTTCGATCAGCGCGCGGCCGAAACCGCGCGCCGCCAGCGCATCGATCAGCTTCGGCAGGCCGGCGACATCGCCGATGACGGCCGGGATCATGGCGCCGTCGAAATCCGAGCCGAGGCCGACACCGTCTTCGCCCAGCGCCTGCAGCAGCGAATCGACATGGCGCACCATGATGTCGAGGTTGGTGTCGGCATTCATGCGGCCATCCTCGCGCAGGAAACCGGTGGCGAAGTTCAGCCCGACCATGCCGCCGGAGTCGCGGATCGCGCCGAGCTGCCAGTCGGTGAGGTTACGCGAATGGCCGCAGATCGCGTGCACATTGGAATGGGTGGCGACCAGCGGCGCATCGCTAAGCGCGGCGACATCGCGAAAGCCCTTCTCGTTGAGATGCGACAGGTCGATCATGATCTTCAGCTGGTTGCAGGCCTTGACCAGCGCCTTGCCGGCATCGGTTAGCCCGGGGCCGGTGTCGGGCGAGGACGGAAAGCGGAACGGCACGCCGTGGCCGAAGGCGTTCGGCCGGCTCCAGACGATGCCGAGCGAGCGCAGGCCGGCGGCATGCAGCACGTCGAGCATGGTGAGCTCGGGATCGATCGCCTCTACCCCTTCGATGTGGAACACCGCCGCGATCGAGCCTCGCGCCATGGCGTTGCGCACATCGCCGGCACTGCGGCAGACGGTGAGCGCGCCGGCTCGTTCCAGCCTGAACAGGATCGAGGCCATCGCGATCGTCGAGGTCAGCGCATCGGCACGCGGAACCTCGGGCGGCAGCGGCTCGGCAGCGCTCGGCGCCAGCGGCACGGCGCTGCGCCTGGATTTCTCGACAGGCGGCGGAAAGATGGCGAACATGCCGCCGGCAAAGCCACCGGCCTTCGCGCGCGGAAGGTCGATATGGCCGCCCGATTTCCCCTCGAGGAACAGCTTTTCGACATCTGTGTCTTTGGACTGGTAGAGTCTGAGCAGCGTGTCGTTGTGGCCGTCGAAGACGGGAACGAGGTCGGTTTCGGTCATTGGGGGATCATTCGGTTCGTTTGTCGGCGCGGTGGCTGCGATATATCATATCCACTTAGGCAAGATGCGCTACCCGTGCAAATGCCAAAGCCATCCCAGCGGGATGACAGCCTGATGTCGCGCTATTCCGATCGACGAAATGCCGGCCGATCCTACTGCTTTAGCACGTCGGCCCATTCGTGATGGCGGCGGAACTGGGCGTTGGCGAACGGGCAAAGCGGGATGATCTTCTTGCCCGCCGCGCGCGCATCCTCGACGGCGCGGGTGACGAGCCGAAGCCCAGCACCCTGGCCGCGAAAGACGTCCGGCACTTCTGTATGGTCGATGATGATCTGGTGCTCGCCGATCTTGGTGAAGGTCATCTCGGCCTCGGCGCCATCAGGCCCGCGCAGGACATAGCGACCCTTGGAACCGCGATCTTCCAGTTCGATTTCAGGCAGTTGGTCCGGCATCGCTATACTCCCTGGGTGGCACCGGCAAAGAGACGCCGTGCCGCCTCGATCTCGTTTGGCCGCACCTCGTGCCCGCCATCATGCCACTCCACTGTGACATCGGCGCCGTCGGCACGCAAATAGGCTTCGAGCCGCGTGGTCAGGTTCGGCGGGCAGATCGGATCGCGCCTGCCGGCGGTCACGAGAATATGACGGCCGGCAAGGCTGCCGTTGATCTCAGGTTCGAACGGGATCAGCGGATGCATCAGCACCGTGGCATCGAACACTGCCGGCGCGGCAAACACCACCGAGGCCAGGATGTTGGCGCCGTTGGAATAGCCAAGACCGAACACGGCCGACGGCTTCGCCGCCTCGATGTGCGCCTTGACGTAACCGGCCATCTTGTCCGTCGCCCGCGCCAGATCGTCCATGTCGTAGACACCCTCGCCGGTGCGGCGGAAGAAGCGCGCCGCACCTTGTTCCGCCACATCGCCGCGCGGTGAAATGATGGTTGCCTGGGGCGCGAGATCGCGCCCCAGCGACAGAAGCTGGTTCTCATCGGCCCCCGTGCCATGGAAGACGAAGAGCAGCGGACCGCCCGGCGAACCGGGCAGCACCTTGTGGATGTAAGCGTCTTTGCTCATGATCTCAGCCTTCCAGCTTCTGCAGATGCTGTTCGAGATAGGGTCTGAGGTGCTGGTGCTGCGTCGGCAGCTTCAGCGCCTCGCCGAGATGAGCGGTATCCTCGTCGCGGTCGAAACCCGGCTCGTTGGTGGCGACCTCGAACAGCACGCCACCCGGCGTGCGGAAATAGATCGCCCAGAAGTAATCGCGGTCGATCACCGGCGTCACCCCATAGCCGGTGTCCATCAACGCCTTGCGCACTTCGAGCTGCTTGGCGCGGTTTTCGACGGCGAAGGCGACATGGTGGACGGAGCCGGCACCGAGATCGGCGAAGGCCGCGGTCGGTAGCGATTCGATGTCGACGACATCGGCGCCATTGCCGTTCTTCACCGCCAATCGCCTGACGTTGCCGGACTTTTCGATTTCCTCGTAACCCATGAACTTCAGCAGCTCTCCGGTGGCGCCGCCATCCTTCAGCCGCAGCGACACCGAATGAAAGCCGCGGATCGCCTCATCAGCCGGAATACCGCCTTTCGCCCATGGCGCTCGGCTATCGGCCTTGTCCTCGACCAGGGCGAAACCATCGCCGTCGGGACCGGCAAAGGCCAGGCGCTTCTCGCCGAATGTCTCTTCGCGCGACAGACCAGTGACGCCCTCGTCGGCGAAACGCTTTTCCCAATAGGCGAGCGTGCCTTCCGGCACCGAATAGACCGTGGTGCCGACTTCGCCGACGCCATGACGGCCCTTGCCGATGTCGGGAAACGGAAAATAGGTCATCACCGAACCGGGCGTGCCGGCCTCGTCGCCATAGTAGAGGTGGTAGACGTCAGGCGCGTCGAAATTGACGGTCTTCTTGACCCGGCGCTGGCCGAGCTTTTTGGTGAAGAACTCATTGTTCTGGCGGGCATCCCTGGCCATCGAGGTGACGTGATGCAGGCCCTTGATCTGGTCGAGCATTGTCTTGCTCCTTCCCTTGGTGCTTGTGCGGCCCTTGCCGCTGTCCACGCCAATATGAGGACGCGACCGCTTGCGGCAAAGGCGGCAAACACAGAATGGACTGTGCTGCATAAGTGAACAACACAAAGAGCTTTGTTCACCAGTTGGCCAACATGTCAGGCTTGCGCCATCGCCGGAATTCGGTTCCATGAGCGGCGTTCGACCATGCAGGGATAGGGTATCGCGAGTGACCGGAAAAGCCAGGCGCCCGAATGTTCTTCTGATCACATGCGACCAATGGCGCGGTGATTGCCTGTCGGCAGCAGGCCATCCGGTGGTGAAGACGCCGAATGCCGACGCGCTGGCCGCCGAAGGCGTGCTGTTCAGACAGCACTACGGTGGCGCGGCACCTTGCTCGCCGGGCCGCGCCTGCCTCTACACCGGCCTCTACCAGATGAACAACCGCGTCTGCCGCAACGGCACGCCGCTCGACGCCCGTCACGACAACATCGCGCTTCATGCCCGCAGCCTCGGCTATGATCCTACGCTGTTCGGCTACACCGACGTATCGCTCGACCCGCGCCTTCTGGCGCCGGGCGACCCACGGCTGCAAAGCTATGAGGGCGTGCTGCCTGGGTTCACGGTGCGCCAGTTGCTGCCCGAGCATCAGAAGCAATGGCTGTCCTGGCTCAAGCAACGGGGCATCGATGCCAGCGCCGGATCTCCCGACATCCATCGCCCTGTGGACAACGGCGGCACGGCCAACGCTACCGTTAGCAGAGCACCGCCCGTTTACGCGAAGGACGAAACCCCGGCGGCCTTCCTGACCGGCGAATTCACGCGCTGGCTCGGCGAGCAGGAGCAGGCCACGCCGTGGTTCGCTCATCTTTCCCTCATCAGCCCGCACCCACCCTTCATCGTGCCGGAGCCATACAACACGCTGTATGATCCAGCCGACGGTGCCGCCTTCCACCGTGCTGCTAGCTGGCAGGCCGAGGCGGAGAGCCATCCCTATCTCGCCTATGATCTTGGCCAGCAGAAGCAGGCCAAGTTCCGTCCTGGCTCCAGTGGCAAGGTGCGTGATTGGAGCGATGACGACTTCCGCCGCATCCGCGCGATCTACTACGGCATGATATCGGAGGTCGACGCGCAGCTCGGCCGCATCTGGCAAGCGGTCAAGGCAGCGGGCGCGTGGGATGACACCATCATCGTGCTGACCTCCGACCACGCCGAGATGATGGGCGACCATTTCATGCTGGGCAAGGGCGGCTACTTCGACGGCAGCTACCACATTCCGCTGATCATCCGCGACCCGCGTCACGGCAAGGTTACCGGCAGCAGCGTCGATTGGTTCACCGAAGCGGTGGACATTTTGCCGACGCTTCTCGACCTGCTCGGCGAGAATGCCGCCCCGCACCTCGACGGACACTCGCTGAAGCCGTTCATCAAGGGCGAGCATCCGGCAAGCTGGCGCGATGCCGCCCATTGGGAGTTCGATTTCCGCTCGATTGCCGAGGGTGAAGCCGAACGCCATTTCAGCATCGCCTCACGCCAGTGCAATCTCGCCGTCATCCGCACGGAGAAATTCAAATACGTGCATTTCGGCGGCGGCCTACCACCTCTGCTGTTCGATTTGGAGAATGATGCGGGCGAGTTGAACAACCTCGCCGCCGATCCCGCCTATCTGCCCGTGCGGCTGGAGTTCGCCGAAAGACTACTTGCATGGCGAGCCGAACATCTCGACCAGTCGCTGGCCTTGGCCGAACTGACCGAGCACGGTGTCGCCGGCCATGTTAGCAGGGGAGCAAGGCAATAAGGCAGTAGGCCTGTGGAGTCCGCCGCCCTACTGCCTACTGCCTACTGCCTACTGCCTACTGCCTACTGCCTACTGCCCTCATTGCTTCCTACTGCACGGTCATGCGCTGCTGATCCCGCTTCTCGGCATAGCTGCCCTTGTCGTAGGCAGTTTGAGCCTCGAGCTGTTCCTTGGTGAAGGTCGTGTACAGGTACTTCTTGCCATCCTTGTCGGTCATGAATTTGAGATTATCCATGCCGACCGCGACTTCCTTCTCGCCAATGCCGAGGAAGCCGCCAACATCGACGATCACCGCGTCGGTCTTGCTGTCGGACGCCAGCACGACGTCACCGATTTCGCCGACCTTGGCATCATTGGCGCCGTAGACGGTCGCGCCCTTCAGGTCATCGGCGCGAATCTCACCGACAGGCATCGCGGTCAAGGTCGACTTGTCGATGGCAGCGGTCTGGGTCTGGTCGGGAGCGGTCGCGTCAGGCGTCGATGCGGACGGGGCCTCCGCCGTCTTGTCCATCGGGGCCGTATCGGTCGTCGGCGCCACTGCAGGGATGGGCACCGCAGGCTCATTGGACGCCGTTGTCGCCGGAACCGGATCATAGGCCTTGCGGTTGAAATCCGGCAGAGCCTGCAATTCCTCCTTGGTGGTCTGGGCAACCAGCCAGCGGTCGCCGTTCTTTTCGGCCCACTGGGCCTTGCCGAACTCATAGGCGACATTCTTGGCGCCAAGCCCAAGGAAGCCGCCGACGCCAATGACCAGAGACTCGGCCTTGCCTTCGTTTGTCAGAACGATGTCGTTGACGCTGCCGATGTTCTGCGCGTCATCGCCGGTGCCGTTGTAGACGGTTTCGCCGATGATGTTGGTGGCGAGATTGCCGTCGGCGCGCTTCACCGGTTCGGCCGGAGCAGCATTCATGTCGACGGGTGTCTGCGCGGTGTCAGCCGGCGCGGAAGCTGACGGGGCCTGTGCACCCGCCGATGCGGCCGGTGCTGGAGCCGGCGCATAGGGCTTGCTGTCGAACTCCGGGTGCGCCGTCAGCTCGTCCTTGGTCGTCTGGGCAACCAGCCAGCGGTCGCCGTTCTTTTCGGCCCATTGCAGCTTGTCGTAGTCGAAAGCGACATTCTTCGCTCCGACACCCAGAAAACCGCCAACGCCGATGACGACGGACTTGGCCTGACCTTCCTTGTCGAAGACGACATCGCTGACCTTGCCGATGTTCTCGGCGTCATCGCCGGTGCCGTTGTAGACGGATTCACCGATGATGTTGGTGACGATGCTACCTTCGGCGCTCGACACCGGAGTGGCGGCTAGCTCCTGGACGGCAGGGGTCTGCGCAGGCGCCGGGGTTGTCGCACTCTGCGCATAGGCCCCGGTCGCGACCAGCGCTGCGAGTGCTGTCGTGGCTAAGAGGTTGCGGGTCATGATGGTCTCTCCTCGTGCGTGATTTCGTGCACGCCGCACCCGGTTGAACCGTCGCTGAGGGAGATCGGACGCGGCGCGTTCTTCACAACGTCGTGACCATGCTGTTGTTCCGACAAAAACGCCGTGCGTCCGTGGCGAAAACCAGGAAGCGGGAAGCGTCGCGGCTGTAGACTACGCCGGCGATTTCGCTGCCCTCAAAACGGAACCTTTGCCGCTTCGTCACGTTTCAGCCTGTGGCTGGGTTTGTTCCGGCCAGATTGCGATGGAATGACGGAGCGGGGCATGAAATTTGCTGCGGTGCTGAACCGCGACGGCGGCACCTTGCGCACCACGGACCTCGCCGCTTTTTCCGACAGGATGCGTCAGACCCTGGAGACGGCAGGCCACTCCCTTAGCATTGATGTTGTTGCCGGCAAGGACGTGGTGGAGACGCTCGACAGCGCTGCATCGCGCCGCTCCGTCGATGTCGTGCTGGCCGGCGGCGGCGACGGAACTATTTCTGCCGCGGCCGCTCGGCTGATGGGCACCAGGAAGGCGCTTGCCATATTACCGGCCGGCACAATGAATCTGTTCGCACGCGGACTGGGTATTCCGCAGTCCCTCGATGCCGCGCTGAAATCCTTCGCCGACGGTGAAATCATCGCGGTCGACATGGCCATGGCCAACGGCCGGCCCTTCGTTCATCAGTTCTCGATCGGTATGCATGCGCAGATGGTGCAACTGCGCCAAAAAATGGAATTCGGGTCGCGTATGGGAAAGATCCGCGCCTCGGCCAAGGCGGCTTGGGCAACGATCAACAATCCACCGGCGATGAAGGTGACGCTCAGCATCGGCAACGCCGAGATAGCGGCCCGCATCACCGGCATCGGCATCACCAACAATTTGTTCGGCGAAGGCCACCTGCCTTACGCCGACAACCCGGCGGGCGGCGTGCTTGGCGTTTATGTCACGGTGGCGCGACAGCGTGCCGAACTGGTCAAATTCTTCTTCAACATGGCGCGCGGCAAGTGGCGCGACAACGAACACGTGGAAATCCATCAGGCTGACCGAACGGTCCTGAAAATCCATTCGGGCAGCAGGAGGTTCCGCGCCGTCATGGACGGTGAACTGGTCAGGCTCGACCGTGAGACAACGATCGAAATCCGGCCCGGCGCGCTGAATGTCCTGGTGCCGGCCAGCATCGCAGAGGCGAAGGCTGCCTGATGCGATCTCGAACGATGAAGGCCGAAAATCTAGCCGCCTGGCGAGCTTCCTTGCTCTGTCGCCGGCGTCTTGGCCAATTCACCATAGATTTCGGCGATGCCCCAGGCAACGAAGGCCAGAAGCAGCGCGGCAATCAGGATACGCAAGCCGTGCCAGCCCCACCGCCCCTGACGCGCTTTGTTTTCGGGAATGATCTTGACCATGGTCGGCCCTTGTCTCGTTTTACGCCAACTGGCGCGCTCGACAAAACACAGTCGGGTAACGGTTCCTCGCTAGGATGGTTCCGGGAAAGCCGGCTGGTCATGAGCCGGCAGATGCGTGAAGCGGCGAAGGCCGGGACGGGCCATTGGGGACTTGGGTGAACAGCAAGGCGGAAACAGTGCCGAATCTGCCGGCCGAAGTTGCTCGTGCGGTCAAGGACGAGGACCGGCTGGCCGTTCTGCACGGGCTGGAGGAGTTAGACACGGCGGCCGATCCGGATTTCGACCGCATAAGCCGCCTTGCCGCGGCGGTCATGCAGGCGCCGATCGCCTTGGTGACGCTCGTCGACCACAAGCGGCAGTGGTTCAAATCCTGTGTCGGTCTGGACGAGACCGAAACCACGACCGATATCTCCTTCTGCGCCCATGCGATTGCCGCCGGCGACGAGCCGATGGTGGTGACGGATGCCACGACGGACCCACGCTTCAAGACCAACCCGCTGGTCACCGGCAAGAACCACGTCCGCTTCTATGCCGGCGCGCCGATGATCGTGGCAGGCGCCCGCATCGGCACGCTGTGCGTGCTGGACCGCAAGCCGCATGCCTTTCCGTCCCGCGCCAGGCTCGAGCAGTTGAAGGTGCTCGCTGGCCTCGCCGGCAGCCTGTTCACCTTGAAGGATGCGACCCGTAGCGGCGCCATCGCCGAGGCAGCACTGGTGCGTGAGGAGAAGAGGCGCGCCATCGCGCTCGATGCGGCTTCGCTCGCCAGCTGGGCGTGGGACATCCGCACCGACATCATCGAATGCGACACCTTGCTGTCGGAGCTGTTCAACCTGCCGCGCTCGAACCGGCTGCGGGCGCGCGACATCCTCACCGCCATCGATCCACGCGACGTCTACCAGACCGAAACCCGCTTTCGCGATGCCTTGACCGGCAGCGACGACTATTTCGGCGAATACCGGGTGAAGGGCTTTCATCCGCCGCGCTGGCTCGCCACGCGCGGCCGCGTCATCGAGCGCGACGGCGACGGTAAGCCGACCCTGATTTTCGGCGTCAACTACGACATCACCGAGCGCAAGCTTGGCGACGAGCGGCAACGGCTGCTGCTGCGTGAGCTCAACCACCGCGTCAAGAACACGCTGGCGACCGTCCAGGCGCTGGCAACGCAAACCGTGCGACATGCCCGCCAGCCGAGCGAATTCCTCGAAGCCTTCAGCGCCCGGCTTCAGGCCCTGGGCATCGCCCACAATCTGTTGTCCGACCGTGAGTGGCGCGGCATCGGCATCCGTGAACTCGTCCAGATCGAAGTCAGGCCTTTCGACACGACCGAACAGCCGCGCATGACAATCTCCGGCGACGAGTTGCTGCTGTCGCCCGACCAGGCTGTGGGGCTTGGCCTGATCCTGCATGAGCTGGCCAGCAATGCGCTGCAATATGGATCGCTGTCGGTGGCGTCCGGCAAGGTTGATCTCGGCTGGAAGAAGCAAGGCAGAAAAGGTGCCCGACGCCTTGTACTGACCTGGCGCGAAAGTGGTGGCCCGCAAGTCGCCCCGCCGGAGCGACATGGCTTCGGTTCGATCCTCATCCGCCGCAGCCTTGCCAAGGTCATTTCAAGCGAAGTGACCCATGAGTTCCGGCCGGAAGGCGTGTTTGCCGAAATATCGATGCCGCTGGAAGATCTGTCGAGTGACAAACCATGATCCGGTTTTCGGAAAGATCATGGTCAAAGAGAAAGCGGCCTTATTTCCGCTCGTCTTCATCCGAATCGTCTGACTTCACGTTTTCACGGTAGATGGCGTAGGCCGCCAGCGCCACGGCCGGCCCCAGAATGACGCCGAGACCGCCTTTGCCCTTGAGCAGCGCCGGCAGCACGGCAAGCGCCGCGGCGATGCCTATCGCTTTCATGTCGGCATTGCGTCGTTGCGCCCGGCGCCGGGCGCGCGCCCCCGCGGATATCTGGTAAATCAGCAGGATCAGCCCGGCAAGCACCAGGAAACCGGCGCCAAAGCCCAGCGCGGCGGCAAGCGACCCATAGCGAGTTGCCGTCCAGATATAGGCTGCCGCGACCAGAAAGCCGAGACCGCAGAGCGCTGCTGATATGGCGAGCCCATAGACGATTGCCGCCGTGCGCGCCCGGCGCATGGCGGCAACGGTTTCGCCCGATGCCAGACCTGAAATCAGGGATGCGAGCATTCCCATCTGGAATGCGACTAGCGACGCGCGAGAAGCGCGAAGAGGAAGCCGACGCCGGCAGCGATCGCCAGTGACGTCACCGGCTTTTCGCGCACGCTCGCCATCAACTGCGCTTCGATATCCTTGGCATTGCCGCGCAAACTATCAAAGGCTGCTTCGCCCTGTGCACGCAATTGCTCGACCCCTTCCGTGGCCGCACGGCGCGCGGTGCCGTAGCCATGCTCGCCGGTCTTGGCCAACTGCTTGGTAAGCTTGTCGATATCGGCCTTCAACTGCCTGATATCGGCTTCGAGGTCTGAATTCGACCGGCCTTCGTTTGCGGTCTTTCCTGCAGCAGTTGCCATTGCTTAACTCCTTGTGATTGCTTGATTTCAAACGCGCCGCATGTCTCAAGGTTCCGACATCCGGGACAAAGTACCCGAAAACGCCTGCGCGTGCACCCGATCCGCTGGCGCTGGCAAAAAGGCGCTTCGTCAGATCAGCGGCCGGCGCGCCTCGCCCAGCCCTTCCCAGCCGGCGAGTTGCTTGAGCCCTTCATTGTCGGTTACCTCGCAACCGCCGTCGCGCCAGACAATCAGCTTGCGATCCATCAGCTTGCGGATCGTCTTGTTGGTATGGACCAGCGACAGGCCGAGCGTGTCGGCGATGTGCTGTTGGGTGATCGGTATCTGGACGGATTGCTTGCCGTTCAGCCCAACGACCTTGGCCCGGCTGCCGATGAAGGCGATAAGATAGGCGGCGCGCTCGATTGCGCTGCGACGCCCGAGGCTGAGCAGATTCTCGTCCAGCATGCGCTCTTCGCGCGACGCGATCCAGGTGATATCGTAGGCCAGGCCGGGGTGATTGCGGTAGAGTTCGTGGAGATACTCGCGTTCGAAAACGCACAGCAGCATCGGCGACAAGGCCTCGACGGAATGCCGCATCTCGCCCATCACGCTACCCTGCAGGCCGATCAGATCGCCAGGCATGAGGTAGTTGAGGATCTGGCGGCGGCCGTCCCGCATCAGCTTGTAGCGGAACGCCCACCCGGAGAGCACGGTGTAGAGATGGGCGCTGTGGCTTCCCTCCACCAGGACCGTGGCGCCCTTGTCGACGGCGAGCTCGCCCTTCTTGAATTTGCTGATGAAGGCCAGTTCCTGTTTTTCAAAGTCGCGGAAAACCGGTAGCGGCCGCAACGGGCAGTTCTCGCAAGGATACTGGCGGCTGGAGAAAGCACGACCGTTCTGGCCTGACATTTCGACCCCTCCTCGAAAGCCCCCTCTTTGAAGGCTGCGTCCCAACGCGTTGCGGGGATCGAGGTTCCGGGGCGGCACATGTCTTTTTTAAATGACAGCTTGCCAAATAGCGATCATGACTCCCCTGTGTTTCGAGGAGCCCTTGCCTGTGTCCCCTTTGCTCGATGGATTGCGGATTCTGGTCCTGGAGGATGAATTTCTCATCGCAATGGATGTCGAGCAGCTTTGCCGTGATCATGGCGCCGGCGAGGTGGTGATCGCCCGCGATCTGGCCGAGATCGACGATCGGCAGGTCGCCACGCACTTCGACGCCGCCATTGTCGACCTCATGCTGGGCGGCGCCTCGACACTCGATTTCGCCTCGGGCCTGCGCGCCGCCGGCGTGCCGTTCGTGTTTGCTTCGGGCTATTCGGATCCCGATCAAATCAAGGCATCGTTTCCGGGCGTCAGGCTGGTTGGCAAGCCCTATTCGGGTGAGGACCTCATGCAAGCGGTGGCGGCGGCCTGCGGGCGGGGTTCTCCTGGTTGAGACACGATCCCGACTTAAGGTGTGTTGAGATTCAGGTCAGGCCGAGTCGAAAATGCTGGTTTTCGAGAACCGGAGCGGAGCGTACTTAAGTACCTGAGCACCGGAAGCGCAGAAAACCGCCGTTTGCAGGCCGGCATCACCTGAATATCAACACACCTTAAGTCGCGATCGCGCCTTGCGATCGCAGGTCAGTTGGCCGCCGAACCCGTTACCTGGGTCGAAATCGCATCCGGACCGTACTCGTCTTCGCCGGAGATCTTCAGGATCTCCTGCAATCGCGTGCGAGCCCGGCTGACACGACTCTTGATCGTCCCGACCGCGCAACCGCAGATTTCGGCCGCCTCCTCGTAGGAGAAGCCCGACGCGCCGATGAGGATGATGGCTTCGCGCTGGTCCTCCGGCAATTGTTCAAGGGCGTCGCGAAAATCCTTCAGGTCGAGCTGGCCATGCTGGGCCGGATGAACGGCAAGCCTGGCCGTCATGATGCCGTCGCTGTCCTGCACCTCACGCCCGCGCTTTCGCATCTGCGAATAGAATTCATTGCGCAGGATGGTGAAAAGCCACGCCTTGAGATTGGTGCCGAGCTGGAAGCTCTCATGCTTGTCCCAGGCCTTGACCAGTGTTTCCTGGACGAGATCGTCCGCCTTGTCGGCATTTTGCGTCAGCGACACGGCAAAGGCGCGCAAGCTCGGGATTGCCCCAAGCAAATCGGTCTTGAAGCCTTGGGAGACCGCTGCCATGCTTCAGTCCTTCTTCTGTGCGGGTTCGGCCTGTTCCAGTTGACTGAGCAACTGGGCGAAGCGATCCGGCACATCGTCAGAGACCAGCTCATCGTAATATTGTTTGAGTTTGCGTCCGATTTCGGAATTCGGCCCGAGTGCGTCACCGGAACCGTTCCGGCGCCTGCCCGCGACGCCAGCCAGAATATCTTTCGTCATATCCTCATTTTGCCCTTGTATTCCCAGCGCCCAAGCCGCTCACAATATTGCCCAACACAACGCAAGCGGCACCCTTGTCTGGTTGCCCATCCCGACTTCAAACGCCGTCCCCGCGCAT
Source organism: Mesorhizobium kowhaii (assembly GCF_042431665.1). Taxonomy (NCBI): domain Bacteria; kingdom Pseudomonadati; phylum Pseudomonadota; class Alphaproteobacteria; order Hyphomicrobiales; family Phyllobacteriaceae; genus Mesorhizobium; species Mesorhizobium kowhaii. The sequence continues at coordinate 259,782 of NZ_JBHLYT010000030.1, forward strand.
TAGTTCCATCAAGGCCGGAACTTTTTCTCAAGACCCGCGTTGTTTGACCGGGGCTTGCAATCGGCTTGACCTGCACTCTATGCAACCCACGTCATTCTGAGGGAGACGTCTTACCATGAGCTTATCCGCCACCATCGCACCACATCTGCCGTTCCTGCGCCGCTTCTCGCGGGCCGTTTCCGGATCGCAGGAGAGTGGCGACGCGCTGGTCGCCGCCATGCTCGAAGCCATCATCGCCGATATCGATATCTTTCCCGAGGCCTCGAGCGACCGCATCGCGCTGTACAAGGTCTTCGCCAAGCTGTTCACGTCGATCGCCATCCGCGTCCCCCAGGAACGGGCGCAATCGGCATGGGAACAGCGCGCCGCCGCCAATCTGAATGCGATTGCGCCGCGTCCCCGCCAGGCTTTCCTGCTCGTCGCCGTTGAAGGTTTCAGCGAGGACGAGGCGGCCGAGATCCTCGATGCCGGCGACCAGGAATTTTCAGAGCTGCTTGCCCAGGCAAGCAACGAGATATCCCGCCAGGTGGCAACGGACGTACTGATCATCGAGGACGAACCGCTGATCGCCATGGATATAGAAGAAATGGTCGAGAGCCTCGGGCACCGCGTCGTCGGAACTGCGCGCACGCATGCCGAGGCGGTGACGATGTTCGGCAAGATGCGGCCGAAGATGGTGCTGGCCGACATCCAGCTTGCCGACGGCAGCTCGGGCATCGAGGCCGTGAACGAGATCCTGTCGTCGACATCGGTGCCGGTGATCTTCATCACCGCCTTCCCCGAGCGTCTCCTGACCGGCGAACGCCCCGAGCCGGCCTTCCTGGTCACCAAGCCGTTCAACCCCGACATGGTCAAGGCACTGATCAGCCAGGCGCTGTTCTTCGATCGCCAGGCGAAAGCCGCCGCGTAAGGATCGCAACACTTCCTGACGGCACGACACGACATCGAGGGCCGTCTGATGCGATGCATCAGGCGGCCTTTGCCATGTCGGGAACCCGTCATCAGCGAATTCCCGGCGCCACCCTGCTTAGAACGATTTGCAAGCATCGTCTTTTTCGGCAAATGGTGGAACAAACCGCATCTACCCACGTTTTCATTACGCCATTCGAAGGAGATGGATCATGCTTTACTGGGCGCTCGTATTTCTCGTCGTGGCAATCATAGCCGGCGCGCTTGGTTTCGGCGGCATCGCTGGCACGTCTGCCGGCATAGCGCAGATATTGTTTTTCATCTTTCTCGCTTTCCTGGTCATTTCGCTTCTCGCCGGCCTGTTCAAACGGGCGTGAGAACCGAGCGATCATCCGAGCGAACACTGGAAGCCGCACCCCTCAAACGGTTTCCAGCCACCGCCGGGCGGTATCCTTCAACGGACGCCGCTCGGCGGACCGCTTTTGGAGGCCGGTTTTCGGGAAATCCTCTTTGGAACCCATTTCACAGTGAGCCGTTCTGCCTGAGTTGGGTGGACAGATTGGCCGATGCGTTCCAGGACCGGAGATAGGAAAGAAGACGTGCCAAGCGATGAAGTCATCGCCCTGCATCCCGCCGAAAGTGGCATGCAACTTGGTCGGGCTCTTCTCCACGCGCTGCACAATGCCGGCATTTCCGTTCTCTATCAGGATCGCGAGCTGAAAACGGTATGGGCGCGCAACATGCGCGCGCCCTGGGTTTCCGACACCGCGGACGGCAACGGCATCCTGCCCGCGGCGCAGGTCGATCGCATCGGCGCAGCAAAGCGCGACGTCATCGCATCCGGCAATCCGCAACGCCTTGAAATCAGCGTTCCCGCGGAAGACGGTTTTCGCTGGTTTCAGGTCTGGGTCGACGCCGACCATGGCGATGGTGGCACGGTGCAAGGTGTCGTCACCACCATGGTCGAAACGACAGATCAGAAGCGCCGTGAGCAGACCCTGACGACGCTGTTGCGCGAAGTCAGCCATCGCTCGAAGAATCTCCTGGCGATCATTCAAAGCATAGCTACCCAGACCGGGCGCTATTCCGATGGCATCGCTGATTTCCTGACGCGCTTTCGCGGCCGGCTGCAGTCGCTGGCCTCGTCCCAGGATCTGGTGACCTCCTCAAACTGGCGGGGCGCGGCACTTCGCGAACTGGTGTCGGGCCAGGTCGGTCGCAACGGGGTGGACCCGTCGCACGGCCTGCGCTTCCGCGGGGCAAATCCCTATCTCAATCCCAACGCCGCGCTGCACATCGGCCTTGCCATGCATGAACTCGCTGTCAATTCGGTCAGCTACGGCGCCCTTTCACGTGCGGACGGCTTCGTTGAAGTTACGACCGATCTTGACACCGCTGCCGACGGCCTCGCGCTGTCGCTGACATGGGCCGAAGCGATACCGGCGAGCGACATCGAGCACAGCCAGAAGCGCTTCGGCAGTGTCGCGCTGGAGCGGGTCGTGCCCGCCTCCCTGAACGGAACGGCGACGCTGGAGATAATGCCCGGCCGCCTTGAATACCGCCTTGTCGTTCCGCACGGCAATTTCGAGACGGAATGAGCGCACCCCTTCGCCTGCTCGTCCTTAACCGGCTATTCACCATAAAAGCAGATGCTGTTTTTCCCGGATACCGCTGGAACCTGCCGCACCGCCGGACATTGCCGTAGCAGGACTTGCAGCATGGTGCGGGAGGAATGGCTTGATGGTTGCCGACATGAACAGACTGGAGCAGGCCGCCCGCATTTCGATGGGCGGGTTTCAGGACCTGGAGGCGTCCGCACCACCGCCTGCTCCTCACGCCTCACTGCGCCTTGCCGCCCTGGGGGTCTGACCGCGGTGATTGTCGCGGTCGTCCTGTTCCAGCTGGTCTCCTGACGTCCATCACACCCGCGCCTGCCATCGCGGCCGGCGACGGAATTGCCCGTTGCGCCGCGTTATTTCGCCGGTCGCCCTGCGGCCCAGGAACTTTGGCGGCTATGGACCGTTACTGTGGCGAGAGGACATGTCGCCATGGAACACATCGCTGCGTTGCTGCTGGTTATCGGTTGCTCGAACACGATGGCCGACTGCCGTGAATTGCAGGTGCCGGTGAGCGTTTTCGAGACCGCCGATCAATGCGTTGCCGAACGGCCATTCGCCATGGGCGACGTGCAGGGGCAGGCTCAGCACATCGTCGCCAAATGCCTTGCCGTCGATCCGGCGCTGGAAGACGACTATGACCAGATCGTCTGGAACGTGCGCGCGGACGGCACGCTCGACGCGTCCCTGGCAATTTCAAACGTCGTGATGGCATCGAACGCAGTGCGCCCAGAAAAAGACTATCTTCACCAACAATAGATTGCAGCAGCAAAGGCCGCCATTTCATGCTAAATGGCTGCTGGAGCTTACCAAAGTGTGGACACAAAGTGAGGAGTGACTCTATGCGGAAGATGATTATTGCCATGATTGCGGTGGCTGCCCTCAGCGGCTGCACCAGCACCGAGCAGGACGTGGTCGGCGGCGGCTTGATTGGCGCCGGTGTCGGCGGCTTGGTCGGCGGCGGCAAGGGCGCGCTGATCGGCGCGGCTGTCGGTGCCGGGTCCGGCCTGCTGGTGCGCAACCTGCGCAACGGCTATTGCCAGTATCGCGATCATCGCGGCCGGATCTACACGGCTCGCTGCAACTAGTTCGGCGATAATCGAAACGTCGATCCGGAGACCGGTCCGCCGGCCTCCGGATTTTCGACGTTTGGACGCACCATTTCTGTTCGCCTGATGATCGCCGTTTGAGCAATTCCAGGAAAAGTGCGAAACGGTTTTCCGTCCGGAATTGCGTAAAAACGTAAAAACAAGGCTCTAGCCCGTCAGCGGAATTCTGATTTCCACCTTCAGACCACTGGCCTGATAATCGCGGTTGATCGTGCCGCGCAATTCGCGCGTGACGTTGAGGTCGATCAGCTTGGTGCCGAATCCGGTTTTGGCAGGCGATTTGAGTTTCTTCTGTCCGGTTTCGCGCCAGTTGAGAACCAGCATCCTGTCGCGCCCGCGCCCTTCGAGCGACCAGTCGACCTTGAGCGCCCAATCCCCCTTGAGCGAATTGGCTGAATTGCCGGCTTCGCCATATTTCAGCGCATTCGTCGCCAGTTCGTGGAACGTGAGGCCGAGCGCCTGCGTCGTGGTTTCGTCGAGCAGCACCTCCGGTCCCGACAAGAGCTCTTCGGGCAGCTCCTTGCCGAACACCTGGCCGAGCTCGATGCGCAGGAGATCGCCAAGATCGGCCTTCTGCCAGCGCGAGCGCGTCAGCATGTCCTGAGACGCCGCCATCGCCTGCAGCCTGGCCGAGAAGGACGAGGAAAACTCGTTGACGTCTGTGGCTCGCGAAGCCGTCTGGCGCGCGATCGCGAGCACCCTGGTGATCGAATTCTTGATGCGATGCTTCATCTCCTGCAGCATCAGGTCTTTTTCGAGCAGGCTCTTTTCCGTCGTCTCGTGCAAGCGCGATGCGGCCTCATAGGCCCGCTCCTGATAGCGCGCCACCAGCGCGATGGCGCCCGCCAGCAGCAAGCCGAACAGCCCCAGCATCACCGGAATGGCGCGCGACGACGGCTGCGAGAAGGCGCTTGTCGGCCGGAACAGGACCGTCCACGGTTGGCCGGCCACCATGATCTTGCGGGTGACCAGCAGCCTGTCCCCGAAGGACGAAGCCGGCGGCGTCTCCGACCGGAACAAGAGATTGTCGCCACTCACCGCGCCGTCATAGATTTCGGTGTTGACCGGCAGCAGCGGCGACCGGCTGAGCGCTATCTGGAACAGGTCCCGGGCCCGAAAAGCCGCATAGAGAAAGCCGGCTGTCGAGGATCTGGACGCATTAATGACATCGGGTGCGGTTTCGACATTGAGCCGCACGAAGACGAAGAAGCCGGTGAACGTCTGCGCGGCACCCGTGTTCTGGCCGAGCTGCACCAGCCCGCTGGCGTGCTGCTGGTCGTCGGACATTGCCTTTTCGATGGCCACGCGCCGCACCGGTTCGCTGAACATGTCGTAGCCAATGGCGGCCTGGTTGGACGGATCCAGCGGCTCGAACATCACGATGGGCGCGCGCCAGGGTTGCGTGGTGTCCGGATAGATTGGATGGCTGACGCCATGGTCGTGCAGCATGTCGCGTTCGACCGCCGCCTCGTCTCCGGCCTTAACCAGCCTGAGAAAGCCGATACCGCGCAAGCCGGCGAAATTGTTGTCGACATCGAGCGCGTGGAAGAACGCCTTGAACTCGTTCTGGGAGATATCGCCGTTGCGGGCATCGAACAGGGCCTGCGTCGACCGCAGCAGCGACAGATGCAGGTCGATGCGGCTCTCGATCCGGTTGAGCGCGTCGTCGGCCGTTGCTTCGAACTTGATGCGGGCTGCCTCCTGGGTCGCGAAATAGGCAAACCCCGCCATCGTCATGCTGATCAGCGCAACGGCGATGAACGCGACGATTGGAAAAAGCTTCTTCAACGGATGATGCGGTCCATGGGCAATGTCGGACCTTTATGGGCAAGTCGCCGTGCCAACACAATGGTAAGGCCAAGCCATCATGACAGCTGGCATATCACATGACCGGCAACCCGCAGCCGGGCACGCTCGTCCGGCCAAAGCATGATCCCGAAAAGGGGGTACCGGTTTTCGGAAATGATCATGCTCTAGGCGGCGATCTTCAGCGCACCTGGTCCGGGGATCGCGCCGGGCGGGCATTTGCCCAGAATGATCATGCCGAGCACCTCGTCCTGGGTCACATCCGTGGTGCGCGCGGTGCCGACGACCTGGCCGTTCTTCATGACGCAGACGCGGTCGGCAAGCTCGAACACGTCGTGGATGTCGTGACTGATCAGGAAGATGCCGATGCCGTCGGACTTGAGCTGCTTGACCAGTTCGCCGACCTGCGCCGTTTCCTGCGGACCAAGCGCCGCCGTCGGCTCGTCCATGATCAGGATGCGCGCGTTGAACAGGATCGCGCGCGCGATCGCCACCGACTGCCGTTGACCGCCCGACAGCTTGATCACCGGGTCCTTGAAGCGCTGGAAGCGGGGATTGAGTCGGCCCATCACCTTGCGCGCCTCGGCCTCCATCGCAACGTCATCGAGCGTGCCCCATGCGGTCATCAGCTCACGGCCGAGGAACAAATTGGCGGCGGCATCGACATTGTCGGCCAGCGCCAGCGTCTGGTAGATCGTCTCGATGCCGTATTTCTTGGCGTCGCGCGGGTTGGAGATCGATGCCTCCTCGCCGTTGACGAAGATCTGGCCCGCGTCGCGCTTGTAGGCGCCGGACAGAATCTTGATCAATGTCGACTTGCCGGCGCCGTTGTGGCCGAGCAGCGCCACGACCTCACCGGGGAAAAGGTCGATCGAGGCGTCGTCGACGGCACGGATGCCGCCAAAGGCGATCGAAATGTTCCTCATGTCGATCAGCGCAGTGGCTGCGGGAGCGGTTTTATCTGACATAATCCTTGTCCTCCCCTAGACGCGCTTGCGATAGACGGTATCGAGCCAGACCGCGACGACGAGCACTGCGCCGACGACGATGCTCTGCAGCGGCGAGTCGATGCCGAGCAGCACCATGCCGGACTGCAGCGACTGCATCAGCAGCGCGCCGAGCATGGCGCCGAGCACCGTTCCGGAGCCGCCGGCAAGCGAGGTGCCGCCTATCACGGCGGCGGCGATCACCAGCAGCTCGTCCAACGTGCCCAGCGCATTGGTCGACGCGTTGAGGCGGGCCGACGAGATCGCCGCGCTGATCGCGGCCAGTACGCCCATGATCATGAACACCTTCATGGTCACCCAGCGGGTGTTGATGCCGGCGAGATTGGCGGCCTCCGGATTGCCGCCGATGGCAAAGACATAGCGGCCGAAACGGGTGCGCTTGGTGATGAAGGTCATGACGATACCGACCGCGACCGCCATCAGTACCGGTATGGCGATGCCGTGGGCGATGAACAGCCCGCCTTCGGGAATGGTGATGCCGTTCTGCTGTGCATACTGGCGCACGATGCCGATTGGCCATGGATAGGAATTGGCGATCCAGACGGCCCCAAGGATGGCAGCGCAACTGACCAACCCGAGAAAGGTTTCCGCCCAGACGGGGCGCAGTGGAAAGTTGAACCGTTTGCGCTGCGACCGGCCGTTGAGCAGCGCGAAAGCGACAGCCGCGCAAGCGACGATGCCGACGATCCAGCTGGCGCTGGCGCCGATCGAGCCCCGCGGTCCGCCGCCCATCAGCTGGAATGTAGCGTCGAGCGGCGCGACCGTGCGCCCATTGGTGATCAGCCATGCCATGCCGCGCCAGACCAAGAGACCGCCCAGCGTCACGATGAACGCAGGAACTTCGAGATAGGCGATGATGAAGCCCTGGAAGGCGCCGATCACAAGACCAAGCACCACGCCGGCGGCCAGTGCGATGATCCAGAGCCACGGATTTCCAAGCTGGAAGCCGATGACGCGAATGAGGAATTCGGCTTGCGCCACGCCCATGATCATACCGATCACGCCTTCGACGGAACCAACCGAAAGGTCGATGTTGCGCATGACGATGACCAGCACCATGCCGGTTGCCATGATCGCGACCGAGGAAGTCTGCACCGATAGGTTCCAGAGATTGCGCGGCGTCAGGAAAAGTCCGCCCGACAGGATGTGAATGCCGACCCAGATGACCAGCAACGCACCGACCATGCCAAGCATGCGCGTATCGAGTTCGGTTGCCTTCAGGAAGCGTCCGACGGCGCTCAGTTCAGACGCACGCGCCCGGTCTGCGGACGTATTTGCGGCAGGCGTGTTAGAGGTCGTGTCGGTCATGATGTCCTCCCACCGGTTTGCCGTCTGGCGCGGTTGCCGATGCTATTTGCTTTCCGCGGTCATTTGAAGCGGAATGCCCCTTGAGAAACGCCGCGGCCTTGAGGCCGCGGCGCCGAGATCGAACCGATCTGGTTCGGTTTTAGTTGCAGGCAGCGACCGCACCGGCGGCGACGCCCGCGCAGACTTCGTCCTTCTTGATCCAGCCGGCGTCGATGACGAGGTTGAGATTGTCCTTGGTGATGGCAACCGGGGTCAGGAACAGCGACTTGACGGTGTTGCCGCCAGGCGTCGTGAAGTCCTTGACGCCGGCGATGTCGGTCATCTTCTTGCCGTCGGCCAGCTGCGAGGCGATCTCGGCGGCGTTCTTGCCGAGTTCGCGCGCGTCCTTCCACACCGATACGGTCTGCGTGCCTAGCGCGATGCGGTTCAGCGCGGCGTGGTCGCCGTCCTGACCCGAGACCGGCACGGTGCCGGCAAGGCCCTGCGCCGTCAGCGCTGCGACGACGCCGCCGGCGGTGCCGTCATTGGCAGCGACCACGGCGTCGACCTTGTTGTCGTTGGCGGTGAGGAACTGTTCCATGTTCTTCTGGGCGTTGGCGGGCAGCCACCCGTCCGTATAGGCCTCACCTACATTCTTGATCTTGCCGCTGTCGATGGCCTCCTTGAGCACTTCCATCGAGCCCGAGAACAGGAAATCGGCATTCGGATCGGCACCGGAGCCCTTGATGAAGACATAGTTGCCTTCCGGCTTGACCTTGAACACTTCGCGGGCCTGCATGCGGCCGACTTCCTTGTTGTCGAAGGTCAGATAGAAGACGTCCTTGTTCTCGATCAGCCGGTCATAGCCGACGACCGGAATGCCTTCGTCCAGCGCCTTCTGCACCGCCGGGCCGATGGCCGAGGCATCCTGCGCCAGGATGATCAGCGAATTGGCGCCCTGCGAGATCAGGCTTTCGACATCGGTGAGTTGCTTGCCCGGATTGGACTGCGCGTCAGCGGAGATGTACTTGTCGCCAGCGGCCTCGATCGCCGTCTTCATGGCGGCCTCGTCGGTCTTCCAGCGCTCTTCCTGGAAGTTGGCAGTTATCTAAACAGTCAAGCTGTCTCACCGGCTTTTCATTGATCCCTTTCCATCGACGCCGAGCCTGACGCCGCCCGCAAGCGGTGGCGATCTCGTGCGC
>NZ_JBHLYT010000031.1:0-35551 GCF_042431665.1 Mesorhizobium kowhaii
CAGGCCTTCAAGCGAATCATTCGGCGGCAGAGTCACGCAAAGGGTGAATCACAAACCCGCCCCCCTGCAAACCCCACCTCCGCCCGGAAATCTGCCCCGGTTACCGTGATCTTGTTCGCACCCGTCAGCGTCCGCCGGCGCTAATACACTGAAGATCAGCTCGCTGGCCGTCACGTGGACGCGTAAGCACCAACACGCAGTTGGGCGGTTTCGGTTGCCGCTCCGGCCCACCACTCGCGGCACGCCAGAAGGGCTAGATCGACGCTTGCCCGCCCCCGAATTCAGCAATCCGCACGCGGCATCAGATTGGAATTGGGATCGTGCCCACTGGAGTGGTGTAGCTGACGGCATTGGTCGCCGTGCTCTCCGGCATGGGCCGGAATGATCAGCGCGCCACTGCCGGCAGGCTGATGAGCGGATCATCGCTCATCTGGCTGATGGTCTCAAGCGTCATGTAGCGGGCCCGCTGCACGGCCCATTCATCGTTCTGTTCGAGCAGCAAGGCGCCGACGAGGCGGACGATGGCGTCGTCATTGGGGAAGATGCCGACGACCTCGGTCCTGCGCTTGATCTCGCCGTTGAGGCGCTCGATGGGATTGGTCGAGTGGAGCTTGGCACGATGTTCCTTCGGGAAGGTCATGTAGGCGAGCACGTCGGGCTCGGCGTCGTCCATGATGGTGGCGAGCTTGGGCACCTTCGGCCGGATCTGGTCGGCAACGGCGCGCCATTGGGTGCTGGCGGCTTCCGGCGTCTCCTGGGCGAAGGCGGTGGCGATGAAGGCCGAGACGACGCGGCGACCGCTCTTGCCGGCATGCGCCAGCACATTGCGCATGAAATGAACCCGACAGCGTTGCCAGGTGGCGCACAGCACCTTCGAGACCGCCGCCTTGATGCCCTCATGGGCGTCGGAGACGACAAGCTTGACGCCGCGCAGGCCGCGCCGGGTCAGCTTGCGCAGGAACTCGGTCCAGATCGGCTCGGCCTCCGAGGTGCCGATCTCCATGCCCAGCACCTCGCGCCGGCCGTCGCTGTTGACGCCGACGGCGATGATGACGGCGACCGAGACGATGCGCCCGCCGCGGCGCACCTTCAGGTAGGTGGCATCGATCCACAGATAGGGCCAGTCGCCCTCGATCGGCCGGTCGAGGAAGGCCTTCACCTTGCCGTCGATCTCTTCGCACAGCCACGAGACCTGGCTCTTGGATATGCCACTCATGCCCATGGCCTTGACCAGGTCGTCGACGGAGCGTGTTGAGATGCCCTGGATGTAGGCCTCCTGGATGACGGCGGTGAGAGCCTTCTCCGCCATACGCCGCGGCTCCAGGAAGCCCGGGAAGTAGCTCCCCTTGCGCAGCTTCGGGATGCGCAGCTCGACGGTGCCGGCCCGCGTCTCCGAGTCGCGCTCGCGGTAGCCATTGCGCTGCGCGAGCCGCAGCGGATCCTTCTCGCCATAGGCGGCGCCGGTGGCGGTTCCCACCTCCAGCTCCATCAGACGCTCGGCGGCAAAGCCGATCATCTCGCGCAGGAGATCGCAATCAGGGCTCTTCTCCACGAGCGCGCGCAGGTTCATCATGTCATCGGTCATCGGTGGTTCCTTCGAATCAGGTTGGTGTCAGCAACCCGACCTTTACCGGGGAACATCGATGACCGCCGCAAAGCCGCTCGCTCGCTACGGCGCTGTTGAGGGCGCGCTCGCGAGCGGCTTCGTCACCGCCGAGCTACACCACTCAGCGGGGCACGACCGGAATTGGCGATGTCGCATTAGAAACGGCATCCGTTATCTCAATCCGAGAGCCCTGTATGGCAAATCGCGGCAGCCAGCAGCCTCTTTTGGCGACCCCAGACACTGCATTCGGGCCGCGAATGGTTGCATATCGGCTACGCATGTTAGGGAGCAGTAGAAGCCTGCTAAATTGCCGCTGCGGTTGAATCATCGGTGCGTCAGACGCGGGGCAGTTAAGGTGTCTTTAGAAAACAGGGTGGTGTGGTCGGAAGGCCTGTTTCTTCGACCGCAGCACTTTCAGCAGAACGACCGTTACGTGGAAAAGTTGCTGCGCGGCAGGACTGCCGCTCTACATGGCTATGGCTGGGGCATCACTGAGCTCCGCATCAATCGCGAACTACTCGCTCTCGGCAAGATCGCTGTCGAAACGGCATGTGGCGTCTTGGAGGATGGCACGCCGTTCAGCATCCCCGATGACGCCGACCAGCCAACTCCATACGATGTTCCGGAGTACCTTCGGGATTCGCTCATCCATTTGGCGGTACCGCTTCATCGAAGCGGGGCCGTTGAAACCGACGTGCGAGCGGAAGCTGACGTGCCGATCCGCTTCGCGGGCGTAAGTCAGGATATCATCGACACAAATGCCGGCGAAAGGGGCAGCGCCTCCATTGAGGTGGCGCAGCTGCGGTTTCAGCTCTTGCCGGACGCGGCGGATCGGTCAGCCTTCACTTGCCTCCCGATCGCCCGTATCATGCAAGTCCGGGCCGACCGGCAAGTCATTCTCGATGAGGCGCACGTCGCGCCAACTCCCGACTGTGCCAGCTCCCACGTCCTCTCGAACTACATCACCGAGATCACTGGCCTGCTTCACCATCGTGGTGAGGCTTTGGCCGCGCGAGTTTCGCACTCGGGGACGCATGGGATCGCGGAAATCGCCGATTTCCTTCTGCTACAGGCGATCAATCGTTACGAGCCCTACTTCTCCCACCTTTCCAAGGCAGCGGTCGTAAACCCGGAATCACTGTATGGCGTCATGCTCCAACTGGCGGGCGAACTAGCCACCTTTGCCCTGGTTGAGAAACGTACTCAGAGCTTCGGTGACTACAAGCACCACGCTCTCGCGCATACTTTTTTGCCTGTGATCCAGTCTATCCGGTCGTCACTAAACGCCATACCCGAACAGACGGCGGAGCCGGTGCCGCTACGGCCGCACAAATATGGGTTCCATATCGCCGAGGTGACCGATCGGTCGCTGTTTACGACCGCAAGCTTCGTGCTGGCCGCTCGGGCCGATGTCGAGATCGAGCGACTCCGACGCGAGTTCCCGCGCTATGTCAAGATCGGGCCGGCCGAGAAGATCGAAGAACTCGTCAAAGTCGCATTGCCGGGCATCACCATCAATCCCATATCGGTCGCGCCGCGTCAGATTCCGTTCCATGCTGGATTCACCTACTTCGAGGTCGATCCGCACAGCCGCTGCTGGATGGACTTGCCTCGCTCCGCCGCGTTGACCCTGCACGTCGCCGGCGACTTCCCCAAGCTCGAAATGGCACTGTGGGCCATTCGGGCCTGTTAGCAAAACAGTTTCCTGGGGCGCCCACTATGCAGAAGGCTCTGTTCTGTGTCCGTGAACGTCTCTCCCCATCAGCGATCGAAAGGGCGCTGGGGCGGACCCGTTCAATCTGGCCCAGCAAACATAAGGCGGCAAGCTGGGATGCGTTCGGCCGTGTCCTGGATGAAGTCGTCTCAAGCATCGAAACTGATAAGCTCCGAAGCTTCGACGCCCACTTCGAATCCGCGTATCGCGAGGGCGTCGGCGACCTGCACCCGGCACAGGGCCGTGACGAGAGCGCCCGTTCCGAGAGGCATGAGCTGGGGGGTGATGTTGATTGAAAAAACGATCCCAATTTACCAGCCACCGGCCCGTTTGCCAGCCGAGAAGCCGCTGGAAATCCCTCCGCCGCCGGCGGCGGCACCAAACGAGTCTTTCTGGGAGACGCTTGCGCTCCATCAACCTAATCCGCTGATCGCGGCCGCGGCGGCGCTGCTGGGCCTTTGCGCTCAACTCAAGCGCGGTGGCAGCCATTCCGACGTTGAGGGATTGCGCCTGAAAGTGTTGCAAGAGATTGGTGCCTTTGAGCGTCGTATCATGCCGCTTGGACTGTCCTCCCCAGCGATCAAGATCTGCAAATACGCCCTTTGCGCGACAATCGATGACGTTGTTCTCAACACACGCTGGGGCAGCCACAGCGTCTGGATGACACGGAGCATGGTCGGATCACTGTTTGGCGATACCTTCGGTGGCGACCGTTTTTTCGACGTGATGGCGCACCTGAGAAAAAAACCGCGCGCCAATCTCGAACTCCTAGAACTGCTCTACTACTGCATAAGGTTGGGCTTTAAGGGCCGACACCGGGTCACTATGCGCGGAGCCGCCGAGCTCAGCGTACTTTGCGAAGACGTTTACCGTCTGATCCGCCGAGGCCGCGGTGATTTGGAGCGCGACCTGTCCCTGCACTGGCGCGGGGACTGTGAAGATCGGAAACTGCGCCGCAAATTCGTTCCGATCTGGGTCGTCGTAGCGCTCTTGGCAGGTGTCCTCCTGTCGATCTATACCGGGCTCCTGTTTGCACTAAATGCCCGCGCTGACACAGTCCTCAACGATCTCGCGAAATTGCCGCCGAACGGCACAGGGAGCGTGGTGAGGATCGTACCGCAACCAGCCGTTGCATTGCGCGGCGATCGACTGCGTCACTTTCTCGAGCCCGAAATCCGTGATCGACTCGTCACTGTGAGCGAGGACGCGCAGCAGGTCGTCGTCACCATCCACGCCGCAGGGATGTTCGATTCTGCGAGTCCGAAGGTGAAAAAAACATTCGTGCCGCTTCTTCTGCGGATCGGCCAATCTCTTAATGATGAGGCAGGAACGGTCGTCCTGATCGGGCACACCGATGCCATGCCCATCCAATCGCTCGTCTTTCCTTCAAACCACTACCTCTCGCTTGCCCGTGCCAAGGCGGCTGGCGAGATTATCAAATCCATGATGAGCGACGCAGGGCGAGTGCGAGAGGAAGGCAAAGGCCGCGCGGAGCCGATCGCGCCGAACAATACGCCCGAAGGCCGCGCGCAGAACCGTCGCATCGAAATCATCATCAGGAAGACACGCTGAGAGGCAGCCATGAAGTCAATCCGAAAGACGCTTCGGTCGCTATGGGTGCGTGTCAGCTTGGCGGGCATCGCCTGTGCTTTAATCTTCATCCTCGGACCGCACATCTCGGTCGGTGAATCTACGCCACTCGACGACCTCGGCAGTCAAATTGCGGCGTCGATGGTGATTCTCGGATATGCCGTGGGCGTCGCGCTTCAGTCTAAACTCGACGGGGTTCGGGCTTATTTCGAAGACCTCGTCCAATCACAAGTGTCCGACGCGCTGGACGGGACTGGGGCAGAGCGAAAGAAGGCGAATCCCGCGAGTTCCGACCCCGACGTGGTCCGAGCTGGCACGGCTGCTGAAAAGGAGCTGCAGACGACACTCCTTCGTCTCCGCGAGACCCTTACTATCCTCAAGGGGCGCCGCTTGGCCGGAATCGTCGGCAAGAGCTGGCTCTATCAGCGGCCATGGTATCTGGTCATCGGCCCCCCCGGATCGGGCAAGACCACCGCAATCGTCAATTGCGGGCTCAGCTTTCCGCTGGCGGACAGGTCCAGCCGGAGAGCCCTCGGGCGAACGCGCAGCTGCGAATGGTGGATTGCCGACGAAGCGGTGCTGATCGACGCCGCCGGCCGCTACACGATTCATGAAAGCGATTCAGAGCGGGACAAAGCGGCTTGGCGCGGCTTGCTTCGGCTGCTCCGTCGCTATCGGCCGCGCCAGCCGCTGAACGGGGTCTTGGTAACCATCGCAATCAGCGACCTGAACTCGACATCCGACGACGTGAGCGTCGACCAAGCCAGTTGCATCCGTCAGCGGCTCCTTGAACTAAACAGGGAGCTCCGCCTGCAGCTGCCGGTCTATGTTCTATTCACCAAGAGTGATCTGGCGGCGGGATTTGTCGAGTTCTTCGGTGAACTTGGTGGCGAGGGGACGGAGGCCGTGTGCGGATTCACATTCGCGAGAGAGCCTTCGGAGGGCGACGGCGATCCGATGGAGTCTTACATACCAGCATACGATGCGCTGGTTGGCCGCCTGAACGAAAGGCTGCTTGAACGAATGCAGCAAGAAAGTAACCCCCAAGGTCGCGCACTCATATTCGACTTTCCACAGCAGGTTGCTAGCCTGAAGTATGTGACCGAGCAGTTCTTGCAGGAGGCATTCGCCCGGAATCCGTTTCAGGAGCCGATTATGCTCCGCGGCGTCTACTTCGTAAGCGGGACGCAAGTCGGCACGCGGTTTGATCGTGTTGCGGAGGCCAGATCTCAGATATTCGAGGTCGCTAGGCCGCCTTGTCCTGGGCTCCCTGGCCCGCGGCGCAGTTATTTCATCGGCCGGCTGCTCCGCGATGTCGTTTTCGCCGAAGCTGAGCTCGTCGATGCCGATCCCCGCTTCCTCCGGCGTCAGCGGCGGGTCCGATATGGCGTCTATGCGATCGGTGCGGCGGCCATGATCGCCGCTGGCGTCTTCTGGACGGTCACCTATGTTCGAAACGTCACGCTGATCGAGAGCGTTCGTCTAACAGCTGACAGCTATGCCGCAGAGGCCAAGAAGCTGAACCTCGACCGGGTTGATAACAGCGAGCTTCGACCCATCCTGCCATTGCTCCAGCGGCTACGCAATATCAGGGGCGGCAATGCCGACGGCGACACGGCGGGCGATCGCCTCGCGGGATTGGGTCTCGACCAAAGCAAGAAAATCTCGCTTCAAGCGCGCGCGGCGTACCACCGCGCTCTCAATACTGTCCTGCTGCCACGGCTGATCTCCCGCTTGGAAACATTACTTGCGGAAACACACGATCCTTTGTTTCTCTACGAGGTACTGAATGTCTACCTGATGCTGGGTAAGCAGGCTCCGCTCCAGCGCGAGGTCGTCAAGAACTGGATGGCTGTTGACTGGCGCGTGATGTTTCCGGCCGAAGCGGACGCCGATCTTCGGCACGCGCTCGCTGATCACCTCGACGCCCTCCTGGACCCGCCACTACCTCATGTAGCGCTTAATAGTGAACTGATCGAGAAGAGCCGCGCGAAACTGCAGGCCGTCTCGATGCCCCGCGGCGTGTTCGACATCATCGCGACCAGTCCCGCGGCCTCGCAGCCGCCCACTTCGAGTCTGGACGACCATGCCGCGCCGTTAGCGGAAACCGTCCTGGTCCGTAAATCGGGACAGCCGCTCAGTGCTAAAATTCCTGGCCTTTATACACGAATGGGTTTCTACGGGACTTTCCTGCACTTGCTGCCGCAGGTGGCTGACGCTGTCGCTGCAGAAAGCTGGGTGCTCGATGCACAGGCAGTCGCGCCGGCCGCGGCCGGTGACGTGAGCCAGCAGCTGCGGCGCCCGGCGGCAGACCTCCACCCCCGGGAGTTCGCGTTCCGCCGGGACCAGCTCATTGGCGATGTGTCTCTGCGCCCAATTGGCACCATGGATGACGCGCTGCGAACCTTGGATACGCCGTCCGCGCCGACGTCGCCGATGCTGCGGTTCCTTGTCGCGACGGCGCAAAAGTTAAGGCTCGAGCAGCGACCGGCCCCCGAGGACGGAATGACGAAAGGTAACGGCGTCGCAAAGAGCGAGGCACCACCAACTTACGTTGCGGAACTGATCCGCTCGCGAGCGGTCGCGGACAAGCCTGAAGCTTACGTCCGGCTCTATATGGACGATCATCTTAGGTGGCTGCACCAACGCGTCGACATACTGCCGAATAGTCAGGTGAGCGCGCAGGCGCCGATCGACAGTGCGCTCCAGAATCTCGGCGAACTGTATCGTTCGCTCAGCCAGACCCAAGGGCTGACGGGTTCGGACTGCTTGGAAAAAGACGATCAGGCGGGCGTTGCGATCCGCCAAATTGAGTCGGGAGCCACCAATCTGCCCGAGCCTATCAAACAATGAACTCAGAGGCGAGCTGAAGACGCCAGTTACTTTGATGGGTGAGCGGATCCTGTCCCACCCTTCACCCGACACACCATAATCAAGGACAGGATGAACTGGAGACAAACAATGGCTAAGGCCCATAACAGGCAAAGAGCACTGACGTTCCTGAACCTGATCGAACAGACCAAAGGCAAAGCCGATGTGGAGTTCTGTTTTGCCGTTGGCACAATCGGGGATCCGGAGGAGAAAGCTGTCGTGCTGGTGAAGAAGAGCGGGCTCAATAGTCTGGTCGGAATCCTGAAAAAAATGCCTTATGAAACCGGTGAGGATGGTAAAGCAGACGGCTTTGCGCTTCTGCAGCGCGGCACAGGCAAGATGAACGAAGACGGCGTTATCCTTCTGCGACTTGCCCGCGGAGGCAAAGCCGGATTCCAGCAGGTGAAAAGGAGGATGAAAGAGTATTTCAGGGGCTTCGGCCTGAGGCTACCCGACATGGAAGAAGCTGGAGTGTTAACGGAACAAGACGTTCGGTTATTTGAAGGCACTGTCATGACGAACTCTCAATATCTCCCGGCAGACGACGATGAACAACCGACGAACACCGTCAAGAACGCCGAGGATACCCTTTCGGAACGTGTCGAAAACGGGGAGGGGATAGACCGGAGCGAAGCGGAAGGGCATTCGCAGCGGCCTCTTTCGGACGTGCTGAAGCAGGGCGTTGCCAGCGCGGCGGCAACAATTTCCAATCACGTTCTAAGTCTGAGCGAGCAAATCGGCGCGGGCCAGACCGCCGAGTTGGCCCGATTGACTAAGAAAGTTACCGATTGGCTTGGGCCGATGCTGGCTGCGACGCCCCCGGACGAGCAGGAGGCAAAGCTGCACAACTCCACCAGCCGGTTAATGCTGATGTTGGCATGTCCTGAGAATCTGCGAAATCTCCAATACGTGGACGAGACGGCCGACGGCGTGGTCCAGGACGAGACACACGGCTCCGGCCCGGAAGAGATCGCGGTAAACGGCATAGATCTTAACAGAGTCCCGACCAACTCCCTCAAACAGGACGAGGTGATAGAGACCTTGTTTCGCCTGGCCAAGGCCAAGGCTCAAGAGCGACAGCTTTCCTTTGCCCTGGCGGAGGCGAATTCTGAAAAAATCGCGATGATAGTGTCGTCGCAATGGCCCAAGGAAGAAGGCGATGCAGCCCGCAGGCGCGAGATTGTCGAGCGTCTGATCGCCGTGGTGGAGCAGCGGCTTGGCAACGATGATCACCTCGTTGATCTGCTTGGCGTCAAAGTGACCGACCATCAGAAAGGCAAGAAGGTCATCGTGAATTTGGTCGAAAACATCAAGGACACATGGGAGGCGTGTCTCGGCACTGCGTTGACACTGAGGGACGACGTAAAGAGCAGGATCAACCGGCTGATCGATGTGGAAACCCGTGGCGGAAGCTGGAGGCGTGTCGACGACATCTTCCTGCAGTTCAATGATGAGCTCTCGGATCAACTCACCGCCCTCATCGAGGAAGAAGGCGAGGCAATGCCAGGCGCGATTGAGCGCCTCGAAGCCACAGTCCATAGCAAGCTCAGCTATCTCGACAGCAACGCGACTGTTGCATTGCTCGATAATCCTCCAATGGACCTCGGCCCGGGCACCATCGGGCAGACGCTGCGGGCGGGGCTCGCCGACATCATCAACGGCCTAAAGCGCATCAAATCCTCGCACGCAACATCCGCGCCCTAGAGAACGACGGCTTTATCAATCTGCAACCGAACGCGCCATCCTGGCCCTGACTGGCATGCCCGACTTCAACGCTATTGCGATGTGACGAAACATTCGGCCGTCGGGCCTCGGTTTGTTTCGACGGTTTTGTTGTGGGGGCTCAGCGCGGCGGCGATCTCGCGGCGCAGCCAACTATTGCCCGGGTCGTGATGGCAACGCTCGTGCCAAATCAACCCAATCTCATAGGTCGGCAGTTGCACAGGCGGGTCGACGACCGTCAGCGGCAGCATGGCGGCGAGTCGCGCAGCAACGAGCTGCGGTACGATTAGCACCATGTCGGTTGTCGAGATCACTAGGGCAGCCGTCAGCACGTCGGAAACCAGCATTGGGTCTTGGTCCGGCAAGCTTAACCTAGCCAGGCTATCATAGATCAGGCCGAAACCGCCGTTGAAGTTCGAGGAGATGGCCGCGTGGCGGAGCGACGCAAGATTCTCCCTGGTCCATCCCCGTGTCACGGCTGGGTGTTCGTGGCGTACCAGGCAAGCAAAGCGGTCGGTGTACAGGCTGCGCCGCATGTAGCCAGGGGGAGCGGCGTCAATCTGCCCGATCGCCAGGTCGATCTCACCCTGCTCAAGCCGGCTCGCGGCATCGCTGAGGAGCCGATCGGTGGCAATGTCGAGATGAATGCCGCGCTCGTACAGCCGCGGCAGCAAGAGCAGCGCTTGATGGTCGGGTAACATGATCGTTGCCTTCCACCGCCTTTCCGGGGAGGCGGAGCGGCTCGTTACGATCTCACTGATCGAATCTAACGCTGCCGGCAGCATTTCGGCGAGGCGATCGCCGAGCGGCGTCGGAGTCAATCCGGTTGAGGCGCGAACCAGGAGATCGTCATCGAACAGGCCGCGCAGCCTTGCCAACGCCCGGCTGGTTGCCGGTTGGCTTCGGCCAACGTGGTGGGCCGCACGAGTTACGTTACGGTACTCCAGCAGCGCCTCAAGCACGATCAGCAGGTTCAGGTCGATCGATGCAAGGTTCGGCATCTGCCGTTGCCGCGCGGCGTTACGACGTTTCATTAGCTGCGATCCCACGTACTCTTTTGCCTTCTTCCAGCCGCAAGCAGGCTCAGCCGTTTGTCTCTCCTCTTGGGAGGGTAGTGTTCTGCGAGCTTCCTCGCGGGCATCGGCTCTGCATGTCGGTGCCACTGAGGCTCTTGGGAGAAACCGGGGTCAACACAGCACAATCCGCGTTTCGGCGAAGCCGGAATTGCAAACCGATTCGTTTGGCCGCAGTTGCCTTTGGTCGAATCCTCACCCCTCCGATCAACCGGGCCGTGCGTGGTCACCGGGACGGCGAGACGGCAATTCATGAGCTTGGCCTTGTTCCGACAATTCTCGCTCGCGGCCGCAAGTAACGATTGCAGCAGCCAATTCGCCTCCGCTTGACGAGGCAGTGGTCCTCATCTGAAATCTCAGCGAAAGTCACAGACTTAGTTCCGAATAGAGCGGTCTCGTCTGAGTGCCTGGATGAGTGAGTGGATCTATCGTCTCTGCTTGCGCGTCGCATAATAAATGCCGCCGTCCTTAGGCGATTGACAGTGTCATCATTGGTAATAATCATGAATGATAAAAAGAAAGGCAACTTGGTTAGACACCTTTTCTATTTGGCTTCACGGCTTTTACATTTGACAATTATTTGATAGACGTATCATTATATTAAGTATGATATATACGCTCCTTTACAGAGGTGAGCATCCTTCTTGACGTCCTGTTTAAAGTGACTTGCCGCGTTCGGCGGCCGGAGACTACATGGCACAATGGCGTTGACCCGCTGACCTAAGATGTTGCGATAGGTCTACCCTGCCCAGCCGTTTGGAATTGCTAAGAGTCTATGAATTTTTTTGAAGGAGATGTTGCGACTGACGCGTATTGGCGAGTGCTGATCAGGAAGGGGAGCATGAAAAAGCTGGGGGTCGTCAGGCGGCCAGCTTGGGTGCATTTTCTGGTCTCAGCCGTTTCTCGCCAGCGCTTGAAGTCGCTGTCGAGCGTGCCGTCGAGGATGCGCGTTCGCAGTTGGACGCCACGCGGCGTCCATTGTATTTGTTGCTTCTTGGGCAAACCGCTTGGCGATTGCCTGATTGATGGTTGACTCAACGAAGGGCTTGAACGACCTCCCGAGAACGGTGGCGTTCAGCGAAGTTCGGGATGAGATCGGCAGCTGAACTTCTCCAAATATCGCCGCAGCTTGCGTGCCTCTGGCAGCGGACGCCGATTAAAGCGCGTGTCGCGCTTAATCGGCCTCATATCCGGCAGCCTTGAAGAAGTTTCGACACTGTGTCGGGTCAAAAAGGTGGCAGATTTCGCCGAGAGCGTCGGAGAGGGCGTTGAAGGTTCTGGCCGCCTTCTTGCGCAGCAGCGCCTTGAGCTTCTCCCGGCGTCGTATTGCGCCATAGTCGGGATGTTATCGTCCCTAGCAGAGGAGCCATCTATGTCCGAGCTTGCCACAGTTGGTATCGACCTCGCAAAGAGTTGGCCCACTCTGTCTCCATACCCGTCGCCGCAATAGCGGTCGACCTGATCGGCCATCTGCGCGGTGCCGGTCTGATCGCCTCCGGTCCGCGCAGCCCAACACCCGGCGCGCCCTACACCTACGTCACCACCAAAGAATTCCTGCTGGAGTTCGGGCTTGAGACGCTGCGCGACTGCCGGATTTCGAGGCGCTCGAGGATGCCGGGCTGCTGTCAAAGGAGAAGCTGTTGCGTTTCATGCTTGCGGGCTGACGATATCAATCCATTGTGCGATCGCCGATGGTACCGAGCGGCCCGTCTGCCTCAGATCGTACAGGCACTGTTCGCCCACTTGCACACGGCAGACCGTGAAGGCCAACCCCTCCTCGACTGTTGTCTACGTACACCGATGCATCGGCAATCATTGACGCTGCCCCGATGGCTCTTTGGGTTTTCGGGAACCGGCGCAGCAGCCGCTCCGTCTCAACGTCATGCCCATGTTCCGCGACACGAGTCTGAACGCGCAGGATTGAAAGTTCGACATTGGCGAGGCCGACGAATAGCAGCAGAACAAAATAGCCTGCTGCCTGCATGTCACGGATGAGATCGAGCTTGGAATGAACGATGCCATCCGGAAGCTCTTCCCAATACGAAAAGACCGTCTCCATAGCGAAGGGAACTTTGGACTGCATCGCATGGCCGACGAAAGCTTGAACGCCATCCTGCGCCACCTTCATCCAGCTTCTATCGGTATCCCTGAGAGATTGTGCCCGGGAACAAGAGCCCCATCGCTGCCCGTTTCAGGCAGAATCGACAGCATCATCCGGTCAGCATTGATGAGTGGAATTTGCAGACGATCCGACAGGACTTTCCGCCACATCGTGGACTTTCCTGAACCGTTGTGGCCTGCGAGGACGATAGCGAGCGGCTTTTTCGAAGAGGGTCGCGATCGTCACGACAAGGAAGGCACGAATCATCGTCTAGCTCCGGGTCTTTGACGAGGCGGAAGGCGCGCGCCGCGAGCGAGGCGGGTTCACCTGACGCCGAGATCGACGCCCAGCTCTGCCGAAAGCGACCCCAACCGATCCTTCAGCCAGCACGTAGGCTTCTTCTTCACGAACGCAAAGGCGCGGCATTGCAGATTGGCCTCACACACAATGTAGCATCCCACGAAATCTGTCTTTATGCGCGCGTAGTCGCCGCCCACCATGTCACGACCAGAAGCGACGGCGAACGTGGACACCAGCACGCTAGAACTCAGTTCTTCGGCCACGCTGGCCGACGCATCCGGGTTCTTCACGAGCAACTTGGCGTCGCTCTTCAGAAAGCAAAATCGAGCCAGCTTGTTGTAGGTCGAAGCTCGGCAAGAACGATCGGCATTGCAGGCTGCGTGGCATTGAGCCTCGGAAACGTTTCGCAGCGTCGCGTAGTCAAAACCGATCACGTCGTAATCGTCAACGCTGCGGAAGGGTCGCGACGCCACGTAGGGCTCGGGGGCGGGGCTGCTCGTAGCGGGCGCCGCGTCGGTGACAGCAGCACTCTCACGACTATGGCAGAGGACCAGCACCACAGCTGGTGCGACTTTCTCTGCGAGATCCGCCGTCTCCAGGTGCGGCCCGATGGCATCGACGGCATCGAATGCCACGCCTCGGCTCTGAAGGAACGATCGAACCGCACTTCCCCTGACGGCGAAGTTGACGTTCTGGGGCACATTATGCCGGTCGCGCGGTCGTTTAGGACCGCCGTCGTGATACCGAGGACCGCACCGCTTCGATCTACGAGGGGACCGCCGGAATTGCCTGGTTGAATTGGCGTAGAAATCTGCAGGTAGCGGGAGTCGTCACCGATTCCGAGTAGCGAGTTCACGTTGCCGGTCGTGATCTTCACTGAACTCGACAGGGCGGTCGTTAGCGGGTAGCCGAACGCCGCGACGTCTTCTCCCAGCCGCGGCTCAGAATTCCTCAACTTGAGGACAGCCGGTACGGCGCCAGCACTCTTGTCAACAGCCAAGTCCCTTTGAACGTCGACCTTAAGGTCGGTGACCTCACCTCGGCCGACCACCGTTACGCTCTTGCAACCGTCGACGACGTGCGCGTTAGTGACCAGCCATCCGTCGGCGCTGACGAAAAACGCCGTGCCCGATGATGAGACATCCGATGATTGCGACCAAGCTGGATGGATGGCGCAAATCGACGCCATCACTGCAGCACTGACGGCGATACATCGCTTCGAGAAACGAAACACAGTAAAACAGACCACAGCCTAGTCGAAGCTTTTAATCTTGTCAGGCACGAGCACAAGTGGATTGCTTAATGGCGCGCACGCAGACAAGGAGAGCATGGGTTATCGCCAACCGGCTGACGTACATCGGAGAACTGGGCTGGGAGCTCCATATTCCCACTGAGATGGCTCAGCACGTTTTTGATGTCTTGTGGGAAGCCGGTGGCGAGCACGGGTTACGTCCGGCAGGCTATCACGCCCTGGAGCACCTCCGCTCCGAGCGAGCATACCGTGAGTACGAGCTTGACCTAACCCCGGTCGACACACTGCTCGAGGCCGGACTTGGGTTTACGATCGACTGGTCAAAGGCCTGTGGTTTCCAAGGCAAGGCCGCCACAGAGGCCCAGAAGGCGGCAGGCACGCCGCGCAAGCCGCTTCTGTCGTTTAAGCTGCGGGATCCAAAGCCCCCTACTCTTTCGCGAGGAGCTAATCCGCTACGATGGTGGCATTGTCGGCTACATCTCCTCTGGGGTCCGGAACTTTACCCTGGGGTCATCGATAGGACTCGGCTACGTCAACCACGCTGGTGGAGTCAGTCGCGGGTGGATCGACTCGGGAAGCTGGCAGATCGAAATAGACGGCGAGCTGTTCCACGCCGACGCATCCCTGCAGGCTTTCTTCGATCCCAAAGGCCTCAGGACGAAGATCTAGCCCCGCAGGCTGCAAGGTCCGAACGTACTCGGCCCTGTCCAGCCCCGTTCCTCCGCATTTCATCGCCCTCCGCCCGGATTAAAGCGCCAGGTGAACAAAATCCGATTTCAAAGGCGAAGTATTTCGAAATAATGTTGTGGCTGCTTATTACTGCGCCCAACGCCGACCGAAACCGCTCGCTCCTTGATGCCCGCGATTGTCACGACCGACAGATTATATTAGCGTGACCGCGCGGCCAGTACGCGCGTTTGCGAAGGATCGAGAAGGTTATCAGCGCGTGCGCAATGAGAAAGTACTGGAAAATGTCTTCAACAGTTCGTCTAGAGTTAGTCAAATTAGCTTTTAGGCTTTGGGCTAATTGTCCTTCATGATCATGGATACTTGGATCCTGATGATACGACGAGGCCTTGCGAGGCGTCGCGTGGGTTCGGATGTGCGCGACGAGGACGCAGGCAGTCGCGCTCTCGTCAGAAGATCGGCGGGCGCTCTGGCCTCAACGCCGTGCTGACCCCAAATCGGCTTGGCTCGGGCGGGCAAGACGCATGGAAGACCATGGAGGTCTTCCTGTGGCTCCAGGGCCTTCCCCGGCCATCCGCCGGCGCAATGCCTGCCTATATGCCGACGAACCTCACATCATGGATCAACTTGTTGCAAGTCATCGATCCAATCGGGCTTGCCGAACCGACAAGCTGTCATAGCCCTTCGCCTTGTATACCGCAGTGGATATCAGCCAACTGGCGAGGAAGATGCCGACAACCGCGAAACCGAAATTGGCGAGGTTGTCGTTCATCGCGCCGACGAAGCCCCAGATCCCACCTTCGAGGCCGAGCTTGTCGGCAATCAGGCCAAGCGCCTCGATGCCGCCGATGAAGATCGCCACGGCCACGGACGCCGCCGTGATGGTAAGATTGTACCACAGCTTGCGGATCGGATTCACGAAAGCCCAGCCATAGGCGCCGGTCACCAGGACGCTGTCGGTCGTGTCCATCAGCGACATCCCAGCGGTGAAGAGTGCTGGAAAGACAAGGATCGACCAGAACGACATTCCTTGCGCCTCCTGGGTTGCCGAAATGCCGAGCAGGCCGATTTCAGTGGCGGTGTCGAAGCCGAGGCCGAACAGGAAGCCGATCGGATACATGTGCCATGAGCGCGAGACGATGCCGAACAGCGGGCCGAAGATGCGGGCGATGAAGCCGCGACCGGCAAGCAACGCATCGAGGTCTTCGTCGACGACCTTTTCGCCGCGCCGCGCGCGAGAGAACGCCGCCCAGATGCCTCTCAGGATAAACAGGTTGGCAATGCCGATCACCAGCAGGAACAGCGCTGACACGCCGGTGCCGATGACGCCGCCTATGCTATGAAATTCGTCCAGCCTGGACTGCATCATTGTCGCTGCTGCGGCGATGGCGATGGAGGCCACGATGACAATGCTCGAGTGCCCGAGCGAGAAGAAGAGGCCGACCGAGTAGGGCGCCTTGCCTTCCTGCGTCAGCTTGCGCACGACATTGTCAATCGCCGCGATATGGTCGGCGTCGAAGGCATGGCGCAGGCCGAACATATAGGCGAGCAGTGCGGTGCCGAGCAGCGCTGGCCGATCGGCAAAGGCGATCCACGCCCATACCCATGCCGTGATGTTGGCGGCGATGAGCAGGACGTAGGTCATCGCCGCCCTGGTTCTCACCCGAGTTGGCCGATCGTCGAAGGGATTGGGAAGTCCATGACCCGCCGGCGCATGTTGTGTCGGCGGCAAAGCGGATACGATCGTGTCCTTCATGACTTCGTCCTCTCGATCCGATGATGTGATGGCAAGCCTCGTGTCGAGGCATTGTGATATCGCTTAACCTGCAAGCCGCGCTTGAGCCGCCTCACCCTGCAGCCAGTCGTACCAGCTGGCGAGCCCGTCGCCGGTTTTCGCCGAGACCTGGATCGCCCTGATCTGCGGATTGACCGTTTGCGCATTGGCGATGGCCTCCTCGACATTAAAATCGACATGCGGCAACAGGTCCGTCTTGTTGATGACCATGATCTCCGCCGCTCGAAACATATGCGGGTATTTCAGCGGCTTGTCGTCGCCTTCGGTCACCGACAGGATGACGACCTTGGCGCGCTCGCCGAGATCGAACATTGCCGGACAGACGAGGTTGCCGACATTCTCGACCATGACCACAGAGCCGACTGCCGGCTTCAACTCGGCAAGGCCCTTGGCAATCATATCGGCTTCGAGATGGCAGCCGGCGCCGGTGTTGACCTGGACAGCGGCGGCACCGGCGGCGCGGATGCGCTCGCCGTCATTGGCAGTCGCCTGGTCGCCTTCGATGACCGAGATCGGCATCCTGTCCTTAAGGTCGCGGATGGTGCGCTCGAGTAGCGTCGTCTTGCCGGAGCCGGGCGAGGAGACCAGATTCAGCGCCAGGATTTCGCGGCCGGCGAACCAACCCCGATTCTTCGCGGCGAGCATATCGTTCTTGGCAAGTATCTGCGCCTCAAGCTCGACCACCAGATTGTGGCCTTGGTTGTGGCTGTGACCATGGTCACGGTCACGGTCACGGTCATGGTCATGGCCATGATCATGCGAGTGATCGTGATGGCCATCGGCGTAGTCGTGATGACCGTGGGAATGATCGTGACCGGCTTCATGCAATTCCGCATCGCCATGCGCATTATCGTGATGATGGTGATGCTCATGCACGTGGTCCGACCGGTGGTCGTGGCCTTGCTCATGGCCGTGGCTATGCGCATGAGAGTGGCAGTGCGGATGTTCGTGATCATGGATGTGACCGTCGTCGTGGTCGTGCGGGTGAGTGTGGCTGTGCTCATGACCGTGGTCGTGCCGATGCTGCATGCCGTCGTCATGCGGACGGGCATGATCATGCGCGTTGCCCAGCGCCGTTTCCTTGCCGGTCTGGAGGTCGAGGATTCGCGTTTCGTCCTTCGAGCCGCAACCACAGGTTCCGCACATCAGGGAGCCTCCTCGATTTCCATTTCCCGGATTTTCAGCTCTTCACCCGCCAGCCGGTCGATGGCGCGGGAGCCGCAGGCGCAGGCCTGGTAGAGCGTGGTGGTGTCGAAGGCCCCGCCGCAACTCCGGCAACGCGCCCGCCCCGCTATCTTCTGGATGTCGAGAAGCGCGCCATCGAGCAGCGTGCCCTTGGCGACGATGTCGAAACAGAACAGGATAGCGTCGGGCATCACGCCGGAGAATTGCCCGACGTCGAGCGTCACCCGTTTGACACGGCGGCCCTTCGCCGCTTCCTCGACGATTGAGACGATGTTGCGGGTGATGCCGAGCTCGTGCATCAGCAAATCCGCGGCAATTGTTCGCCGACCAGCATGTCGACGATGCGCCGGCCGCCGAATACCGTCTGCATGGTGACGCGCCCTGCCTCGCCGCGCACGGCATGGCCGATGATCGATGACCCCTGGCCCAGCGCATGGCCGGAGAGAGCGGCAAGTGCCGCCGCACTTTCCTCAGGTGGCACGACGACGACGATCTTGCCTTCGTTGGCGAGATAGAGCGGGTCGAGACCGAGGATCTCGCAGAAGCCGCGCACTTCCTCGCGTAGCGGCGTCAAAGCTTCGTCGATCTCGATCGACACACCGGAGGCGTCGGCGATCTCGTTGAGGACCGTGGCGACACCGCCGCGCGTCGCATCGCGGATGCAACGCGTGCCGGGTGCGGCTGCCAGCAGCACCTCGATCAACCCGTGCAAGGCCGCGCAATCGCTTTCGATCGAGGTTTCCAGCTCCATGTCGCCGCGTGCGCACAGGATCGCCGCGCCGTGGTCGCCGAGCAGCCCATTGACCAGGATGGCATCGCCCGGCTTCACGTGATCAATGCCGAGTTCGAGGCCTGGCCTGATCACACCGATGCCGGTGGTGGTGATGAAGATCTTGTCGCATGCGCCGCGCTGCACGACCTTGGTGTCGCCGGTAACGATGCTGACGCCGGCCTCGCGCACGGCCTCGGCCATCGACAGCGCTATGCGGCGCAGCGTCTCGACCTGCATGCCTTCTTCGATGACGACGGCGCAGGACAAATAGAGCGGCTTTGCGCCGCCGACGGCGAGGTCGTTGACGGTGCCGTAGACGGCAAGCTTGCCGATGTCGCCGCCCGGAAAGAACAGCGGATCCACCACGAAAGAGTCTGTCGTGAAGGCGAGGCGGTCGCCATGAGTCGCCAGCATTGTCAGATCGAAACGGGCCTGGTCCTCCAGAACCTCAGGTGCCGCGCCGGCAAAGGCGCTGATGAACACGTCGTCGATCAGATCCTTCATCGCTTTGCCGCCGCCGCCATGGGCAAGCGTCACGGTCGGGATGAAAACGCCCCCCAGCACGCGCTTGGGTGGCGGTGGCCGCACGTTCATGACACGGCCGCCACGCTGGCATCGGGCCGGGCCGCCGTGTGCTTCTTGACGCCGCCATACTGGTAGTAGGCGGCGCAAGCGCCTTCGGACGAAACCATCAGCGCGCCGAGCGGCATTTCCGGCGTGCAGGCGATGCCGAACACCTTGCACTGCCATGGCTTGATGACGCCCTTCAGCACCTCGCCGCATTGGCAGGATTTCGGGTCCGCGATCTTGACCCCGGGAATGGCGAATTTGCGCTCGGCATCGAAGCGGGCGTAGTCGTCGCGCACCTTGACGCCGGAATGGTCGATGGAGCCAAGCCCTCGCCATTCGAAGAATTCACGCAGTTCATAGACCTTGCCGACCGCGGCAAGTGCCGCGTTGTTGCCGGCCTCAGGCACGATGCGGGCATACTGGTTTTCGATCTCGGCGCGACCATCCTTGATCTGCTTCAGCACCATCCAGATCGACTGCAGCACGTCGAGCGGCTCGAAGCCGGCGACGACCATCGGCCGCTTGTAGAAGTCGGCGATGAATTCGTAGGGCGCGGTGCCGATGACCATCGAGACATGGCCTGGGCCGAGGAAGCCGTCGAGATGCAGGTCGGGGCTGTCGAGGATCGCCTTGATCGTCGGCACGATGGTGATGTGATTGCAGAACACCGAGAAGTTTTCGATGCCATCGGCTTCAGCTTGCAGCACGGTCAGCGCGGTGGACGGCATGGTGGTCTCGAAACCGAGGCCGAAGAACACAACCTCACGATCCGGGTTCTTCCTGGCCAGCGTCAGCGCATCCATCGGCGAATAGACCATGCGCACATCGGCGCCGTCGGCCTTGGCCTGCTGCAGGCTCTTCTTCGAACCCGGCACGCGCATGGCGTCGCCAAAGGTTGTGAAGATCACCTCGGGCCGTTCGGCGATCGATACGCAGTCGTCGACGCGGCCCATCGGCAAGACGCAGACCGGGCAGCCGGGCCCATGCACCAGTTCGATGGCGTCGGGCAGCATGCCTTCAAGCCCATAGCGGAAGATCGAATGTGTGTGACCGCCGCACACTTCCATGATGTTGATTGGACGCGTCCTAGCGATCTCGATCGTGGCGGCGAGCTTGTTGATTTCCTTGATCAGGATTTTTGCTTTTTCGCGGTCGCGGAATTCGTCGGTGTATTTCATTGGACGCTTCCTTTTCCGGCGGCGGAACCACGTTCGTCGGCGAGCAGCGTGTGCACGAGGTCCCACAGGATGTGGTAGGCAGCGACGTGGCATTCCTGGATGCGGTGGATCGAGGTCGACGGCACGACCAGCAGATGATCGAGGGTGCCGGATAATTTCATGCGACCGCCGTCGCCACCGGCGAGACCGATCGTGTGAACGCCCATCTCCCTGACCTTGGCGAAGGCCGACACCAGGTTCTGCGAATTGCCGCTGGTCGAAATGCCGATGACGGCGTCGCCCTTGCGGGCGTGCGCCAGCAGCTGGCGCACGAAGACATGGTCGAAACCGAGGTCGTTGCCGACGGCTGAGATCATGGCGAGGTCGGCGACGAGATTGGTGGCGGCGAGCGCCGGCCGGCCGGCGGTGACCGGATGGACGAACTCGACGGCGACATGCGAAGCATCGCAGCTCGAGCCACCATTGCCCATCGAAAAGAGTTGGCCATGGTTGCGGTAGACATCCGCCAGCGTGTGCGCGGCCGCGACCAGGATTTCGGCCTGGCCGCCGAAGAAGCTCTCATTGGTTTCGCGGGTGTCGCGCGCTTTCTCGGCAACGGAATGCAGCAAAGCCGCATTCATCTTTTCCGGGTCCTGCGCCTTGCCGTGCAGGAACGGATAGAGCGCTTTCAGTTCGCTTTCGCTGGACATTCTGGCGTCCTCCTCTTGCATGCCGCCCAAAAGTGCGGAGCGGTTTTGGGACAACGACGTGCATAAAAACAGAACTTGAAGCGCGCCGACGGCGGTCTAATGCACCGACGACAGCCTCATCGACTCCATTTCGGCTTGTACTTCGCCGAGTTCGGTAAGAATTTTCAGGGTCTCGGCGGCCTCATGCTCGTCGATGCGGCTCATGGCGAAGCCGACATGGATCAGCACCCAGTCGCCGACGCAGTCGTCGACGGAATGGGTTTCGTTGACGATGCAGGCAATGTTGACCTGCCGCCTGACGCCGCTGACATCGACCGTCGCCAGCTTCTTCAGGTGGTCATCGATCTTGACGATCCGTCCTGGGATTCCGAGGCACATGGTCAGCTCGCTTTCTGCCGGACTTGCCCGGCGTCGATGAGGTGAGCGGCGGCTACGGTCGCCTGGCCGAACGCGATGCCGCCATCATTGGCAGGGACTTTCGCGTGCGTCAGAACCTTGAAATCCACGGCCTCAACCCTGCTGAGAACCTGCTCGAACAGCACCTTGTTCTGGAAGCATCCGCCCGACAGCACGACCGTGTCAAAACGCGGCGGGGCATCGTCCTCATCACCTCGTGCCAGCTTCAGCGCCATAGCGGCGATCGACTTCGCCAGGCCCTTGTGAAAACGGGCCGAAATGACCGAGGCCGGGGTTTTCAGGATGAGGTCGCCTAGGATGGCATTCCACATGCCGAGCGGTTCGATATAAGGAAGCCCAGAGCCTTTCAGGTTCGGGATCGGCAAGGGATAGGCGAGATGATCGCCTTCCTCGACAAAGGTTTTGTGGCAGACAACGGCTTCGAGGCGAGCCGCGGCCTCGCCCTCATAGGCCTGCCGGTCGAAGCACAATCCGGCAGCGGCTGCGACCGCATCGAAGAGTCGGCCGCAGGACGATGCCTTGGGTGAATTGAGCGAAGCCTTGAGCATGGCGCCGATGGTTGCAAGCGGCTTGGCAGAAAGGGCGGCGAACAGGTCGAGATCCTCGAAATTCATCTTGAAGGCGGCGAAGCCCATTTCGGTCATCAGGTGGGCATAGAGGTTGCGCCATGGCTCGCGCACGGCTTGCGCGCCGCCGGGCATGGCGACCGGTTTGAAGGTGCACAGCCGCTCGAAGCGGCGATAGTCGGCCAGCAGGAATTCTCCGCCCCAGATGCCGCCATCCGAGCCATAGCCGAGCCCATCGAGCACGACAGCCAGAACAGGTGCAGCATCGAGCGCGCGGCCGTTTTCGGCGAGGCAGGCGGCAGCGTGAGCGTGATGGTGCTGAATTTCCAGCAGTGGCAGGTTTTCAGCGGCAGCTGTCGCTCGCGCCAGTTTTGCCGAGAGATATTCCGGGTGCAGATCCGCCGCCAGCGCCACCGGCCGATGGTCGAACAGATCCCGGTAGAGCCCAAGGTTATTGCGGTAGTCGTCGTAGGTCAGCGCGTCTTCGAGATCTCCCTGGTGCTGCGACAACACCGCGCGTCCGTCTTTGACCAGACAGAAGGTCGATTTCAGTTCCGCACCATAGGCGAGGATTTCCGGCGCCTGTTCAAAACCATACGGCAGCGCGATCGAGGCCGGTGCATAGCCACGCGCGCGGCGCAGCACCCGCAGTTTTCCACCCATGCGGCGCACAACGGAATCGTCGATGCGATTTGCGATGTCGCGGTTGTGGATCAAGGCGTAGGCAGCGATTTCAGACAGTTTCTTTGCCGCTTCGGCATCGTCGATAACCTGCGGTTCGTCCGATAGGTTGCCGCTGGTCATGACGACCGGGCGGGTCATCCTGCGAAGCAGGAGCAGATGCAGTGGCGTCGACGGCAGCATGAAGCCGAGCGTGCCGAGACCTGGCGCGATTGCCTCCGGCAGTTTCTCCGGCCCGTCGGCGGCAAGCAGCACGATCGGCGCCTCGCGGCTTGTCAGCGCGGCAGCCTCCTCGTCGCTGACCGTGGCATAGCGTCTGATCACATCCAGATCGCGCGCCATCAGCGCGAAGGGTTTTGCATCGCGGCGCTTGCGCTTGCGCAGCATGGCGACAGCCTCCGGCCGGGTGGCGTCACAAGCCAGCTGGTAGCCGCCAAGTGCCTTGATGGCGACGATCTCGCCCTTCTGGATCAGGCCGAGTGCGGCATCAACGTCGTCGAGCATCGAATATTGTTCAAAGGAGAGCGCGCGGCCGTCGAAACGGATCAGCCGGGCTTTCGGCCCGCAGACATGACAGGCGGTCGCCTCGGCGTGAAAGCGGCGGTCGGCGGGGTCGCGGTATTCCGTACCACAAGCTTCGCAGAGCGGGAAGGGCGCCATGGTCGTCGTGGCGCGGTCATAGGGCACGGCGCGCACGATGCTCAGCCTTGGACCACAGTGGGTGCAGTTGGTGAAGGGGTAGCGGAAGCGGCTCAGGAACGGGTCGGCGATCTCGGCCGCGCATGCGTCGCATATGGCGGCGTCGGGTGAGATTTCGGTGCGTGCCGCACCGACCACGCTGTCGACGATGACGAAACCCGGCTCGATTGTGCCACCGTAGCCACGCGTCTCGATAGCGGTGATTTCGGCCAACGGCGGTGGCAATGTTCGTAACTCGTCGATCAGCGCGGAAACGGCGGACACGGCGCCACGCAGGCGAATGAGCACACCCTCGCTGTCGTTGAGAACGTCGCCATCGAGACCGAGCTTGCGGGCGATCCGCCACACGGTCGGCCTGAAGCCGACGCCCTGCACGCGACCGCGCAGCCTGATCTCGACCGTTTCGGCCGGATCGGTGCGCGGCACGCAAAGCAGCGTGTTCATGCGGCCACCTCCCACAACAGCACGCGGTTGTTGCCGGTGTCGGCAACCGCCAGCGTTGTACCTGACGCCGACAGCGCGAACGGCCAGCAGACGCTATCGCGTGCGGCGAAACGCCAGCGATTGTCGCCCTTGTCGCAGAAGCTGGTTTGGGCGGCGAGGCCGGAAGCGGCGCGGTCCATCCCGAGATCATCAAGGGAATAGCTGACCAGACGGGAATTGGCGGTGTCGGCACAAAAAACGAGGCCGTCGTGAACGACCGTCCCGTAAGGCATGTTGAGCGAGCGATAGTTGGGATGGTAACCGGCACGGTTGTGGTCGTTGCCGTCGAAGCTCGATTGGCCCAGCACGAAGCTGCATGGCGCGCCGTCGACATTGGGCATCGAGTTCCAGACCATGATGCGGTTGTTGCCGGCATCCGCCACCAGGATCCGGCTGTCATCGACAGCCACGCTGTGCGGCCACCGCATGCCGACCGCGGCGCCCGAGCCCGACGCGTTGTCGTCGCGCGTTACCATATCCGTCTGGCCCAGCACCAGATCAGCGGCCTGGCCGTTGCGTTGAGGAAGCGAGTTCCAGACCAGCACACGACGATTTCCGGTGTCTGCGACAAACAGCCGTCCGTCGGCGACGGTGACACCATAGCACCAGTTCAGCGTGTCGGCGGCCGCAACGGCATCGCCACGGTTGGCAACGCCGCTCAAAAAATCCGCCTGCCCCAGCACCAGGTCCGCCGGTTGGTTCGAATGCTCGGGCAGAGTGCGCCAGATCAGCACACGGTGGTTCCATGCGTCGGCGACGGCGAGTATCGTGCCGTCGGTCGAAATGCCGGTCGGCATGTTCAAGGTCGCCGCACCGACCACGCCGCGCGCGTTGCGGCCTTCGGAAAAGAAGTCGGGCTGGCCGATCAAAAGGTCGGCAGGTGCATTGTCTTGATCCGGCACCTTGTTCCAGACCATCAAGCGATGATGGCCGGTGTCGGCAACGAAGCACGGCCCTTCGTGCGGCGCGAAGCAGACGCCCCGCGGCCCGAATAGCGTATGCGGTTTCGGCGCGACCGAGTCAGGCAGCCCGTCGGCATCCACTTGGTTGCCAAGTACGACGCGCGCGCCGGCTGGGTCGAGCATCGGCGGCAGTGCCATGCCAACTGGCGGCAGGGCTCGGCGATAGTCAGGCGAGAGCGAGATGCGCATCACGATGATAGCCTCACCTCGACGCGATTGCCGATAACGCGCACGGCGTGTGACTGCAGCGCCACTTCCGGAGCTGTCAGGCATTCGCCGCTGGAAAGGTCGTATTGGAAGCCGTGATGCGGGCAAGTGATGATGCCCTGTTCGACATCGCCGCTATCGAGCGGAATGCCGAGATGAGCACAGGCATTCTGAAAGCAGGACACGATCGCATCCTGTCGCGACAGGATCACGTCCTGCCCGCCGACGACGAGGGTGCTTATGCCGCCGAGCGGGATTTCGTCGAGGCGGCAGACCAGGTGCCAGCCGCCGACGGCGCCGAGCGCGAACGGGCTGACGAAGCGGACGCTGTCATTGTCGGCCGCATTGCTCATGCTCTTGATCTGGATGATGTCGGAGATCTCCGGACAGGCCTCCTCGATGGCCTTTTTGACGCCGGCATGAAAGGTCAGGGCCGAAGCCGGGCATCCATCGCAGGCGCCGACAAAGCGCACCTCGATCGCCGGCGGCCTCACGCTGACCAGTTCGACATCGCCGCCATGCGAGGCGAGCATCGGGCGCACGCCATCAAGTGCTGCCCCCACCCGTTCGCTAAGGCTGGGTTTCAAGATGTTGTGACGGCGAAGCACGGCGTAGACGACCTCGTCGGTCACCGCTTGCTTCATGGCCGCGAGCGCGGCAGGCTCTTCTTTCAGCGCCTGCACCAGCCGGCGTAGCGCCTCGCCGTTCAGGTCTTCGATGGCGCGCCGGTAGGCTTCGACGGCGCTACGCTGGGTCTCGTCCCAAATGGCGAAGATCGCCTCGACCCGCAGGATGTCGCCGGCAAGACCGGCGAGATCGTCGCGTTTAGTCGGGATGAGGTCGACGGCGTTCATCTCACCGATACCGCAGATCTTTGAAGAGATATGGCTGCAACGCACCCCCGATCAAGCCGGCGATCGCAGTCGCTGCGGCTACAGGCAGGCCGAGCTTGGCCAGCACTACGACCAGCACAGCTGTTGTGACGGCGCCTATCGCCGATTGGCGATAGACCTTGGACGGTTCGGAAAACAGTTTCCCGCGCAAAAACAGGAGGATGGAGCTCTTGGCCATTTCCCACATGGCGCCGCCTCAGCCGACAAGAGCCAGGATGACGATACCAGCAAGCACGCCGGAGAATCCGCCAACCGGGCCATAGAAGGAGCCCAACATAGCGGCCAGCTCGTTGCCGAGAGCCTTGCCACCGGTCGCCACGCCGCCGATGGCTCCGCCGATACCCGAGGCCACGAGCCCTGTTGCAAGCGCCAATGCGACGCTGCCTATTGTGAGTACTACTGCCGTCACTTGCCATTCTCCTTTCGTATGCTTGATGAAATAACCATCACCCGGTTTGCGCGTGCGCGCCGGTTCCGTTCGTGGGCGCCACGGCAAGCAATTCGCGGCCGATCTGGTCGCAGGCCTCGGCAACGAAGCGAGATTTTTCTGCTTCGCCGCTACGGCTGAAAATAGTACGACATTCCTGGTAATACTGTTGCGCGAGAAGCAGGTTAACTCGATTGCCACGTTCGGGATGCTCTGGATCGTCCGGCAGGTTCCATACACAGTTCGCCTTGTTGGCGATCGTATTGGCAAATTCGAGGGGCATCGTTTCACGCGATCGGACTTTCAGGGCCTCATCGTAAGCGTCAAGCGCGCGCAAATTATTTTCCAGCGTACGACTCGATGAAGCATATTGCAGTGCGTTGCCGAGATTGTTCTGCAGCATGGCGTACTCGGTCGGATGATCGATCAGATTGACAACCTTCAGGCCTTCCTCGAACGCCTGCACGGCCAGCGCCTCCCGCATTTTGGCTCTGGAGTCGGTGAACGGCATCGACAGGAAAGCCGTCGCCACATTGTTCTGCACGATGGCAAATTCCTTGGGGAACCGCAGCTTGTCGAAGGTGCGCAAAGCACGCTGATAGGCCGAGATCGCGTCGGTGATGCGGGCCTTGTGCTGACCGGCGAGATTCTGGATGGCAAGACCAAGGTTCATCTCTGTCTCGGCCAGTTCCTCCGGACGTCCGAAATCGGTGAAATGCGGGATGGCGGCCTCGAAAGCCTCGCGGGCCTGCTGCAGCGCCAGCGTGCCGCCTTCCGGCAGGACGAGAAGCGCCGTGCCCTTGCGCGCCATGATACGCGCGTCAAGCAGGCGCTGGTCCTCGGGGCAGAGCGCCAAGGCGCGGTCGTAGAGAAAAACGGCGGCGGCGATCTGCTCGGGATTTTTCGGACGCTGCTGCAGCCCCATGGCGATTTCCATGAGCATTTCGGTTCGCTCCGAGGGACTTGCGCCCGCATCGTCCGCCACACTCAACGCTGCCCGCACTTCGTCGCCAACGCGATCGCCGTTCATTCTTGGGTTCCTCCACTGACCGCGTGAGATGCAGCTTACTTTATTGGCAAAAATGCTAACGCACTTTCCTCTACCTGTCTATATAAATTACGAATAGTAAACTTAGTATGCAAAATGCGTGCTAGCAAAACATTCGCTGGCAATTAGCGCTACCTGCTCGGCATCCCAGTCGGCCTCAAGTTTGCAGTCGGCATCATCGCTGATCCCATGTTCACGAAAAAAATCGGGGGCGAAGACAACGCGATCCCCAACTCCGTTGCGCCGCTTCAGCAAATAACCGCCCGCCGCCGGGTGACGCACAGGCAGCACAACCAGGTCGCTCTTTCGCCGCAGAAGGACCACGGTCTCCAGCCCCGCGAAGAAGCGCTCATAGACCTCGCAGGACAGATAGAGCCCGCCGCGCCTAAGCTCGATTAAGACACCGGACATGCTTGTTGCCCCGGTATAAGTGCTGCAACCAGGACTTCGATACGACCTACGACCTTTTCAGCCGAACACGCCACCACGTCGGAAAGACCAATGCCAAGGTCCAGTTCAGACGCCTCGATCAGCAACACGGTCACATCCTGCGGAAACGCATCGCGAAAAATCTGCCGGCCGGCGTAGAGGGCGGCGTCCCAGCGGAAATCGTGCAGGTTCAGCCCCGGTGAATAGGCCCGCTCCAGTT
Source organism: Mesorhizobium kowhaii (assembly GCF_042431665.1). NCBI lineage: Bacteria > Pseudomonadati > Pseudomonadota > Alphaproteobacteria > Hyphomicrobiales > Phyllobacteriaceae > Mesorhizobium > Mesorhizobium kowhaii. The sequence goes on from NZ_JBHLYT010000031.1 coordinate 28,138, forward strand.
CCACCCCCGGCACCTCGTGGATGGTTCCTGGTTCGACTCCGGATTTGGAAGCGTCAACAACGATCAAAGTCGTGCAGCCCCGCGCAGCGAACATGACCGACATTCCATCTGTTCTGGCATCGAACAATTTGACGCCTAAGTGTTCTATTCCGCGCGCCTTCAGCCGGTCGATGACAACTGGGCCGACGCCATCGTCCCGCCTGTTAGGGTTGCCGCATCCGATGATTGCGATCATCTCGCCACCGTTCAGATCCGCCAGAGCCTGCATGACCATTCCGGTTCGACCGGAACAGCGAACTCAGGCAATTCGCAGAACTTGCGATGCAAGAGATAGTACATACAGGTCTCGCAAGGTTGCTCGATGCCGCCATGCTCGATCGTTTCGAGCGTGAAGCCGCCGATCACCAGCTTGGATTCCAGACTTCCATCGGATTCTCGCAGACGGGCGATGATCTGCGCAATCTCTTCGTGGGTGTCACCTCTCGGGAAAACCTCGGTCTTGAGGCCGCCTGCCAGCATCGAGCGGATCTGCTCGAGGACCTCAGCATCCGTTGCTGCCGTTTGCGCCATGGCATCCTCCCCACAATGTCAGATGCGCCAGAGCCGGCACCACCAGTCCGCATCAACGGGCACGGCAAGCTCTGGCAAGTCACACCATTCGCGATGCACCAGATAGTACAGGCACTCCATGCAGCGCTGCCGATCCGGCCCATAGGGACGATTGAAGAAACCGCTGATAACCATCTTGGCTTCCAGGTCGTCGGGATTGAGAGCGCGCAGTTCGTCAAGGATAGCTGCGAACTCCTTTTCCGTTTCCGGAAAAGGTTCGGTCTGCGTCTTCAGCCCATTATCCATGAAATGGGCCATCTTTCGCAGCATAGCTTTTTGCTGCTCATTATTCATTTCACTCGCCTTGTCTGGAGCTTCGCCATCCGGGATGGTCGGCGATCCTGATAAGCGGGACGCCGAGATACCGACTGTTGAAGGAGAACTTTTTCCAATCAAGCCGTTCTGAAACGCGCGAGTTCTTCGCCAGTGCTGGCGTCATGGGCATGCACCGTGCACACCAGACAGGAATCATATGACCGGCAGACGTGACCCACTTCGACCGGATCGGTCGGGTCGGCGATAGGCGCCCCGATCAGAGCCTCCTCCATCGGCCCTCTGTTGCCGTCCTGCGAGCGCGGACCGACGTTCCACGTCGTCGGCGCTATGATCTGGTAGTTCTTGATCTTGCCGCCCTGCACCTCGATCCAGTGACACAGCGCCCCACGTATTGCTTCTGTCGCACCCCAGCCGCGACCATCCTTCTCCGTCGGCTTGATGTACCAGGGATCGTTGAGTTTGAATTCGCGCAATGCGTGCTCGGCCTGGCGGTAAAGCGCCAATCCCTCATGCATCCGGGCAAAGTGGCGGAGCATGACGCTGGCGCCACCGAGTTTCTTGTACATATCAAGAACCAGTGGATCGTAATGCTGGAAGCTCTCGCCATGCCTACCACCAGCAATCAATTGACGCGACAGTGGCCCTGCCTCGAGGCGACCGTCCTCGTTGTGTCTCACGGCGGTCGCCCAAGAGTATTTTCCGGCCATGTCGACGGTGTTTTTTCGGGTCGGCTTGGTTGTACGGTCGAAGGGATGCACGCCGCCCGGTTCATCATACCAGGCGCGAAGCGTGTCTTCGCGGGTGAATTTCTGGTCCATCAGCTTGTGAGTGTCGGCGTGGCCGTCATAGACGCCGCTTTTCATGATCAACGCCGCGTTGCGGCCCTCGATTGTCGGCTTCTGATACTTGTCTTCGTGCGGCAGGTATCCCCAGCTGACATACTTCCCGACGCCGTTGCCGTATTTGTCGGCGCCGATGTCGAGGCTCATGCGCCAGAACATGCCAAGATCGGAATTGGCATGTTCTGGACGTTCATCGAGCCAGGCCATGAAATCATCGTAGGACTTTATTTCTTGGTAGCGTTCCAGCGTGCAGCCGAGCCACACGGCTTCGATCCAATTACGCTTGAAGTGCTCAAGAATACCACAGGCACGGGTGACATCCGTCAACGTGGGAGCACACACTACGCCACCTGGTACCATATAGCTCGAATGCGGCCATTGCCCGCCGAGCAGCGCATAAATCTCGACTGGCCGTCCCGAAATGGTCACGCCGATCTCATAATTGGTGCCCGTGAAAGGTGCCCAGCGCTTGACGGCCTCCTCATAAAACTTGGACTTGGCGTAATTCTTGTTGGTGTAGTCGATCATAAACAGACCGTAGTGATGGCGGGGCAAACTCTGCAGACTTTCGACGATCTGACCGAGATTGCGCGCCACAATAGCGTTCCGCGGAACTTCGGTCTTCCATGCTGTGTCGAGCGCCCAAGCGGCGCAGGTCAGATGCGACGCCCCGCAGATGCCGCAGGCTCGCGGTGTCACCACCAAGCCTGCCTGCGGATCCTTGTCACGCAAAATAACTTCGAAGCCGCGAAAGAGTTCAGCCTGTGTCCAGGCGTTGACGACAACACCGTCCTTGATGTCGACACGGACGTCGAGATCACCCTCGACGCGGCCAACAGGTGAAATATCAAGTGTCTGTATAGCAGCGGACATGGTCGATGACCTTTCTGAAATGAAGTTTGATCGCTAGCGAATTTGGGACAAAACTGGCTCAGACGACGAAGATGTCCTCTTCAGCCCAGCGCGGAGACGCCGCCTTGGCCGCGGCGGTCAGCTTGACGTAACCAATCTTGTCGACGCCACTGGGCATGTCCTTGGGGACGCCCATGACCGTCTGGGTCTTGAAAACAGTGCCAGGGGCCAGATCGAAGAACGGGAATTCCGGCTCGGTGCAACCCATGCACGGCATCCCAGCGCGTGTCTTGGACGACTGCCGATTCCACAGAATTCGGTTGCAGGGTGAATGCGTCATCGGCCCGCGGCAGCCCAGATCATAGAACAGGCAGCCCTTGCGTTGGCCGAACTCGGTCGCAGAAACCTTGTAGGCGAAGTGCATGTTGCGCGTGCAACCTGTCTGTGTGAAGGACGTGAAGAAGGTTTTTGGCCGCTGGAACTCGTCGAGCGTCAGATCGGCAGCACGCCCGGTGGCCACCGCCACCACGATCTGGGTGATCCAGTCGGGATGGGCCGGGCAACCAGGAATGTTGATGACCGGAAGGCCAGCCTTGGATTTGTAATCCTTGCCGAGAAAGCCGCCATGGGCGCGCTTGAGGAATTGCAACCCGTTGCTTTCGGACGGATTGGGGGCCGTCGCAGGGATACCGCCCCAAGTCGCACAGTCGCCAATCGCGACTGTGAAATTCGCCACCTTGGCGAGATCGGCAACCCAGTCCTTCATCGGCCGCCCGGCAAAGCGGTTCCATTCGCCCGTACCGTCTGGAGCGTTCACGACGGTGCCTTCGAAAACGAAAATATCGAGCGCCATCTGGCCGGAGGTCAGCGCCCTCAGCAGTTTCTTAAGGTTGTCGCCCAGCTCCATGCCCAGAGATGGGTGCCAAAGCACATTGATGCCGAAATCCGTCACCAGATCGCAGGCGCTTGGCTCCTCGGCATTGAGGAACGACATCGTGTTGCCGGAACAGGCTCCGCCCTGGAGCCATAGAAGATTGGCCATAGTTCCCTCATCCTGATCGACGCTGCATTTTGGCGCAGCCGTTCAAAAAGGAGAAAAGCAACCTTCGTGCCAATCTGTGGAAACGCAAAAAAGCCAGCAAAATCCGCCAACCAATATATTGCGCTGCGGCAATGAGGCTGTGCTTTGCGCATACTTCATTTTCATGTGCAAGGAAGGTTACCTCTCTGCCAAGGGCTTGCCGCGCCAGAAAGGCCCTCAGCCATGCCTGTTGCCGCAGACTGGGCAAGCGACCTCAAGCAGATAGCCGTACCAGATGCCTCGGCAGCGGCTGCACCAATGGCCGATGGTCTGCTCCTCGGGAGCGCCAAGAACTGTCGCCATCGGCCCAAGGAGCTATGCTGGAATTTGGATGACGAGGCTGATCAAGCGGCGCTCTGCGGCTTCGTTTCGATGACCTCGATTCCGTCCAGGAACCTGGCACCTGCGATGAGTTTCGGCAACTGATTTTGTCCTTTCAATCGTCGCCACGTCCTGGCTGCGGCCATGACCAGCTTGAAGACCATCAGCCTGGCGGTTTTCGAGGACAGCGAGCCCTTGGTACGCACCGTGCGGTGGCGAACGGGCGCGAGCTGCTGGTCGACGTCAAGCGTCGTGGCCTTAAGATCGCGCCCGATCTTGCCGTGGGCGACGGCGCGCTTGGCTTCTGGAAGGCGCTCGATGAGCTCCTTCCCGGCACCAAACACCAGCGATGCTGGGTGCACAAGACAGCCAACGTTCTCAACAAGCGTCGAAAAATATGACGCGAAATATGCCAAAGCGGTCGACTGCCTGACGAAAGATCAGAATGCCTTGCTGGCGTTCTACGATTTCCCCGGTGCCGAAATCGGTGCAGGCCGGCATGAAGGCAGACCTGCGCGAAATCTATCTCGCTCCCAACCGGGCCTCCGCCGAGACGGCAATTGCCGTCTTCGCCGAACACTGGGATCATCTGCGAACGTCGGTTACCAATCCCATCGAAAGCGTCTTTGCGACCAGCTTTGCGCACCCTCGCGAATACCGGTCTGGAAGCCGACAAGTTCCTTCTTGCCCTCGGGTGTGGCGCCGATCAGAACCAGCATGCATTCGGCATGGTCTTCCATCCGGGCCTGCAGATAGATCCCGTCCGCCCACACATAGACATAGTGGCGCGCCGAAAGATCGCGCTTTTGCCAACGATCGTATTCGGCGTTCCACTGTGCCGTCAGCCGCGTGATCACCGAGGGTGACAGGTTCGGCGCCTCCTTGCCCAAGAGGGCCGCCAGAGCGTCCTGAAAATCCCCCGTCGAAACGCCGCGCAGGTGGAGAACGGGAAGCAGCGCATCCAGACTGCGCGTCCGACGCGCCCATTTCGACAGGATCGATGAGGAAAAACCGGACCCGGTCCGCTTCGTCGGTCGCGCCGCGATCCCGGACCTTCACCCGGCTGACAGGCACCGGACCGATGCCCGTCTGGATGCTCCGCTCCGGGCCGTGACCATGCCGGACAAGCCGGTCACGGCCATCGCCAAGCTTGAGATCCCGCATCTCGGCAAGAAACGCGTCGGCTTCCATCTCCATCGCCTGCGCAAGCAATTTGCGCGCGCCGCTGCGAAGCACATCCGTCAGTGGATCATCAATTTCGTCGGGCTGACGAAGGCGAACAATGTTGATAGTCTTGTTCATGGCGTATCGCTCTCCTTGAGAGGTTCTGGCAGGCTTCGTCACCCGCCTCGATACGCCGCTCTCCTCAAACCGTCATCACCCAGTTTCCGCCATAGCTCCGGCCCAAGCCCTAGAATTTTGGCTGGCTTTTTTGCTCCGACTGGCGATACCCGCGATTGCGGAAACCGGCGATGACGACGGTTCGACTTACAGTGGTGCCGTACTGATCGACCACCTAATTGTGGTTAAGATTATATCGCTTAATCTTGTTGGCAAGACCGACGCGTGACAGGCCGAGCTCGTCGGCAGCACGGCTTTGGTTCCAGTGGTGACGTGTGAGCGCCCGGCGGACAATTTGCTTTTCGAGGCTTTCGACCTGATCCTTTAGCGTCACACCTTCCGGCTGGAAGATGCTTGCCCCATCCCCTTTGGGACGCGGCGCGGCGTTCAGCAATGCAGGCGACATATTTCGAGTCGTTAGATACTCGCCGTCCTTTGCCAGCGCCACCATACGACGGATTTCATTCTCGAGTTCGCGCACATTGCCGGGAAACTCTCCATTGGAGAGTTTGTCGATGACGCTGGCGCTGATGCCAAGGATTTTTCGGCTGAGTGCGTCCGCGTGCTTGGCAGCGAAAAATTCCGCGAGCGGCGCGATGTCATCGGGCCGCTCACGCAGCGCCGGCACTTCGAACTCAAAACCTTTCAGTCGAAAATAGAGATCCTGTCGAAATTCGCCTCGCGCGACCAAATCATGAAGCGGACGGTTTGAAGCCGCGATGACGCGAACGTTGCAATGAAGGACCTTATCTGCACCCAGCGGCTTGACTTCTCCTTCCTGAAGGAAGCGCAGCAAGCTGACCTGGAACGAAGGTGACACTTCCGAAATCTCATCAAGGAACACCGTGCCCCCATCAGCAGCGCGAAACAGTCCGAGACGATCAGAGATTGCTCCGGTAAATGCGCCGCGCTTGTGGCCGAACAGCTCAGACTGCAACAATTCGTCCGACATTCCGCCGCAATTTTGCACAAGCAGCGGACTGGTTCGTCGCGTCGAATTGTAATGGACAGCGCGCGCAAGCAATTCCTTTCCAGTGCCGGTTTCGCCTTGAATGAGGATCGGCAGTTCCGTGGTGGCGGCTTGGCGTGCCAGGTCGCACATCTCAGCCATTTTCTCACTGACATAGACAAGCTTCTCGAAGCGTTGGCTTTCCGGCCGAAAGGGCGAGCCTTTGCGCTCGCCGAAGATGAGCGAGGCACCAGAGATCTTGAACTCGCGCGCGAGAATCCGATGGCGGCGAGCCAGTTCGCGAGTCTCCAGTGCTCGCTCTACGACCAGACCAAGCTGCACGGCGTCGAGTGGAGTGAGAAGGAATTGGTAGATCGCCGCTCGCGCCAGCGCCTGCATGGACACGCGGTGCGAATCTGGGGTTACGTACACGCGCACAATGTCAGGATGAGAGACGCGCAGCTGGGTTAGAAAGTCAAGCCCGCTCGTGTCGTCACCACCGTCTTCCGCAATCGCCAAGTCAACCTGGATACTGCTCATCGCCGTAAGCGCCTCGGCAGGGGAACTTGCAAGGACAACCCGATAGGCATAGCGCTCCGAAAGCACCTCGCATGGCGACCTCCATTCGCTTCCGGGTCGTGCTAGAATGACGATCGTGCCTGGCTGATCCATGAAAGATGGTTTCCACTCTGCGTATCTTGTTAGCAGCGGGACACATAGACATCAATCGCGAGTTTAGGCCATCAGGCGTCAAGTGCTTTTCGAAAAGCGAGGTCGGCCGACTGCCCAGATCGCTTCAATGGCGGCTGCAAGATCGCCGAGATCGGCGATAGTCAGATCGGCTTCGGCGGCCTCGTTGGGGCTTCTCATATAGCCGTTGAGAAGGAAGACGACCGGCAGGCTAGCGTTGTGCGCTGCATCGATGTCGATGGCGCTGTCGCCCACCATGACGGCATCGCGGGGCTCCACGCCAAGCCGGCGAGTGCGTACAAGAGCATGTCAGGCGCGGGCTTGGGTACCAATGCCGCATTTGCGACGAGAGACCGGTAATTTCTCTGGGGTTACGCGGCGCGCAGAAGGGGTGGTTTGGGCTTGAATAATGGGCGCACGTTTGGCTCTGGCTGTCGGAAGGGTGCCCGCAGC
>NZ_JBHLYT010000032.1:0-115295 GCF_042431665.1 Mesorhizobium kowhaii
GAAATCTCCATAGCCATCGACTGTGGCCCGCGGGTTCCTTCCTCGGGGACTTTCGTACGCCTGCCGGCGCCCGAAACTCTTCACGGAAGCGGAATGGCAGCTTCCGAGATGGTAGGGCTAGAAAGTCGACGTTTGTATTCAGCGTCGTGGGCCAACTGCAGGGACGACGAACGGAGCGACAGGCCTTACTTCACCGTGATGGCCATACCGCTGAGATCGGCGTTGACTTGCAGGCCTACCTGCTTGCCTGAGAGTTCGAGTTGGGCGCCCTTGTCATTGGTCATGACGATCACCTGGGCCCCTTTGCCGAGCGCGCCGCCACCGCCCGCCGCCCCGTAGACCCCCGTTACATCTCGGACGCGGCGAATGTGGCGAACGGTACCTTGGAAATAGGTCTTGGAAACCCCGAAGGCGAGGCCGCCCGAGATGCCGCCGACAGAGATGGGATAGCGGCGACCATGGAAGGTCAGCGTGCCCTCGCCTCCAGAGCCACCCACAAAGAAGGCAGCTTTGTAGACGGAGAAGCGGATCGTACCGCTCTCGGCATGCGCGGCGCTGGCAAGGCTTACCCCCGCAGCGGCGATGACGGCAAACGCGACTGAACGAAATGTGGACGAAATCTTCACGATGCGAACTCCTTAAGATCGCCGCTTACCACCGGCCGGGCACGGCAGCGTCGTATCAAAGCTATAGGTGAACAGTCTGGCCCGTCATTGGTTCCAAGCATGCGGATTGAATCCGGCTGCGGGAAGGCCGCCACGAAACGAGGCGGATGGCGAACATAGATGTGCTCGGAGGGCCGCTCATGTCGCGACGCCACCTACAGCGCGGTCTCAGGAGATGTCTGCTTCCGGGCCACGGCAATATCTACTTCTATGGCCGACATGCGGCGCTAAGTTGCCCGTTCCGGCGGCCGGCTCAAGCGGCAAGATCTGACCCCGTTGCCGACATCAGCCCGGACAAGTACCAGTTGCAGGGTCTTCAGGAAGGAAGAAGCTTCGCCGCTCGCAAGGGGTTAGTTCGCGGGGCACGGTGCGCCGGGCGAAGTCAATGAGGTCGTTGGGTGTCTGGAAGACGCGAACGATACGGACCCTTTCTTCACCGGAAATAATTGCGATCTGGGTGCCGTCGGAACTGAAGGCTGCGCGTGTAAGGCCCGGTCGAACGGTCGCTTCGTCCTGGCTGGCAAGGACAGCAATCTGGCGCCCCGATTGCGTCGCCCATAGCCTGACCGTGCGATCTTCGGACGACGCGGTCACGACATACAAACCACTGGGACTGAACTGGGCGCTGTCCACCGCGCCGCTGTGGCCCCTAAGAACGGCCCTTTCCAGTCCGCCAGAGACGCTCCAGATACGGACGGTTCCATCGCGTGAGGCAGTCAGCAGCGACTGACCGTCGGGGCTGAAAGCGACCACCGTCACCTCGTCGGTATGTCCCTCTAGCGTTACGACGTTTGCTCCGTCCGTGGTCGACCAAATTCGGGCCGTGTGGTCGAGTGAGCCCGTGGCGACCAGTTGACCGTTCGGGTTGAAGGCCGCTGCAGTGATGCGATCCTGATGCCCCACAAGAGCCTTAAGCTCAGCCCCGCCCGCCTTCAGGAGGTGGCCCGCATTGTCTTCCCTGGCCGCGAGGATCAGACGTCCGTCGGGGCTAAGAATGGCCTGCGGCAGCTTGCTGCTTGTTTTGATGACGGCCAGCTCGGTGCCGGTCGCCGCGTCCCACAGCTGCGCGGTACCGTCGATCGAAGCGGAAACAAGCGATTTACCATCGCGACCAAACTGGATCTGGATCAGTCCGCCATGTGATCGGAACTGGGCGGTCTCGAATCCCCTGGCCACCTCCCAAATTCGGACCTGGCCCCCAAGAGATGCCGTCGCGACGCGCCTTCCATCGGGACTGAACGTCGCACGTTGAACGATCTCATGTGTATCGAGCCGGATTATTTCGCGCCCGCTCAGAACATCCCACAAATGCGCCGCGCTGTCGCCGCCACCGGTCAGCAGGTGGACATTGTCGGGACTGAAGACCGCGAAAGTCGGCCGATATTCATGAGAGAGCGTCGTCGTCAGTGCGCCGTCGACATCCCACAGCCGAGATGTGCCATCGTGTGAAGCAGTGAGAAGGATGTTGCTGTCAACCGGGCTGAATTCCAGATGCTCGACCAAAGATTCATGACCGGCGATCGTCGTGACCAACGAGGCGCGTTCAACGTCCCAGATGCGGATCGGCCCATTGACCGAAGCGGTCGCCAGGAAGCGGTCGTCCGGGGTGAAAGCACCGTTCATCTCCTCATCGCGTTCATCCGCACCGATATCAGCCAGCTTCAAACCCGAAACCTCCTGGCCGAGCAGGTCATGCAGCGTTCCTAACGCTCCATCCCAAATCCGGGCAGCGCCGTCGAGTGATACCGTGGCAATTCGCTGACCCCCGTGACTGAAAATCACGCCGTTCAATTGCGTGTCGCTCTTCTGGCCTGCGAACTTTGCGATCTCCGTTCCTTTCGACACATCTAAGAGGCTGGAAGTGCCGCCGTATGAAAGCGGACCGCACGCGCCAGCCAGCAGCCGGCTTCCGTCCGGGCTGAACGCCAGGCTGTAGGGCCTGGAGTTCACCCGGATTGACCGCGTCAGTGCGCCATCTGCGGTATTCCAGATCGAAACAAAGTGCTTGCGTGCCGTCGCGAAGCTGCGACCGTCCGGACTGAAGCCAGCCCGTGCATATCCGTCGCTGCTTACACTCACGACTTTCTTTCCGGTCCGAGCGTCCCAGAGCGCTGCATCGCTGTTCTCCCCCGCCGTCAGCACCTGGTTTCCATTCGGGCTGAAGATTGCCGTTGGATAATTACCTACCGGCTGCAGGATGAAGAGCTGTTCTCCCGAGATGGCGTTCCAGACGCGCGCAGTGCCGTCCCTCGCGGCCGTCAGGATACGGCTACCGTCCGGGCTGAATTCAGCCCTCTCCACGGCCCCTTCATGACCTTTTAGAACTGCAGTTTCGGTACCGCTGGAGATGTCCCAGATGCCTGCAGTTTTATCGTAGGATGCAGTGACGATGTGATCGCCGCTCGGATTGAACGCCGCATCCGCAACGCCGGCGGCATGCCGAAAGATTTTGATCTGGTGGTGCGCCAGCAGGGCCTTGTAGAGGGCTGCCTCTGCTTCAAAGAGATATGGCCGCTCGGACTGGTCTTTCGAGGGCAGTGCTTCGAGCGCCAAGAGGATCGCAGCCTCGGTGTTGCCCGTCGCCGTGGACTGCTGTGAAAGAAAGGAGAGCGAAAGAGACTGGTTGCGCAGCGCCTGGTCGCGTTGCCACCTTGCTTCCTCCTGCGCCCTGAAGGCGACCAGTGCGCCTGCGCCCGCTATGAGAGCGAGCATTATCGCCACAATCGCGGCATTGCGCGTACGTCCGGCAAGCCGGTTTGCGGCAGTAGCCGCGAGGCTCCGGCGCTCGGCCTCGCGCTCCAGGCGCTCGCGTTTTGCCTCTTCGGCGGCCTCGATCAGCGCCAGCTCTGCCTGCCGGTCCTTCTCCTCTCTCTGCTGATGGGCGCGCAAAGATGCCTCGATGTATTCAAGGACATCATCGTCGACCTCCTCCCGTCTTGACAGCAGCAGCTCTTCGCCCTCCGCGAGACGTTTGCCGGACGGAAGGAGAAGCTCTCGATTCCTACTCTCCAGGTGCCAACGGTGGGCGTCGGCCCTGAGGCGGTCGCGCGTCTCGAGGAAGTTCCGGTTGGCATTCACAATGTCACCGGCGCGCGGCCAACGGCTCAACAGTGCTTCATGTGCAACGCGGACGAAGACATGCCCTCCGGCGTCCTCATCGCTGACGAGTAGCCGTGCGTCGATCAGGGCCCTGACGAGAGCCGATCGCGCGGGGGTGCCTGCAACTTCGGTGAGCAGGGCCGGACGTGCCGTCACCGTTCCATCGCTTGGACTTGCTGTGGTGAGGGCGCCCAGCACCGGGGGTAAGGCCTCCTGGATCTCGGGCGCGAGTAAGTCTACGACTTCATCGGCGCGGCGCGCGATTGCGCCTTCGAGCCCGCCGAGCGCGCGATAATGCGCAAAGGTTAGAACTCGGCGCTCGCGGCCGGCTTGGTACAACGCGTCGAGCACAAACTCGAGAAGCGGCAATGATCCGGGATCGGCAGCTGCTGCCTTCTGCAGCACATCATCGAGCCGCCCCAACTCGGCACTCTCCTCAAAGCGGAGCCCGGCAACGCCCGCCGGTTCGCGGATGATCTGCGCGATCTCTGGGCCGGTCGGCGGCAGGAGTTCGTAGCTGGAGAGGCCGTCCTTGAGTGCCGAGAAACCCGGGACCTCACCGCAGCGGTGAAAAAAGTCCGAACGGATCGCCGCGATCACCCAGACCAGTCCGCTCGCGGCTAGCACCGCCATGAGCCGCACAAGGGCCTCGCGCGTCGCCGGCTGCTTCTCCGTCGTGAACAGCTCCTCCAGCTGATCGATGGCGACAAGCAATCTGATCTGCGAGTGGGCCGACCCGGCCGCCTTGCCAAGTGCCTGTCGGACCATCGCCAGCGCCCGATCCGGCGCGCTCCTGCAGAGCAGAGCAAACTCCGCGACTGTTACTTCGCAGGACAACTCCGGCACAGCAGCTTCGCTAAGCAGTGCCGCAGCCAGCACAGCGAATGCATCCGGTCCTTCGGAGAGGCGGATCAGGCAGCGGCGCCACAAGGATATGCCCGCCACGGCTCCAGGCTGGGTCAATGACGGCAGCAGGCCAGCACGCAGGAGGGAAGACTTGCCGCAACCGCTCATTCCGTAGATAAGGAGGAATGCCGTACCGCTGGCTGCCTGCTGCTCCAGTCTTGCAGTGCAGGCAGCAATCGCCCGCGCTCGGCCGAAGAAGAGGTCGGCATCTTCGAATTCGAAGGCATCGAGACCGCGAAATGGCGACCTGACCGGTTCCTCCGAAGCAAGGGGTACGCGGTAGATGCGCAAGACGCGTGCGACGTTCTTCAGCTTATGCTCGCCGAGATCGACGAATTCCAGCGAGAGTCGGTCTTGAGCCTGGGCGTGGACCGCTTCCGTGACGCAAATCCCGCCCGGTCGTGACAACGTTTGCAGATGAGCGGCGACCTCGACTGCCTCGCCCGCGAGGTGGTCGCCCTCGGCGACGACATAACCCAGGTGAACGCCGATGCGGAAGCGCAGGCGCTTTGTCTCGGGAACTTCGCAGTTCCGCCTATCGACGTCATGCTGGATCTCGCTTGCACACCGCATCGCCTCGACAGGGCCGGTGAACTCGGCGACGACGCTCTCTTCGGCGCTCCAGAACACGCGACCCGCATGTTGAACCAGCAGCCGATCGATGATCTGCCTGTACGCCCGGAAAGTTGCAGCAGAGATCCGCTCATCCTTGCCTGTCGGCCGGCCCTCAGCGGCCACTTCGGCGGCCAGGATGGTGGCCATTCTCGGTCCGGCATTTGAGGGAAGGACCAGCCTGTAACCGCGCCTCGGCACTGTCTGCACGACGGCCTGCCGGCTGTCGTTGAGCGCCCCACGGATCTCGTGAATGCACTGCACCAGGCTGTCATCGGTCACGGCTATCCCGTTCCAGACCGCCTTCATCAGGTCGTCCTTGGTGATGACGCGATCAGCGTTCTCCAGAAGGTGACGAAGCACCGCGAAGGCCTGGTGGCGAAGTGCGATTGTCCTGTTGGACTTGTCGCGCAAGGTCTCGCTGCTCAGATCGGCGGTCACGCCGTTGAGTACGAACGTCGTGGGAGGCGAGCTATTCAAGCCGGTTCCCTCAAGCACGAAGCCGCAGTCCAATTCTTCGATCTTAGCACGGTTTCGCGCTGCGAAGAGTGTTCACCATCCAGACCGGCGGGGAGCGCAGATTTCGGCGAATGATCGGAAGCCGTTCGTGACCCAGGAGACGCCTCGGACCGACAATTGCATTGTCAGCGAGACGCTCGCCATGGACTACTTGGTGCAGATTGCTCGAAGTGCGGGCGCAAGACCGGTGCTACGGCTCATGGGCGTCTGCCTGCTCACTCTGTCCTTCGCGATGGCGTCACAGGCTTACTCTACCGACCGTCCCGCGGGCGACCTGGCCGAAGTCGATCTGCAACTGATCCTTGCCGTCGACGTCTCGCCCTCGATGAGCAAAGTTGAGCAAAGAGTGCAACGGGACGGCTATGTCGGTGCCTTCCGCCACGCGGACATCGCGAGGGCAATCAAGTCGGGAGAGCGGGGCAGAATCGCGGTGCTCTATCTGGAGTGGGCCGGGCCAAATCAGCAAACCGTCATTATGCCGTGGACAATTGTCGAAAGCCTCGACGACACTCTGGCTGTGGCAGACAGGCTCGCGGCGCTGTCGTTGACTGAGGGCCGCGGAACGTCGATTTCCGGCGCATTGGCGGCCGCGAATGATCTGTTCGCGAAGAGTGGCTTGCGCAGCCCGCGCAGGGTTATCGACGTATCAGGCGACGGTCCCAACAACGCCGGAGCGCTCCTTGACCCCATCCGGCAGGTTCTTCTCGCGGAAGGTGTAACGATCAACGGACTGCCTATCGCACTGCCCCGCATTGGCGGGGCAGACGGGTTTGCGATGTACGACCCTTCCAACCTGCAATCCTATTTCGAGCGCTGCGTCATTGGCGGACCAGACGCATTTGCAATCGGCGTCACCGAGGCCGCTATGTTCGCCATCGCAGTCCGTCGAAAGCTCGTGCGTGAAATCTCCATGAACACGGGTCAGATGATCTACGCGGCCTACACCGCGCGTTCAGACCGCACGGTCGATTGCAACGTGATCGCTCAGTTACCGGGCCGGTAACGATAGGCGATGGGGTGACCGCGATATATAGAGGGTGGGCGGCAACGGAATGCCTTTCGCGCACCGCTGCCTACAGTCAAATTGAATCTGCTTGCGGACCCCAAGGCAGCCATTGCCCTCAGCAGCGGTGAACGCCGTCGAAGGGTCGAGACGAGACGTTAGCGCTTGTCCCTGCGCAGGTCTGGCGTGACCACGACCTCCACAATGATCCCCGCGATGTCTGCTTCCGGGCACCAGCAAGATCTGTCGATATGACCGAGATGAGGCGCAAACCTGCCGTTCGCAATGTGGACAATAAAACTCGCCGTTAGCTCAATCGCAGAGTTCCCTTGGCTACTCCCCGCTCCGCTTCTGCGCGATCAGGTCGAGGCGCTCGCGGTCGGAGCGTTCGCGCTCGTCGCGGTTGCGCACGTCCTTGTAGGCGCGCTCGACCATGTTGGTGCGCGCGGTAGCCGCTGCGATGAGGCTGGCCTCCTGCCTGGCGCTTTCGAGGCTCGCCTCCTGGCGTCCGACCGCACTGGCGATGCGGCGATGGTAGAGATCGGGAAACAGGCCGGAAAGGGAATCGGCCTGGTCGAAATGCCCGACCAGATCCCGGGCTTCGGCCTCGGCGGCGCTGGCCGCGGCAAGGAAGGTGGCGTGACGGGTTTCGTGCAGCGCCTTCAGTTGTTCCTGCACCTTGACCAGTTTCTTCAAGCGGTCCCTGCGTGTGCTCATGGCTATCTTGCCAATGTCAGGTCGACAAAGCCGGCGACGAACAGCGACAGCATGGTGCCGACGGCGAAATAGAAGATGATCATGCCGCCGGCGATGATGAAGGGCTGGGAGATGAAATAGATCGGGATCTGCGGGGTCAGCTTGTTGACGAAGCCGATCGTCAGGTTGACGAGAATGGCATAGGCGACAAACGGGCTGCCGAGGCGGATGACCAGGAAGAATGTGTCCGACACCGTGTCGGTGACATCGACGAGTGCGGCCTGCGGGTTGAAGAAGATGTTGACCGGCGCGACCGTGTAGGAGGTCACCAGCGCGCGTATGATCTCATGGTCGAAATCGAAGACGAAGAGCATCAACAGCGCCGAGAACGAGATGATGGCGGCAAGCGCCGCCTGCGGCTCCGGCTCCTCGATCGCCGGTCCGCCGGTGCCGCCATAGCCGATCAGCATGGCGATGGCCGAGCCCATGAAGCGCAAGGCTTCCATGTAGAGCCTGGTCATGGCGCCGATCAGCCCGCCGACCAGAAGTTCCGAGATGATCATCGGCACCAGGATTTGCGGGCGCGGGTCGACGAAGGGAAAGATGCGGTCCCACAGGAAGGCGAGCAGGCCGCCGGTGGCGGCAACCGCCACGAACAGCCTGACCTGGACCGGGACGCGGGCGCTGGACAGGCCGGGCATCAGCATGAAGCAGGCGCCGATGCGGCAGAAGGCGAGGAACGCCGCGATGACGACGCCTTGCGAAAGCACGCTCACGATATGGTTCCGAGCACCCTGATCTCGACGCCCTTGGCGATTTCGACGTGGCTGAGCACCGGCAGCGTGGTGAACAGCCGCTCGATGATCATGCGCACATAGGGACGGGCGTCGGGCGCGGTGACCAGCACGAAACGCTCGCCGGCCTCCAGATATTTCTTGATCGCCTTGGTCGCGTCCTGGCCGAATTCTTCCAGCTGGCGCGGATCGATGTCGAATTCGCGCACCTCGCCCTTGGCGTCGCGCTTGAGGCTCTGGTGGAAGGCCAGATCCCAACGGTTGCCGAGACGCAGCACCTTGAGTACGCCTCCCTCGGAGAGGTCGCCGCAGATCTGCTGGGCCATGCGGATGCGGACATGTTCGACGATTTGCTCGGTGCGGCGCACATGCGGCGCGATCTCGGCGATCGCCTCGATGATCAGATGCAGATTGCGGATCGAGACCCGCTCGGCGAGCAGCAGCTTCAGCACCGCCTGCAGGCCGGGATAGGAGATGTGCGTGGTGCAGATCTCGTCGGCGAGCTTGCGATATTCCTGGTCCTGCCGTTCGAGCAGCGCCTTCATGTCCTTGTAGGACAGAAGCTGCGGCAGGTTGTTGCGGATGACCTCGGAAAGATGGGTGAGCAGCACCGACATGTTGTCGGCGAAGGTGTAGTTCTCGCGCTTCAGATCTTCGGCGAAGGTTTCGACCACGGAATAGGCGCGCATGCCGAAGGCCGGCTCGCGGATTTCCTCGCCCGGTATTTCGGGTATGTCGCGGTTGCCGAGCAGCACCATGATCTCGCCGACGCGCATCTGGTATTCGGCCACCACGGTGCCGTGCACCTTGATCTGGTAGCTCTTTGGAGGGATGGCGAAATCGTCGGCGACCCGCACTTCCGGCACGACGAAGCCGTATTGGGTGGCGAATTTCTTGCGCATCTTGGCCATGCGGAAAACCAGTTCCTGATGCGACACCAGCAGCCGGGTCGACAGCTGCTTGCCGATCAGGAGCTCGATCTCGGCGGTGGCGAGCGACGCCTTGACCGAGTTCTTTTCCTCTTCGACCTTGGTCGCCTTCTCCTGGTCCTTGATCGCTTCGGCGGCGGCGACGGCGCGGTTGTGGCGCATCGGAATGACGTAGCCGAGGCCAGCCATGCCACCGGCCAGCGCAAAGAACGGAAACAGCGGCAGGCCGGGCATCAGGCCGAGCAGCACCAGCAGCGATGCCGCCACGTAAAGCGCGCGCGGATGGGCGCCGAGCTGGCCGAACACCGCCTGGTTGGTCGAACCGCGCGTACCGCCCTTGGACACCAGCAGGCCGGCGGCCAATGAGACGATCAGCGCCGGGATCTGGGTGACGAGGCCGTCGCCGACCGACAGCTTGATGAACACGTCGGCGGCTTCGCCCATGCCCATGCCATGCCTGATATAGCCGATGGCGATGCCGCCGACGATGTTGATGGCGGTGATGATGAGGCCGGCGATGGCGTCGCCGCGGACGAATTTCGAGGCGCCGTCCATCGAGCCGAAGAAGGAGGATTCCTCTTCCAGCTCACGGCGGCGCAGCTGCGCCGTCTTGTCGTCGATCATGCCGGCGGAGAGGTCGGCGTCGATCGACATCTGCTTGCCGGGGATGGCGTCGAGGGTGAAGCGGGCGCCGACCTCGGCGATACGGGTGGCGCCCTTGGTGATGACGATGAAGTTCACCACGATGAGGATCATGAAGACGATGAGGCCGATGACGAAATCGCTGGCCATCACCAGCTTGGAGAAGCCGGCGATGACATAGCCGGCCGCGTGCGTGCCTTCATTGCCATGCGACAGGATCATGCGCGTGGTGGCGATGTTGAGCGACAGCCGCAGCATGGTGGCAATGAGCAGCACGGTCGGGAATGACGAGAAATCGAGCGGCCGCTGGATCCACAGCGCCACCATCAGGATCAGCACCGAAAGCGCGATCGAGAAGGCAAGGCCGATGTCGATGAGAAAGGCCGGGATCGGCAGGAACAGCACGGCCAGGATGATGACGATGCCGATGGCGAAGAAGACGTCGCGGCCGTTCTTGGCCACTGCGCCGGGCTGGATGCTTTCGCTGATCGCCATGTCGTCCCCAAAATGCCAAGCCTGCCCGCGCGGCAGCCTTGTGAGCCTAACCGGCCAAGCTTGCGCGAGGGTGGGAGACTGGCTACTGCGCTCTGGCTCACGGCTTCCAAGAGGAAATCTCATGCTCCTGATCATCGGCACCATCCGCTTACCCACCGGGAAGCTGGAGCAGGCAAGACCGGCGATGGAGCGCATGATGTCGGCCAGCCGCGCAGAGCCCGGTTGCCTCGAATATTCCTACGCGCAGGACGTGCTCGATGCCGGGCTCATCCGGGTCACGGAAGTCTGGAGCGACAGGACAGCGCTAGATGCACATTTCCGCTCGCCGCACCTTGCGGACTGGCGTGCAAGCTGGCCGGCACTTGGCATCGGCGAGCGCAATCTCGTGCTCTATGAGGCCGGCGATCCCAAGCCGACCTGATCGGTCCGCCAGCCGGCTGCTCTTCGGCCGGCGAGCGCCGTTCGCGGTCCAACAGAGGCAGCCGCGGCCCGCAACCGGACGGCCATGCCACAATGGCGCCTTGTCTGTCGCCATTGTGGTTGCCATGCCGTGTCGCCGGGCGTATCAGGCGGGCTTTCCACTGCCTTTTCTGATGTCGGCGAGCCGCCCCGGTGCTTTCCAGAAACCAACCGCAAGTCTATGCACGCCGGCTGCGCGCGGTGCTGACCAGATCGCTGCCGCTGCTCGAGGCGCGCGGCGTCGCGGTGGTCATTTTGGCCGGTGTCGTCGGGGTGATGGCGGGTATCCTGGTCACGGCGATGAGCCAGATCGTGCAGGACCTGCACGGGCTGCTGTTCGGCGTCCAGCCCGGCGGCCGGCTGTCCGGCATGTTCTCGCTCGCCAATCCGCTACAGGCGCTGATACCGGCGATCGGCGGCATCCTGCTTGGGCTGACCGTGATCTGGTTGAGACTGCGGAAATTCCGCACGCCGATCGACCCGATCGAAGCCAACGCACTCTATGGCGGGAGCATGTCGCTCACCGACACCTTCATCATCGCCGGCCAGACGATGATCTCCAGCGGTTTTGGCGCCTCGGTCGGGCTGGAAGCCGGCTACACGCAGGTCGGGTCCGGCCTGGCATCACGGCTGGCGCGCATCTTCCGGCTGCGCCGCAACGATGTCCGCATCCTGGTCGGCTGTGGTGCCGCCGGCGCCATCGCCGCCGCCTTCGACGCACCGCTGACCGGCGCCTTCTATGGCTTCGAACTGGTCATCGGCATCTATTCGCTCGCCAATGTCGCGCCGGTCATGACTGCCGCGATCTCGGCCTCTCTGACCGCCGAGATGTTTGGCGGCGTGCCGTTTCCACTCGAGCTTGCGGGCCTGCCGGCGCTGACCGCCAGCCAGTACGTGCCGTTCCTGCTGCTCGGCCTGCTCGGCGGCGCGGCTTCGATCGCCATCATGCATCTGGTGACACTGATCGAACGCGGTTTTAACAGGCTGTCGATCGATGCGTCGCTGCGCCCCGTCATCGGCGGCGTCATCGTCGGATTGCTGGGGTTGGTCACGCCGCAGGTCCTGTCCAGCGGCCATGGCGCGCTGCATCGCGAATTCGCGATGAACTATGGGCTGGCCGTGGTGGCCAGCGTCTTCGTGTTGAAACTGGCGGCGTCTGCCATCTCCCTGGGCTCGGGCTTTCGAGGCGGGCTGTTCTTCGCCTCGCTGTTCCTCGGCGCGCTGCTCGGCAAGGCGTTTGCCGGTGTGATGGCGCTCGTCTCGCCGGCCACCGGCATCGACCCCGCCGTTGCCGCCGTCGTCGGCATGACGTCGCTCGCTGTCGGCGTCGTTGGCGGCCCGCTGACGATGACCTTCCTGGCGCTGGAATCGACCCGCGACCTGACACTCACCGGTGTTGTGCTGGCGGCCTCGATCATGTCGGCCATCCTGGTGCGCGAGACGTTCGGTTACTCCTTCTCGACATGGCGCTTCCATCTGCGCGGCGAGACCATCCGCAGCGCCCACGACGTCGGCTGGATGCGCAGCCTCACCGTCGGCTCGATGATGCGCAAGGACATCAAGACCATCTATGCCTCGACGACGCTGGCGGCCTTCCGCAGGCAAGTGCCGCTCGGTTCGGCCCAGCGCGTCATCGCCGTCGACCCGGGCGATCACTATGTCGGCGTGCTGATCGTGGCCGAACTGCACAGCGATCCTTCCGATGGCGAGGTGGCTGTGCGCGATCTTGCCAAATACACGGGCGCCGTGCTGGTGCCCAGCATGAACGTGCAGTCCGCCGCCGAGACCTTCCAGCGTGCCGGCGCTGAAGAGCTCGCCGTGGTCGAGGATTTCACCGACCGCATCGTGCTGGGGCTGCTGACCGAAGGCCATTTGATGCGGCGCTATGCCGAGGAACTCGACAAGGCGCGCAGGGACCTGTCGGGCGAAGGTTAATGACATTCACAAGAAGAGGCGCAACACCTCCTGCTAGTGTTCGATCGGTCCCTTGGCCATCACGAGGGCCGTGCCGGCGTTCGTCGGGCGCTCGATCATGCGGCGCACGCGCGGCGGCTCGCCGCCGCTGTGCAGCGCCCGCAGGCGCTCGCCGACGACGGCGTCGGCATGGGTGATGCGGCCATTGTGGCGCACATATTCGAGCCAGGTCGGCGTGTGATAGTGCTCGATCCAGATCGCCGGATTTTCGAGGTCGCGTGCCAGCGTCCAGTTGCGGGCGCCGTCGCGGCGGCGGATGCGGCCGCGTTCGGCCATGGTGGCGAGGAACTCCGGCACGTCCTCGTCGCGGATGATGTATTCGATCATGATGGCGATGGGGCCGCTGCGCGGTTTCAGGTCGAGCGCAAGGTGCGGTTCCTTGAAGCGGTTGAGCGGATCGAGGTTGAGTATCTGCTGTTGCGGAAGCGGCAGCAGCAGGCCGATGGCGCCGCCGGCCAGCATGGCGATGCTGGCCGCGATCAGCGCGGTCTCGGCGCCATGCGCATCGGCGACGACGCCCCAGATCCAGCTGCCGAGCGCGATGCCGCCGAAGGTCGCGGTCTGATAGACCGACAGCACCCGGCCGACCACCCAGCGCGGCGTCGCCATCTGCACCGTGACGTTGAAATGCGAAAGGGCGATCACCCAGCAGGCACCGCCGACAAGCAGGCCGAGCGACGTCTGCCAGGCATGATGGCTGACGGCGGCATTGAAGGCGCAGGCGGCAAAGCCGGCGAAGGCTGAGCGCACCATCGTCTCGCTGGACAGCAGCTGCCGCAGCCGCACGCTGATCAGCGCGCCGCCGACCGCGCCGATGCCGAAGGCGCCGAGCATGATGCCGTAGGTCAGGGCATCGCCCTTGACGACGTCGCGCGCCACCAGCGGCAGCAGCGCCAGCACCGCGCCGGCGCTGAAGCCGAAAGCGGCGCCCCTGACCAGCACCTTGCCGATGTTGGGCGACATGGCGACATAGCGCAGACCGGCGCCCATGGCGGCACCCAGCGATTCGCGCGGCAAGGTCGAGACCGGCAGGTCCGGGTTCCAGCGCGCCAGCACGACGATGAGGCCGATATAGCTCACCGCGTTCGCCGCAAAGGCCGCCGCCGCACCGGCCGCGGCGACGATGATGCCGCCGATCGCCGGGCCGACGCTGCGGGTCAGGTTGAAGCCCATCGAGTTGAGCGCGACGGCGGCCGGCACCTTGTTGCGGGGCACGATGTCGCCGACGGAGGCCTGCCATGACGGACTGTTGAGCGCGGTACCGCTGTCGATCAGGAAGGTGAAGGCCAGCAGCGTCCACGGCGTGATCAGGCCGGAATAGGTGAACAGGGTCAAAAGCACCGAGACGACCAGCATGAAGGTCTGGGCGACCAGCATCACCTTGCGGCGGTCGAAACTGTCGGCGATGGCGCCGGCGACGAGCGCAAACAGCATGATCGGCAAGGTGGTCGAAGCCTGGACCAGGGCCACCTGATAGGGCGAGGTGGCGATCGTGGTCATCATCCAGGCGGCGCCGACGCCCTGGATCAGGCCACCGAAATTCGAGACGAGACTTGCGGCCCATACGGCGCGGAAAATGCCGTGCCGGAAAGGCGCCAGCGCCGAGACGCCCTCGCTTTCCGGCTTTTCGTCAATCATCGGTGGATCCCTGCCATGTCGTGCCGATTCGTCAGACGATCCGTTTGCTCAGATCATTTGCCGAAAGTAGGGCATGATGGTGCAAAGGGCGAACGGCTTTCGAAAAAGGTCATGGTCCAACAATGGGATAGCTGAGGTCCACGTCTCTGTTCCCCATCGGCCCGAGGACGCCTATGGGTCAGCGCGCGTCACCGACCTGCGCATGCAGCGCATCGGTGAGGCGGCTCGTGGTCTGGCCGCCGACAGAGCCGCGGCGCGGCTTTTCGATGAATTGCTCAGAACCCGTTCTGGATGCGCTCGAAGATGACGTTGGTGAAGGCCGAGATCTGGCTGCCGATGAAGGGGCCGGTCAGCGCCACCACCAGCATGATGGCGACGATCTTCGGCACGAAGGTCAAGGTGATCTCCTGAACCTGCGTCAGCGCCTGGATGAGGGCGATGCCGATGCCGACCGCCATGGCGACCAGCACCACCGGGGCAGACGCGGTGAGCACCGTCCACACCGCGTACTGGACGATGTCGAGAGCGTCGGCCTCGTTCATGGGACTGGCCCTGCCGGAAGCGTCAGCTCGCGGCCTTGATCGAGACTCCCGGGCCGACCGCGACCTCGGTGCCGTTCTGCAGCACGGCGATGAGGCCGCTGCTGGCGAGGCGCACCGACGCCACCGTGCCCGTCGTGTTGCCGTCGGCGGAGGTTATCGAGCGCCCGATCAGCGCGTCGGCCTGCGACAGCGCCGACGACGACATGATCTGGTCGAGCTTGGTGTTGGTCTGCACCGACTGCTCGACCTGCGAGAAGGTGGCGAGTTGGGCGACATACTGCGTCGAATCCATCGGCTTGGTCGGATCCTGGTTCTTCATCTCGGCGATCAGAAGCTTCAGGAACGACTGGTAGTCGACCGCTGTCTTCGAGGTCTGCTGGCTGGCCTGGTTGGCGCCAGTCGGTATCGTCGTCGTCATGTCCACGTTCATCAGTATCGTGCTCCCACAGCCAGCGGGCGCGCGGCACCCGGAACATAGTCATCGTCGCCAAGCGCGCGGCGTTCGAGCGGATAGAGCGCGCGTATCGCCTTCAGCGCCTCGTAGATATGATCCTCGCCGACCATGCGGTCGATCTGTTTCAGCGCAGCGCAGATCTGGGTGTCCTCGAAGCTTGCCAGCAGCAGCGGCAGCGAACGCCGGAACATGTCGCGCGCCTCGGCCGCGCCGGCCGGGTTCATCAGCATAACCTGCAGGATGAAATACAGCTGCCTGAGCGGCGTCGAGGCATCGTCGACCTGGATCACATGGCTCTCGAGCAGGAACTGCACGTCGTTCATCAATTCGACGGTGACCTTGCGGTCGACGCGGATGACGGCGCCGTTGATGTAGATCTTCTCGTTCGGCTTCAGCGATATCTTCAGCGTGTTGGTCATTGAATGCCGTCCCGGATGATCTGGGACACCTCGATCAGCCCTTCGAAATTGTTGGTGCGGCCCTGGCGAATGTCCTCGGCCTCGCGCAGCAGCCACAGGCCGATGGAAATCAGGTTGGCGCGCAGTTCCTTGGGCAGCGCGTTGTCGCTGGAGCCGAGATCCTCGACGAAGGCGGTCCAGACGCGGTTGGTGAAATGCAGCGCCTCGACCGCCTCCATCGAGCCGTGGCCGGCGGCCGCCGACGCCGACAGCATGTCGATCGAGCGGGTCAAAAGCTCCCGCTCGCGGTCCTTGGCGTCGGCAACGGAGGTGCTCTGGATGTCGGCGTAGGAGAATTGGTACATCGGTGGGGCTCTACCGTTCCGTTAAGCGTTATCAGGTCAGGTAATTCAACAGGCTGAGCTGCTGCAGGCGCGCGGTCAATGCGAACGACGTTTCGATGTGCTGTGTCAGGTCGGCGACCCGGGTCGCGGCTTCGGCCGGATCGACGCCTTCCAGATCGAGAATGTGCCGTTCGAAAAGGTCGACCTGCGTTTTCATCCGGTCGTTCGCATCGGAAACCCGCTTCTGGACGATACCGGTTTCGGACTGAAGCTGGCCAATGCCGCTCAGCGCTTCGCCGACCAGCAAGGTGGAGCGGCTGATGACCGTATTCTTCGCGGCCCGGCTGATGTTGCTGGACATCAGGCTGGAGACCATGGCCGCCGCCATGGCGAGCTTTTGGATGCCCTCGCTGTTGGCGCTGGTCGATGTCGGGGTGGTTTCGTTGAGGGCGATGCGGCTGACGATCTGCTGGTCGGTGGCGTTCGACCAGTTGCCTTGCCAGCCCGAGCCCGTGAACTGCGGTAGGACGTCGTTGGTGATGAAATCGTCCATCTGGGCGGCGGTGATGTTGGCCGCGGCCGGGTCGTCCTGGGTGAAGCCGAAATTGGCGACGAAGGCGGCGTCAAACGCCGCCTTGGCGGGAGAGCCGGCTGCGGTGAAGTCATTGATCGGCTTGACGTCGGTGTTGGTCCCGGCGAACAGATATTCGCCGTTCACGCTGGTGTTGAGGATCGAGGTCAGCTGCTGGATGGTCGTCTTGCCGGAGGATTGGGCGAGACTGTCGGAGGAATCGCTTGATGTCGCGGTGGCCAGGCTGGACAGAAGCGCCTGCGCGGCGCTGGCGAGCTGGCCGAGCGAGGTCTGCGTCGAGGACAGCCGGGCGCCGACCAGGCCGTTCGAATCGATGATGACATTGAGCCGGTCGAGATCACGCGAGAAGGTGACGGACTGGGCGGTGCGCCCTCCGAGAGCCAGGCCGACATCGGCAACCCTGCCAGTCGATGACTCTTTCGTGGCTTTGACAAGCTCGGCCTGCATGCGCATCTGCTGGTAGCGCATGGCGTTCGATATGGCGGCTGACGAGACTGAAGTCATGGATTATCCCACAGCGTTGAGCAAGGCCGTCATCATATCGTCGACGGTTTTCATCATCCGGGCCGATGCCTGATAGGTGTGTTCGAGGTCGAGCAGCAGCGACATTTCCTGGTCGACATTGACGCCGGTCGCGTTGGACAGCGCCTCGGCGCTGCGCGACGCCAGCGCTTCCTTGGCGTCGGAGGCGGTCGATGCCTGCTGGCGCACGCCCTCGAACCAGCCGATCGAATTGGCCGCGTAGTCGGAAACGCTGGACGTTGCCGAAACCCCGGCGGCGGGGTCGAAGGTCATCGGCTGGTCGAGCCGATCGCCATAGGCAACCAGAAGGCTGGAATAGGATGCGCCGCCGCCGGTGTTGGCGACATAGGCGGCACCGTTGGCGCCGCCATCGCGCAGCAGCGTCGGATTGCCGCCGGCGCTCGGGTCCATCGCCGCATTGACGCTGATGGAAGCGGCAAGGCCGTTGACCAGCGTGCCCGCGGCCGGCACCGCCGGTGCGCCGGACCAGGTGAACAGGCCGGCGGCATTGGGCAGCGAAGGTGCGGTCTCGGCAAAGGCCGTGATCAGGCCACGCGCGGTCTCGTCGAGCTGGCTTTGCATGGTCGAGGCGACGCTGTCGCGCAATTGCAGCAGGCCGGCAAGCTTGCCGCTGGCGCTGGTGTTGCCGCCGGTCCCCGCTGAGATCGGCACATTGTCGATATAGACCGCATTGCCGGCGGCCCCTGCGGTGTAGCCGGACGACGGCGCGAAGCTGACCGTGCGCGGAATGGTTTCGAACAGCGTCGTGCCATCGCCGGTGGTGATGACCATGTCATTGTCGCCGCGCGTGAAGGTCGAGACCGGCACATAGTCCGAAATCTTCTTCAAAAGCGCGTCGCGCTGGTCGAGCGCATCGGAAACATCGGTGCCGGAACGGGTTCCGGACATGACCGCGGTGTTGGCATCCTGGAACTGGCTGAGCAGCGAGTTGATGTCGTCGACCGCCGTGGCGATCTGGCTGTCGGTCTGGGTGCGGAAATCCTGGACGGCCTTGGAGCCCTCATTCAGCGAGCGCACAACCTGCTTGGCGGCGTCGATGACGCTGGCGCCGAGGTTCTGGTTGGACGGCGAGGTGGCGTAGAGCTGCAGCGCCTGCTGCAGATTGCCGATCGCCGTCGAGGGCGAGGACGCGTTGTCGACGCCATTGACCGAAACGCCCAGCTGATCCATGCCGCTGTACAGCGCGTTCTGGCCGCTCCAGGCCGACAGCGCGCCGAGGTTCTGGCGGAACAGCAGGTCGTTGGTGGCGCGCTGGATATCAACCGAACGCGCGCCCGGCGCCGTGCTGGTGACGACGGCCTGGCGGCGCGAATAATTCGGATTGTCGGCGTCGGCGACGTTGCGCGAGACAACGCTGGTCTGCTTCGCGGTGTTCATAAGCGCCGACTGGGCGATGCTCAATGCAGTGGACAGCGACATGCGGGTCTTTCACGGGCGGTGCCCGTTTTATCTCTTCAGGTTGACAAGGACGTCCATTAGATCGGAACCGGTCTGGAAGACTTTCGAATTGGCGGTGTAGCTGCGCTGTGCCGCGATCATGTTGGTCAGTTCTTCGGCGATATCGACGTTGGAATTCTCGAGGGCGCCGGAGATGATGGAGCCGGCCTTGCCTTCATTGGCAAAGCCAATACGGACCGCGCCGGATTCGGTGCCCTGTGCGTAGACGTTGCCGGGCAGCGCGGTGAGCTGGTCCGGGCTCTGCACATCGGCCAGCGGAATCTTGTAGAGCGCCTTGGTCGAGCCGTCCTTGTACTGCGCCGAGATGGTGCCGTCCTTGCTGATCTGGATCTTGTCGATGGTGCTCGGTGCGTTGCCGTTGACCTGGGCGTCGGAAACGGTGAAGCCGGCGCCGAGCTGGGTCAGTGTCGACAGGTCCAGCGAAAAGGCCGCGCCATTGGGCACCGTCAGGCTGACGCTGTTGACGGCGCCGGTGAGCTTGCCAGTGGTGGCGTCGAAGGTCAGGTTGGCCGAGCCCAATGCGCCGCCGGTGTAAGGGAACGACGTCCCGGCGGTGGCCTTCGACTGATCGAAGACCGCCACCTGCCACGTGCCGGCGCCCGTGTTGGTGAAATAGACGTCAAGCAGCTTCTTGTTGCCGAGATTGTCGTAGGCGACCATCGAGGATTTCGACGTATACTGCGCTCCCGCCGCGTTGGTGGTGGGCAGGTTGCCGGCGGCGACCGGCGTCGCGCCTGCCGGCAGGTTGCCGCTGTAGGTACCCTCGGTGCTCGGCGTTGCCGTCATCCCCTGGTCGGAGATGACGACGGGGGTCAGTCCCTCGAAGCCGTTGACCGTCGCCGCCGGCACGCCGTTGGCGTAGCTGTAGGCCATCAGCTGGAAGCCGGCCGCGTTGACCAGCCTGCCCTCCGCATCCGGAACGAAGGCGCCGGCTCGGGTCAGGAAAGGTGTTCCGCTCGGATCCTGAACGACGAAGAAACCATCGCCGTTGACGGCGAGGTCGGAGACCGAGGTCGTGTATTGAAGCACGCCCGGATCGCTGACCGCCTGCCGGATCGTCGTGGTGATGCCGCCGGAATTGTAGGCGCCGCCCGTGCTTGGCATGACCAGCGTCGAAAATTCGGCAGAGGACCGCTTGTAGCCGGTGGTGTCGGAATTGGCGATGTTGTCGGCCGTGGCGGACAGCCGGTTTGCCTGTGCATTCATGCCGGAAACGCCGGTCCGCATCATTCCGTAGAGGCTCATCGAAACGTCTCCCCAATGTGCATGCCACTGGCTACGAGGCTACGCGTCCTGTCTTGCGCGAGGCTGGCGCGGGGCTGCATCAGAAGACGAGCCGGTAGCCAAGGAAGCGCTTGGAATCGATCGGGTCGGTGCCCAGCTTCTCGCGCAGCTTCTTGCGCAATTTGCTGATGTGGCTTTCGACCACGTTCTCCTCGACCTCTTCGTCGAAGATGCCGTAGATGGCGTTGAAAACCTGGGTCTTGGTGACGCGGCGCCCGCGATTGCTTGCCAGATATTCGAGGATGCGGCGCTCGCGGCGCGGCAAGGGCAAAGGCTGGCCGTCGATCTCGGGGTCGCGGCCATCCATGAAGATGCGCATGGCGCCGATCTCGGTGTAGGCGACATCTTCCTGGGCGCGGCGGCGGATGGCGGTGATGCGGGCGAGGATCTCGCGGATGTGGACGGGCTTGCGAATGACGTCGTCGACGCCGCTCTCGAACAACCGCAGCGTGTTTTCCAACGAATGCTGTTCGCTCAAGGCGATGACAGGCGCGCCGGTGCGGTCGCGGATTTGACGGGGAGAGATCGAGCCTTCACGGCAGTCGCCGATGAGGAAGGCTCGGACCGATCTCAGGTCGGTGTCGGCCGCCGAGCTTACCCACTCGCCGAACTCGCCCGGCGCGAAGCCTGCACAGGCGACACCCTCACGATCGAAAAGTGAATTGTATCCCTCTGTTACGAGCTCGCGCTCGTCAACGATTACAATCATCGGCCCGCCTCCGAATCAAATCATTTGCCCCGTGAGAAAAGGGGTATCCGCTGGCGAGAATCCTGAACAACCGTCATTTCTTGTAGCTAGTTTCTTGGGAGTCTGGAATCGCAGCGGTTGCATTAGCGTGCAACCAGATATGCTTTCGGCGGCAAGTTTTGGCCAAGTCAAAACGATAAGCCATGACTGCGCGAACCGTGTATTAGATGCAGAAGATGCGCTTACGGGTTGCAGAAGCCGCGGGCGTTCGCGGTCCATTTCCCAAAGCCGGTGGCGACCATGTTGGCAATGACACGGCAGACATAGATCTTCTGTGCCGGATCGTTGTCGGGGCCGGCATGATAGCGGGCGACAGCCATCGACCAGGTCTCGTGACGGGCATGGAGACTGGCCAGGAAGCGCGCCGCATAGTCGACGTTCTGACGCGGATCGAGCATGTCCTCGACGCTGCGAAAATGCGACGCGTGGTAGTGATGGTTGATCTGCATGCAGCCCAGATCGATCAGCGTCTTGCCCTCGCGCCTGGCATTGGCGAAGGCTGCGAGGGCCTCGGTCCGGCTTCTCGGGAAGACCGCTTTTCCTTCTATATTCAAGGCGTTAGGCTGAAGGCTGCCCTTGTTTCCGGTTTCCGTCAGGCCCACGGCATAGAGGATGCCGGCGGGCACGCCATAGCGGTCGGCGGCACGCAGGATCTCCGGCTCGCAAGGGTTGGTGGCGGCAGCGGCAGCGCTCGCGATGCTAGATAAACATATCGTCGCCAGCGCGCTCGCGAGAAGCTGAAGTGCCGCGGCCGTAGTCCTGCGCGTCATCATTGCGGTTTCCTGCGGATTGCCGACCCGGTTGCTGACCACCCGCTCCACCATTGCCGCCGCCCGGGTTTCCAGGTTGGAAGGATGACGGATCGCGGCCTGCCGCCACCGGCAAGGGGGCGCTTGCATCGGTACGGGTTGCGGCAGGAACCGCTACCGAAGGTTGTAGGATCGTGACCTTGTCAACCTCGAAACCGAGCCCGCGCAGCGATTTGACGATGGCCTCGCTGTCGGCGGACAACCGACGATAAGCGTCGTGTGTTTCGGGCTTCAGTTCAATCGAAAGTTGTTCTCCGGAGAGGCGAAGGTTGGCCGTCACCATGCCGAGCTCGGCGGGGTGAAGTTCGATCTTCAACACATGTGTCGGAACGGCAACAGGGCTGGCCAACTGGGTGGCCGCGGATGAGGCCGAAAGGGCCTTTTGCGGGCCGCCATCGGCGGCTATGGCATTGACCACATTGAGGGCTGCCTGGCTGATGGGACTTTGCGGTGGCGCCGGGAAGCTCTGTTGCGACACGACGTCGATGCGGGCGGCGGACAAGGACTGTTTTCCCGCTTCGGGCCGTAACGAGGACTGGACATCCTCGATGCTTTTCATCTCCGGCGCGGCATGTTTCGATTGCACGCCGGGGACATCGGCGGTTGTGGTGTCCGGCAGCTTCTGGGCCGTCACGATAGTGTCGCGTTTCGGTGCGCTGGGGGCAGCGCCGGCAGCGCTCGGCGGCTGGCCGTCCAGCTCGGTCAAAGGCCCATCGACGATCGACACCTGCTCCGGCTTCGACTTGGTTTCGAGGACCTCGTTTCCGGCCGTGGACTTCGACCGGTAGGTCTTTGGCAGCGGAGCCTGCCCGTCGAGCGCCGGGTCCGGCGGGCTCTCGCCGGTAGCCGCATCGCGCCCGGCTGCCTTGGCCGATGTCGAGAAATGGCGCAGGTCATGAAACGCGATCAGCAGCGGCAGATGGTCCTGAAGCGGCACGGCATCCGCGTCCGGCGCCGTCTCTTCGGCGTCGGCATCGTCCTTGTGCGACTTTGCTTTCAGGTCGTCCTTGCCGATTTTCGCGGTCGGCACCTTGGCCGTGACGATCTTTCCGGGATCGGCTGATGCCGGCTCGGCCTTGCCGCCATGCCCGGCAAGGCCGGCGGCGAGCTTGCCCCAGCGTTGCTCGCGCGATCCCGTTTCGGTCGTCGGCTGCCGTTCCGGGCGGGCCGGACTGGCCTCGCCGTGCAGCATCTTGCTAAAACCTGCGTTGTCCTTCTTGCCATTCGCAGCCGGTTGCTCCGGCGTGGCGCGCGCGGTGGCAAATCCTGGCAAGGCCGAGCCTAGGCTGGTGGTCATTTGGGGGCGGCTCCAAGCATCTGGTCGATCAGGTCGAGCTGTCGACGTGTTTTGGTCATGGCGGCGTCGGTCGGATCGGCGGGCTCGGGACTGGCTGCGGGCAATGGTGCCGAAGCCTGCACGACAGTCGCCGCATCGGCTGGCGCAGCCGCAACCGCCGGCGTTTCCGGAGCACTGGTAGCTGGTCCGCCGGAGGCAGAAGTGACGGCAGGGTGCTCCGCGATGGCGCCTTCGACGGGTGGCAGCCCGCTGGCGT
Source organism: Mesorhizobium kowhaii (assembly GCF_042431665.1). Lineage (NCBI taxonomy): Bacteria > Pseudomonadati > Pseudomonadota > Alphaproteobacteria > Hyphomicrobiales > Phyllobacteriaceae > Mesorhizobium > Mesorhizobium kowhaii. The sequence goes on from NZ_JBHLYT010000032.1 coordinate 23,157, forward strand.
CGGCGCCTTGCGCCGCGACGGTTTCGGGCGCTGGAGGCTGCTTGACCGCAACAGGAGCCGGCTTTTCCTCGGGGAGGGGGGCGGGCGGCGCGACGACTTCGCCGGCAATGGCCTGAGCGGCGTCGAGCAAGGCGCGGTCGCCTTCCGACAGCCTGCTGCGGTCGATCTTGCCGAGCTTGGCGCGCACGTCCTCGATGGTGCCCGAGGTGACGGTGGAAAGACTGGCGTAAAGCAGGGCGCGCGGATCGTCCTGGTTGGTGTTGCCGTCGCGGCCCTGCTCAGCCCGCGCCGAAGCGAAGGCCGACAGGTCGTTCAGGCCGTCGATCGCGGCACGGCGGGCGATGCGCAGATAGATCACCTTCTCGCGCTCGGAATCCATCATCGAGGTGATGTCGGCCAGCTTGTCCTGGCTGATCGACATATGCAGCGCGATGACGCCGGAGACGAAGGAGTCGGCGAACTGGCTGGCATAGGGCGAATAGAGGTAGCGCTCGACATACTGGGTTGACGCAAGCGCGAAGCGTGCCGCGTCACCCTGCGCGACAGCAATGCCGACCGAGCGGCGCAGTGCTGCTTCCTCGACCAGCGTGCCGGGGCTGAGCAATCTTGCCTCGTCGAGCAACCCGAGCGCCGCCGCCGGCTGGTCGCCGGCAAGCAGCGAGCCTTTGACCAGGGCAAGGAAGGCGCCGAGATCGGGGGGCAGCGTCATCGGATCGATCGGCTTCAACGCTTCGATCGCCTCGCCGGGCCGGCCGCTGAGATAGTCGATCACACCGTTGGCCACGGCAAGGCTTTGCGGGTCCGTCGTGGCGCGCGACGTGGCGGCCTCGACAGTCACCGGGTTGCCGCCGCTCATGCCGTAGACAAGCAGGGCGCGAAAGTTCTTGGGATCGTTGAAATCCTTGGCGTCCGCCGCGCGCAGGCGCGCATCCACCATCTCGAGCAGCTTGGCCTGCATCGGCAGGGCGGCATGATCGCCGGCGGCGATGCGGTCCTGGATGAGCTGCAGCGAGCGCACCAGCTGATACGGCTGCAGCGCGTCCTGGGCGAAGCCGGCCGACGGATATCCGCCGGCCAGCAGCAACAGGCCAATCAACCGGCTGGTGACGGCCGCTCGCCTCATCCGCCGGTCGCCATCAGGATCTCGATGCGGCGGTTCGCAGCCGCCAACGGATCGGCCGGGTCCTTCGGCTGGCGGTCGGCGAAGCCGGCAACCTCAGTGATGCGGCGTTCGTCGACGCCGCCGCGCACGAGCATGTAGTAGGCCGAATGCGCGCGCGCCGTCGACAGCCGCCAATTGTCGTAGCTGTCGCTGCGGAACGGCCGTGCGTCGGTGTGGCCGTTGATGCTGATGGTGCCCTTCTGGCTGTTGACGATGTGGCCGATCTTCTCCATCGCCAGCACCAGTTCGCGGCGCGGCAGCGCCGAGCCGACCTCGAACATGCCGAAGTCGAGCTGGTCGGTGATCGAGATGACGACGCCCTTGTCGGTGGCTTCCACCGAGATGCCGTCATGCAGCTTGTCACCTGGCTTGAAGGCATCGGCCAACTGCCGCTTGACGTCGGCCGCGGCCTTGACGGCGGCGGCGGTCGGCGCCTTCTCCCCGGTGTCGGGCTTGGCGGCCTCTTGCGCCTTGGCCTCGGCCTTGGCTGCGTCGGCGGCTTTGGTCTCGCCCGGCTTGGTCTCGCCTGGCTTGGCGTCATTAGCCTTGGCTATTGCCGTGGCGGGGTTCGTGGCTTGCTTGCCGGTCGCGTCCTTTGCCAGAGGCTCGAGCGGTGCGGCCGCGACGGGCGGCACGGCCTTGACCTTGAGCACTTGCATCTCGGCGACCTTGTCACCGGGCTTGACCGGATCACCCTCGATCTTGGCACGCTGGGCACTGGCTTCGGCGCCGGGCGCCGCCACTTGCTGCGACCAGAAATCCGGCTCGAAGGGATCGCGATAGGAAGCGCCACCGGAGGCGCCCGTCGCCGGGCCGGCGGCCTGCGCGCCGCCATCGCCCTTCTGGCTGACATTCTGCATGACGCCGGTGTCGGTGGCGATTTCCGAAAGCACCGCGTAGGGGTCGGCGAACAGATGCTCGTCGGAGTGTTCCGCCTGCGGGAGTTCCTGCTTGTCCTGTTTGCGGTCCGCCGAGCCATCACCGTCCTGGCCGGCCTTGTTGGTCGCCTTCTGCGGATTGTCGGCCGTCGTCCCGATCGCGCGCGGACCGTCGCCGAGATCCTCCAGACCCTTCCGGCTCGAATTGCGGTCGACCAGCTTGACCGGGTTGAAATAGCTGGCGACGGCCGCCTTGGTCTGTTCGTTGGCGGCATTGATCAGCCACATGACCAGGAAGAAGCACATCATTGCCGTCATGAAGTCGGCGAAGGCGATCTTCCAGACGCCGCCATGATGGGCATCGTCATGGTCGTCGTGACCACGACGAACGATGATGATCTCCTGGTGAACCTGTCCGGCGTCGGCGACGCTCATGCCAGAACCTCGGAAAGGGTCGTCGACCATTCGGCCATGCGTGTCTCGAACACCGCCTCGTCGATGGCAACCGTGAGGTCGAAGCCTGGTGTCTCGATGAAGTCGAGATTGGCGGCGCGGGGTCCGAGCGATGCCTTCAGTGTTTCGAACAGCGAGAGCGGCCCGCGCACGGCGATGCGCACCGCTTCGGCATCGCCGACCGCTTCGCGGATCGCGCCGGCAAGCGCCTCGATCGAGCGTTTCTGCAGATCGTCGCTGACGATGCCGCCGATCATGCGGGCGACGGTGGCCGCGACCAGTGCGGTCACGCGCGCCTCCATGGCATCGATGCGCAACGAGACCGCCTTGCCGACATCGTCGCCGAGGCTTTCGAGGAATACCCTTGCTTCCTCGGCATTGGCCTGGCGTTCGGCCTCGAGCGCGGCTTCATGGGCAATCGACAGGCGTGCCTCTAGCGCCGCCTCAGCCTGGGCAACCGCTTCCGCGATCAGCGTGCCGATATCGGCTTGTGGCGCCGGCGTCTCGGGTTTGCGTTCGGGATCGGCCGTGGGCCGGGGCTGGCCGGCACGTTGCGTGCGGGTTCCGAAATCAGGCAGAAGGTCGAAAAGGGCTACGGAGGGCATGGTTTACACCGCGACTTCCTGGGCGGCCCATTTGCGCAGGATCTGCGCGGTGCGTTCCTCGTTGAGGTCGACCATTCGGGCAAGCCGATCCTGCGGCGCCGGCCTGATCTTCTGGCGAAGATCGTCGAGCGGTGTGGGACCTGGGCGTGAACCGGGCAGGGCGCCGACGGCAGCGCTTTCGGCGTTGGCGCTTGCTTCCGGTGTCGGCAGCGAGCGCTGGACTTCATCGTAGCTGGGGCCCGACAGGGCCGGCGTCGCCTTTGCCGTCAGCGCCGCCGCCATCGGCCTCAGGCCGAAGAAGGCGACCAGGAACACCACGACGATGAAGGCGCCGGCGTTGATCAGCGTGCCGGCATGCTGGCCGATGGAATCGAGCATTCCAGCCTGCGGGATCGCCTCGCCGTCCAGCCCGTCAATGAACTCGACCGCCGAGACGTCGATGAGGTCGCCGCGCTTGTCGTCGAAGCCGGTGGCCGAGGTCACCATCTTCTGGATCTCGGCGACGCGCTTGGCAATCTGCTCCGGCGTGGCGTCCTTGCCGAGAATGGTCATCAGCCGTTGCTGGTTGACGACCACGGCAATCGACATCTTGGTGACGGTGTAGCCGTTGGAAACGGTGGCGATCTTCTTCGAATTGATCTCGTAGTTGGTGATCTCTTCCTTGCGGTCGTTCTGCGAAGAGGATTGCGGACCGTCGGTGGCGGTTGCCTGGGTCTCGGGCAGGTTCTGCTCGACGCTGGCCGGGGTCGAGGCCTGCTTCTGGTTGTTGTTTTCGTTGGCGCGCACCGACTGTACCGAGCGCTCGACGCGGGAATTCGGATCGAAAATGGTTTCTTCCGTCTGGCGGGTGTCGGTGTTGACCTCGGCCTTGACGCTGGCGCGGAAGTTGTCGGGGCCGAGATAGGCCGTCAGCGCACGGCGGATGTTGTCGCCGATCTGCGCCTCGACGGTCTGCTCGACGCCGAGCGTGCGGGCGGCGCTGGTGTTGGAAGGATCATCGCCCGCGGCCAGCAGATTGCCGCTGGAATCGAGCACCGTCACCTTGTCGGCCGACAGGCCGGGGACGGCGGCGGCGACGAGATGGCGGATCGACATGGCGCTCTTCTCGGCGTCGATGCCGGTGTAGCGGATGACCACCGAGGCGGAGGGCTGCTGTTCGTCGCGGCGGAAATTGGCCCGTTCGGACATGACGATGTGGACGCGCGCCGCCTTGATGCCTGAAATCGACTGGATGGTGCGGGCGATCTCGCCTTCCAGTGCGCGCACGCGGGTGATCTGCTGCATGAAGGAGGTGAGGCCGAGCGAGCCGACATTGTCGAACAATTCGTAGCCGGCATTGGCACTGGTCGGCAGGCCCTTTTCGGCAAGCAGCATGCGCGCTTGCGCGGTGGTGCCGGCCGGCACCAGCACCGAGGTTCCGTCGGCGCCGACATCGAAGCCGATGCCGGCTTCGCCCAGCACCAGGCCGATCTGGTTCACGTCGGCGCGGTCGAGCCCGACATAGAGCGTGTCGTAGGCGGGACGGTTGAGATAGACCGAGGCGATGCCGATGACGCCCATCACCAGAACGGCGATGCCAGCCAGCATGGCAAGGCGCTTCACGCCAAAGCCGCGAAGATTCGAGATGATGCTCTGGATCTGTTCCGGCACGGTTCGACGACTCCCAGCATGACTGTCCGCCGGAACAGTAGTCTTCGAAGCTTGTGCGAAAATGAAATCGGGCCGCGCTTGCGGCGCGGCCCGTCAATCGGAGTGCGAAAAGGAGGGCGGGATGCGAAAGGAGGGCGCCGGTGGCGCCTGCGATTAGCTCTTGAACAGCGACAGGATGCTCTGCGAGGCGCTGTTGGCGATCGACAGCGCCTGGATGCCGAGTTGCTGCTGAACCTGCAGCGCCTGGAGCCGTGTCGATTCCTTGTTCATGTCGGCATCGACGAGCTGGCCGACACCACGGTCGATGGAGTCCATCAGGCTCTGGGTGAAGGTCTTCTGCAGGTCGATGCTGCTCTTGGCCGAGCCGAGGATGGTGGCGGAATCGGTCAACTGCGCCATGACCTTGTCGATCTTGGTGACCATCTGCGTGATGATATCGTCGGTTACGCCGACCGCGGTGATGTCGAGGTTGTAGGCGGAGATGTTGTCGACCTTGGCGACAGCTCCCGCCGCCGTCTGGCCGGCGGTGTTTGCGGCGATGTCCGTTCCTCCACCCGCGATCGCTGTGGCATAGGCGTTGTCATACAGGGTCTGGGCGGCCGCCGTGGAATAGATGGAGGTTTGGCGATCGAGGGTGCCGTAGTTCTTGACGCCGGTGGCAAGGCCGTAGTCGAAAAGCTTGGTGCCCTCGACATCGATGTTGATCGTCCCGATCGAGATCGCGCCGGACGAGGAACGATTGAATGAGGACACGATCTGCGAGTCGGGCTGGACGCCATCATTGGCTGCGGCGACCTGCTTGGAGGTCACCGCAAGGAAATTCGAGCCGGAGAAGGTTGCCGCATCGGCAAAGGACTTCATCTGCGCCTGAAGCGCCTTGATCTCGGTCTGGGTTTTTGCCTTGGCGGCATCCGTCTGGCCGACGGTCGAAAGCAGCTTGGTCTTGATCTGGCCGATCGTGGTCAGCACATTGTTCATGCCGGTGTAGGCGGTATCGACTTTCGAGGCGCCGAGGCCGAGTGCATCCTGTACCGTCGACAGGGCCGAGTTGTCCGAGCGCATCGTGGTTGCGATCGACCAGTAGGCGGCGTTGTCCGAGGCCTGCGAGACCCGGTAGCCCGTCGAGATGCGAGCCTGCGTCTGTTCGAGTGACTTGTTGGTGGCGCTGAGGCTTTGAAGTGCGGTTAACGCCGCGGCGTTTGTCATAATGCTCGCCAAGAAAGTCGCTCCTTCTCATAAGACGATATGTCCAGACATGCCGGATGGGCCTGTTCAACGGGTGGCATCGTGCCGGTCGGGCCGATTCGCCAAACTGTCGTAAGCTATTGGTTAACCATAACTAGCGCGGCATGGTTAACAGCCTGTTAAAAGCTGGCTTTTGACAGTTAAGAAACGAGCATTGCGCCAGGCTGGAACAAACGCAAATCGGGCCGCGCTTTTGGCGCGGCCCGATATTTTAGTGCCAACTACTGTTGGGCGTAGGTGATTAGCCGCGGAAGAGCGACAGGATCGACTGCGAGGAACCGTTGGCGATCGACAGCGCCTGGACGCCGAGCTGCTGCTGGACCTGCAGGGCCTGCAGACGGGTCGATTCCTTGTTCATGTCGGCATCGACGAGCTGGCCGACACCGCGATCGATGGAGTCCATCAGATCGGAGGTGAAGGTCTTCTGCAGGTCGATACTGCTCTTGGCGGCGCCGAGCGTGGTGGCGGAGTTGGTCATGTCGGCGAGCGCCGAGTCGATGACGGTCAACATCTGCTGGATCTGCGTATCGCTGGCAGCTTTGCCTGTCGCGGTGTCGAAGATCTTCAGGCTGGCGGCCGAATAGGTGTCGGTGGCCACAGCAGCGGCGCCCAGGGTCGGGGCCGAGGCCGTGAGGGTGGCCACACCGGTGGAGCCGACGCGGAGCGTGTCGAGGATACCCTTCGCGAGGGTCGCGGTGGTGCCAGCTTCATACAGCTTGATGTTTTCCACCTTGACGTCGATGGTCGAGATCGAAGCCGCGCCGGAGGCGTCACGGTTGAACGCCGAAAGGATCTTCACATCGGCCGCCGTCGTGGCTGTCGCGCCGCTGTTCACGGACAGCATGTTGGTGCCGGAGAAGGTGGCGCCGTCGGCGTAGGACTTCATCTGCGCCTGAAGAGCGGTGATTTCGGTCTGGGTCTTTTCCTTCGAGGCATCCGTCTGGCCATAGGATGCCAGCAGCTTGGCCTTGATCTGGTTGATGGTGGAGATCGCACTGTTCATGCCGGTGTAGGCGGTGTCGACCTTAGATGCGCCGAGGCCGAGCGCGTCCGAAACGGTGGACATCGCGGAGTTGTCCGAGCGCATCGTGGTGGCGATCGACCAGTAGGCGGCGTTGTCCGATGCCTGCGAGACCCGGTAACCGGTCGAGATGCGGGCCTGGGTGTCCTGGAGGGATTTGCTAGTGGCGTTAAGGCTCTGCAGAGCCGTCAACGCGGCGGAGTTCGTCATGATGCTGGACATGGTACTCGTACCTTGATTTTACAGGTGTTTTTTTGACATACCGGGCTTCCCGGTATGACGGTGCGGCATCATGCCAATGATCTCGAAATCGATCACCCGCCATCTGCGAGCGAATATGCGGGCAAGTCCCTACCAAAGGGCTAAACCGGACGGTTAATCGAAAATATATTGCTTGAATTTTGGGCCGGAGCGCGCGGCAAAGATCAAGTTGCCAGGGATCAGTTGCCGGGGATCAGTTGAAGGAGCGCACCAGGCTGCCGACAAGCAGATTCCAGCCGTCGATGAGGACGAAGAACAGGATCTTGAACGGCAGCGACACCACCGTTGGCGGCAGCATCATCATGCCCATCGCCATGGTGATGGTGGCGACGATCAGGTCGATGACCAGGAATGGCAGCACGATCAGGAAGCCGATCTCGAAGCCGCGCCGGATTTCCGAGATCATGAAGGCGGGCACCAGGATGCGCAGGTCCACGGTGTCGCGCGCAACGGTCTGGCCGCGCTCGCGGGCGAGATCGGCGAACAGGTCGAAGTCCTTGTCGCGCACATTGCGCAGCATGAAGGTGCGGAACGGATCCGAAATCTTGTCGAAGGCCTCGGTCTGGGTGATCTGGTTGTCCATCAGCGGCTTGACGCCGGTGTTCCAGGCCTGGTCGAAGGTCGGCGCCATGACATAGAAGGTCATGAACAACGACAGCGAAATCAGAATGAGATTGGCCGGCGTCGACTGCAGGCCGATGCCAGCGCGCAGGATCGAGAAGGCGATGACGAAGCGGGTGAAGCTCGTCACCATGATCAGCAGGCCTGGCGCCACCGACAGCACGGTCAGCAGGCCGAACACCTGGATGATGTAGCCGACGGTGGTGCCATCGGCCTTGCCGATGCCGCCGAGATCGAGTTGCTGCGCCGCCGCGACGGACGTGGCGGCGGCGATCATCGCGGTAGCAAGAAGGAACTTTCTCATTCGAGCAGCAATGTCCTGATAAGAATCTGCTTGGCGTGACCCTGGCTGCGGATCGAGGCGCGTTCCTCAAGATCGGCCTTCAGGTGCTGGTAGCCGCTGGCGCCCTCGATCTGATGCATCTTCAAGGTGCGCACCAGGGCCAGAAGGTCCTGGTGGATGTCATCCGACATGGCCTGTGACTGCGGCCCGTCATAGACTACGGACACCTCCATTCTGATCCAGGTATCGGCAGGCGAGGCGATGTTGGTGGTGATTGGCGCCAGCACGACGAGCGTCGGCCCCACGCCTGGCTCACCGCCCGCGGCGGGCTCCACGGTCTTGCCTTCGTTCTCAGGCGCCACCGGCACCGACGCAGGTGCCCCGACGCCCTTGAGATAGCCGCCGGACATCCAGCCCATGCCGATGGCGGCCGCCGTCACGACCAGCAGCATGATGGCCTGGATGGCAAGGGAGGGACCCTTGCGCGGCTGAACCTGTTCGAAATTTGCCACGGTGCCGTGTTCCCCAATTCTAGAACGGAAGAACCTGGTCGAGAATCTGCTGGCCATAGGCAGGTTGCTGGACCTCGGTGATGCGGCCGCGCCCGCCGTAGGAGATGCGCGCCTCGGCGATGCGTTCGTAGGGGATGGTGTTCTCGGCGCCGATATCGGCCGGCCGCACGATGCCGGCGAGTGTCAGCACCCTGAGCTCGGCGTTGACGCGCACTTCCTGCGATCCCGTGATCATCAAATTGCCGTTCGGCAAGACATCGGTAACGATGGCCGCGACATTGAGTTCAAGCGTTTCCGAGCGCTTGATCTCGCCGTCGGCCGTCGTGTCCGTGGTGGAGCTGAGAGCGCCGGCGCCCTTGCCGGCAGTGCTCCAGTTGTCCCACTGCGCGCTGAGGTCGTAACCGAGCTTGCGGTTGGCGGTGCGGCTCCTGTCGTTCTGGTTCTTGAAGTTGGCCCTGTCGTTGATCTTGATCTTGACGGTCAGGATGTCACCCTGCGACAGTGCCCGAGGGTCGGTGAACAGCCGGCTCTGACGGTCATCCCACAATGAGAATTTCCTGACCGGCGCGGGCGGCGTTTCCGGATAGCGATAGAGGGACGAGGTGTTGCCGCCATCGATGCCTGAGCCGACCGGGGACAGAGCGGGCTCCTTGCCGACCTCCTTCAGATTGGTTCCGCACCCGGACAGCCCGGCGACCGTGCACAGGAGGAGCATCTTGCGGATCATGACGGATCTACCCTTCGGGCTGCGCTGGCCATGATGCCGGTGAGCGTCGCCGCCGCCTTCTGGTCCATTTCGTTGAGGATGACGCTCGCCTTGCGTGAATCGAGCTTCATCAATATGGCCGCCGCCAGGTCGGGGTTGACGATGGCCAGCCGCTCGGCGGCGGCGTCAGGCTTCATGCCGGCATAGATCTGGACGACGCCGTCCTCGGCCCGGGCCAGGAAAACCTCGCGTCGCTTCAGCCAGGTCTCGTATTCGGCCCGCTTCTCCTCCAGCGCCTTCATGCGCTGGTCGATGCCGGCCTGCAGCTGCTTCATCTCCTCCGCCTGCAAGGCATAGCGGCGGTCGCGGGCAGCGTCGGCGATGTTGGAGCAGAAGCGCTCGATCTCGCTTTGGTCCGGCGCCTTTTCCCGCGTCAATTGCCGCGGCGGCTCAGCGGCCGGTGCGCCCGGCAGGACCTGGCGAACCGTTTCCTCGCCGCGCGCCGTGCTGCCGGCAAAGGACATGGCGACAACAGCGGCTGCGAGCAGGATCGCGGCGGGGCGGCGTCTTTCATGGCGTGAGAGAGAGCGGGTCATCGGCATCGCCTATTGCAGAACCAGGTCGGCCTGCAGGGCGCCGGCCGACTTGATGCCCTGCAGAATGGCAATGATGCCGTCCGGCTTGACGCCGAGACGGTTGAGGCCGGAAACGAGCGTTTCGAGATCGGGTCCGTCAAGCACGGCGACGCGGGCATCGGGCCGGCTCGCGTCGATAGCGGTGAACGGTTCGACGGCCGTCTCGCCCCTGGAGAAAGGCTCGGGCTGGACGACGCGCGGCGCTTCGGTGATGCGCACGGTGAGCGTGCCGTGGCTGATGGCGACCCGCGAGATCTTGACGTCGTTGCCGATGACGATGGTGCCGGTGCGCTCGTCGATGACGACACGGGCCGGCGTGTCGGATTCGACCACCAGGTTTTCGATCTCGGCATAGAAGCGGGCCGCCGAAACCCCCTTCGGCCTTCTGATCTGCACGGTGCGGGAATCGCGCTCGGCCGCAACCCGCGCGCCGAAGCGCTGGCTGGTATAGTCGTTGATGGCGTCGGCGATGCGGATTGCGGTCGAAAAATCGGGATTGCGCAATTGCAGGGTCAGCGTCGCCTGATCGTCGAACTCGGCCTGGACGGCGCGCTCGACGATGGCGCCGTTCGGCACACGACCGGAGGTCGGCACGCCTTGCGTCAGCTGCTCGGCCTGTCCCTTGGCGACGAAGCCGGAAACGATGACCGAGCCCTGGCCGACGGCATAGATCTCGCCGTCCGCCGCCTTCAAGGGCGTCATGATCAGCGTGCCGCCAGCGAGCGAGGTCGCGTCGCCCATCGAGGAGACGTCGATGTCGATGCGGGCGCCAGACTGCACGTAGGGCGGCATGTTGGCGGTGACGATGACGGCGGCGACATTCTTGGCGCGTGCGCTGCCGCCTTCGGTGGCGATGCCGAGATTTTCGAGCATGGCGCGGATCGATTGTTCGGTGAACGGCGAGTTGCGCAGGCTGTCGCCCGACCCGGCAAGCCCGATGACCAGGCCGTAGCCGACCAGCTGGTTGTCGCGCGAACTCTGCAGCTGGGCGATGTCCTTGATGCGCGAGGCGACCTGGCCCGGCGGCAGCGAACTCGGCCCGGACGAAACCCGGAACATGCGGCTGGTGGTGGCCGGATTGTATTCGGGATCGTCGTAGACGCCGCCATTCTTGGCGGCGAGCTCGCGCTTGGCCTTGGGCGTCAGGCCGTCGGCCAACGCCGGCTGCAAGCCGAGCACGGCCGCCAAGATCAGGGCAAGTCCGCGCATCATGAAGCGCTGACCTGGATGGTCCCATCCGCCATCACCGTTCCGGACAGGATCTTGCCGCTGTCGACGTTGCGGACCTTGACGAGGTCGCCCGCCGCACCCGGCTGCAACGTCACCGCGGTGGCCGAGATCGTCAGCCCGCCGGCGATGAAGAAGACCTGCACCGACGCGCCCTGTTCGACCAGCCAGGCCTTGCGGACGGCAGCGGAAGGGATGTAGCGGCCAGGCAGCAGCGTGCGCTTGGCGACCTTGCCGTCGAGTTCCTCGGCCCGGGTGGCGACCGCGTCCGGCTTGTGCTTGCCGGCGATCAGGGTCACCTTTTTCAGGGCAGCGAGCTCGATGGTCTCGCCGGGATAGATGACCCGGTTGGGGATCAACACAACCTCGCCGGCAGGTTGACTGCTGGCGATCTGAGTGGCCGATTGGTCTGCCGATTCCTGGGCGAAAGCCGGCATGCCGCCGGCCACCAGCGCAAGGACGAGCGCGGTGCGGCGGAATGCGGAGCAGGAGATCGGCATGGCCATCTTCCGTTACCTGATGTTCTTGGAGACGACGGAAGCCATGTCGTCGGCGGCCTGGATGACCTTGGAATTCATCTCATAGGCGCGCTGCGCCGAGATCAGCTCGGTGATCTCCTTCACCGGATCGACGTTGGAGGCCTCGAGATAGCCCTGCTCGATCGTGGCAAAGCCGGGATCGCCCGGCACGCCGACATTCGCCGGGCCGGAAGCCGTGGTTTCCTGGAACAGGTTGTCGCCGAGCGGCGCCAGACCCGCCTCGTTGGCGAAATTGGCGATCTGAAGCTGACCGAGGGTCTGCAGGTCGGTCTGGCCATCGATGCGGGCGAAGACCTGTCCGGTCTTGTTGACGATAACCTCGACGGCGTCGGTGGGAACGGTGATGGCCGGAATGACACTGGCGCCGTCGACCGTCACCAGCTGGCCGGTGGCGTTGGTGTTGAAGGCGCCGGCGCGGCTGTACAGCGTGCCGCCGTCGGCGCCCTCGATCTGGAACCAGCCCCTGCCGGTGAGCGCCATGTCGAAACTGTTGCCGGTGCTGGTCAGTTCGCCCTGGGTGTGCACGTTGCGCACGGCCGTCGTCTTGACGCCGAGGCCGATCGAGACGCCCTCCGGCACCAGCGAGGCGTTGGAACGGTTGGGCACGCCCTGCGTGCGGTCGACCTGGTAGAGCAGGTCCGAGAATTCGGCGCGGGCGCGTTTGTAGCCGGTGGTGTTGATGTTGGCGATGTTGTTGGCGATGACTTCCAGATTTGTCTGCTGGGCATTCATGCCGGTGGCGGCGATGGCGAGTGCTTTCATGGCGGAATTCCTCAGATGCCCATTCGACTGACTTCGAGATAGGCGGAAACCACCTTGTCGCGGATGGCGACGGCGGTCTGAAGCGCCTGTTGCGCGCTCATCACGGCGTCGACCACCTGACGGGTGTCGGCGTCGCCCTTGAGCGCCTGCATCGACACCTGCTCGGCATTCTCCATCGTGTTGACGGTCTTGGAGGCCGCCTGGCTCAGCGCCTCGGCGAAGGAGGTGCCGATATTGCCGCCGGCCGAGGGTGTGGCGCCGCCCTGGAGCAGGCTTGTCACCGCGTCGTCGCCGCCGATCGAGGACTTGAACTGAAGGGCTCCGATACCGCTGATCATTACTGGTTCCTCATCAGGTCGATGGTCATGGAAATCAGGTCGCGCGCCTGCTTGACGACCTGAAGATTGGCTTCGTAGGAGCGGTTGGCCTCGGTCATGTCGGCCATTTCGATCAGCACGTTGACGTTGGGCATCTTGACGTAGCCCTTGTCGTCGGCGGCCTCGTTGCCGGGCTGGAACTCGACCGGAAAGTCACTGGGATCACGATCGATCGAGTTCACTGCGACCGTTGAGCTGCCGGAGGTCCGGTCGAGCTCGGAGACGAAGCTGATGGTCTTGCGGCGATAGGGATCGGAACCGGGTGCGGTGCCGGTCGACTGGGCGTTGGCCAGGTTTTCCGAAACCACGCGCAAGCGCTCCGACTGGGCGCCGAGGCCGGATGCTGCGACTTTGAGGGCTGCGGTCAGCGCGTCCATGTCAGCTCTTCACCGCCATCATCATCATCGAATGGAACGCCTTGACGATCGCCGTGTTGAGCTCGAAGGAGCGGCGCACTTCGCCGGCCTTCATCAGCTGGTCTTCCAGCACGACCGAGTTCTTGGACGGCATGACAACGCCGTCATCTTCCTGCGGCTTGACGGTGAAGCCGGCATTGGTCGCGGCGTTGCCGAGATGGCCGGCCTGCGTGGCCTGCAGCGACACCGCTGTGCGGTCGAGCACCTTTTCGAACGGCTCGACATCGTTTGCCGTGTAGCCCGGCGTGTTGGCGTTGGCGATGTTGCCAGCGATGGCGGACTGGCGCACGGCAAGCCATTGCGCTTGCTTGGCGGCGAGGTCGAAAAGGGAAACGGGCTCCATGGGAATCTCCGGGCGGGTTCCCGAAGACTAGGCCGCCAGTCTTGCGCGGACCTTGCGGATGGCCGGGCGCCCGAGACGGGCGTTTACCTGGAGAGTTCGATCACCTGGTCGGTGCTGGTGACCATGACCCATTTGCCGTTGCGCTGCTCGATGGAAGACACCTGACTGGAGTCCGGCAGTATCGAGCCACGCTGGACGATCCACAGTCCGGCATCGTCCTCGATCATGGCGCGGCCATTGGCGACATGAACCATGCGGAATTTCGCGGCATCGGCCGGAAAGGGTTGCTCGTCCGGCGCAGGAGCGGGATTGGCATCATCCTGCACGGTTCCCGTGGCAAGCAGATCGATATTGGCCGCGGGAGCGTCCTTTGCCGTCAGCGGCGCGCTGCGTTGGGCGACCACGCCGCCGCCCGCCCGTCCTGAATTGGTGCCGGTGCCGCCAAACTTGATCGCCTGGACGCCGAACTGTTCCTGGTTGAAGAAGATGTACCAGGGAAACAGGGCGCAGATCAGCCCGAGCGTGAGGCCGAGCGCGGCAATAACGAAATCGCTGCGCCGGTCGGACTTCTTTTTCAGCCTGGGAAATGGCGCCTTTGGCGGCTGCGGCCATTCGGTGCGCGGGAACAGGCCGTCGATCAGCGAGTCACGGCTGGCCTGCGTCATCTCGGCGGCCGCTGCCTGGGGAACCCTGGGCACGGCGAGCTCAGCAGCCCTGGACAGAACAGGCTCGGCTTTAGCAACCCTGGGCAGGATTGGCTTGGCAGCTCTGGCTAGAACAGCCTCGGCTTTCGCAGCTATGGCGCGGACAGCCTTTGCCTTGGCAACTCTGGCTTCGTCGGCCCTGGCTTCCTCCGCGGCGCTGGCCTCGGCGAGCATTTCGCGCAGGACGCGCTCGGTGTACTGGCGTTCAGTCTCCTGTATCGGCATTCAGCTTACCCTTGAGGTGACGGGCGAGGTCGGAGAACGGCTCGGCGGACGGGCGGTCCTTGGGCGATTGCGTCAGCGCCTCGTAGATCAGCGGCACCTGGCGCACGGCGATATCGAGCTCGGCATCGACGCCGCCCTGATAGGCGCCCAGCAAGCGGATATCGCGCGTGTCCTCGAACCGGGCGATCATCGACTTCAGCCTTGTCACCAGGGCACGCTGTTCGGCGCTCCAGGCCTTGCCGGCAAGACGCGATATGGACGACAGCGGATTGACCGGCGGATAGCGTCCCTGTTCGGCGATCGCGCGGTCGAGCACGACATGGCCGTCGAGGATGCCGCGCACGGAATCGGCGACCGGGTCGTTGTGGTCGTCGCCGTCGACCAGCACGGAAATGATGGCGGTGATCGATCCCTTGCCTTCAACCCCGGGGCCTTCGGCGCCCGGTCCGGCGCGCTCGAGCAGCTTGGGCAGTTCGGTGAACACCGAGGCCGGATAGCCGCGGGCGACCGGCGGCTCGCCGGTTCCCGTCGCCACCTCGCGCAAGGCATGGGCGAAGCGGGTGATCGAATCCAGCACCAGAAGCACGCGATGGCCCTGGTCGCGAAAATGCTCGGCGACGCGCATGGCGGTGTCCGGTGCACGCCGGCGCATCATGGCGCTCTCGTCGCTGGTGGCGACGACGGCGACGGTCTTGGCCATGCTGTCGCCGATCGTGTCCTCGAGGAATTCGCGCACCTCGCGGCCGCGTTCGCCGATCAGCGCCACGACGACGGTGTCGAATGCGTCGGCGCCGGCAAGCATGGCGAGCAGCGTCGACTTGCCGACGCCGGAGCCGGCAAAGATGCCGAGGCGCTGGCCGAAGCAAAGCGGCGTGAAGATGTCGATGACCTTGACGCCGGTCATGAAGGCGGTGCCGACGCGCTGCCGCGCCATGGCGCCGGGCGTCGTGCGGGCGCCGCTCGACGTGTCGTCACCCCTGACCAAAGACGGGCCGCCATCGATCGCCCTGGTGAGCGCGTCGATGGTGCGGCCGCGCCACGAGGCATGCGGCCCAACCGCGAGCGGACCGCGGCGGAACACCGCATCACCGATGCCGGCATCGGCGCTGCGTTCGAAGGGTGCCACGACGATCTCGTCGCGGCTGATCTTGACGATCTCGCCGCGGCGCGCGCCGGCATGGCCGCGCTGCTCGACGATGTCGCCCAGCCTGGCGAAGTCGGAAAGGCCGCGCACCTTGTAGTGCGTGGACGTGACTTCGACGACGCGGCCGCCGCGCTTGAGCAGTGCCTCCGTGTCGGCGAAACGTCGCCATACCCGTTCCAGCGCGGCAAGCCGGTCTTCCGGGGCCGGCTGGAGCTGTCTTTCGGGCGCGCGCAGGGATGGCTGGTCGAGCGACATGGGCTATTTCGAGCCGAGCGTCTTGATCGCCTCGTCGGTGGAGGAGTCGGTCTGCCGCATCAGGGCCGCGGTATTTTCGAAGGCGCGCTGCACCATGATCAGCCGGGTGATCTCGAGCACCGGATTGACATTGGATTCTTCGAGAAAACCCTGGGCGATCCCGGTATCGGAACGATCGGTGACCGGCTCCGGCGTGCGCGCCGGAATGATGCCTGAATTGCCGTAGCGGACGAAATTCTCGCCGGGATCGAAATTGTAGAGGCCGATGGAGCCGACGAGCTGATCGTTCTGGCGCAGCGAACCGTCGGCCCCGGCCTTGGGCGGACCATTGCGGGGGTCGAGCTGGATCGGTGAACCTCCGGCATCGAGCACCGGGTGGCCCTCGATCGACATCAGCTCGCCATTCTCGTTCATCGAAAAGCGCCCGTCGCGGGTCATGACAGTGCCGACCGGCGTATCGATGGCGAACCAGGCATCGCCCTGGACGGCGAAATCGAACGGATTTCCGGTCTCGGTCAAGGCACCGTGCGTGCCGGAAAGATAGGTCTTGCCCGAAGACGCGAAGGATACCGACTTCGGCCCGGTGCCGGAGACGACGTCCTCGAATTTCACGCCGGTGGCGCGAAAGCCGATCGTCGAGGCGTTGGCGACGTTGTCGGCGATCGTGTCGAGGCGGCGCTCGAGCGCGATCTGCGAGGAAAGGGCGACGTACAGGCTGTCCCGCATGATGGTCTCAGAACCTCAACTTCTGCATGGCCATCATCAGGTCGGTGGAGATGCCGACCGTGATCGGCTGGGAAAACAGCACGCTGACCGAGGAGACGGCCGATGAGGTCGGATTGTTTATCTCGTACATACTGGTGAAGCGGGTCAGGAACTTGCCGAGCTTCTCGGGGTCGGAGAAATCCGAGATGTCGAGTTTCTGCTCGAACAGCTGCGCCTGCTTGTCGATGTTGGCGGTGGCGAAGGAATCGGGCAGCCCGAGCGCGGTGCGCACGACGCTGGCAAGGGCGGTGTCGGCCAGCACGTCGTACCAGCTGGTGATGGTCGGCGCCTTGCGGTCGAAATAGAGCGCCAGCCGCACGCCTTGATTGGACTGGCCGGCATCCTCTTCGAGGGTCTGACGCATGTACTTGTCGACGGTCGGCTGCTGCGCCGGATTGATGGTGGTGGTGTTTTCGCCATAGGCTTCGAAGTTGAAGGCTGAGGCCAGCGCGGCGTAGGTCTTGTCCGTCATCTGGTTGGCGACGCTGTCGGGGTCACTGACGCCACCCTGCAGAACCCGCTTGATGAGATCCTTGTCCTCCGTCGCCGCATCGAGGCCGAATGACGCGAGGGCGTAGGTGTAGAGCCGGCTGTTCGACATCAGGTCGTCGATCGACTTCACCTTGGTGATGTTGGCGAGATAATATGTCGTCTCGCCCTTCACATAGTCGGAGTTCGGATCGAGGCCGGCGATTTTCGCCTGCGTGGCGTAGTTCTTGGTCACCATCTGCTGCGTCTTGTTGTAGATGGTCGCATCGGCGCCGTTGGCGGCGAAGTTGAAAGCGCTGACGAATTCGGCGTAGCGCTTGTCGGTCAGCTTGTTGGCAAAGCTGTTGGGATCGGAGACGCCTTCCTTCAGCGCCTTGACCATGAAGGCCTTGGCGTAGTCCATATCCTCGAGCCCGTAGGCCTTCATGGCATATTTGAACAACCGGTCATTTTTGACGAAATCGTCGATCGATTTCACCTTGGTGATGTTGTCCAGATAATATTTGGTATCGCGGTCAACGACGGGCTGCTGCTCGATCCTGTCGAGCGACTTTGAAATGTCCTTGGTGATGAGCTGGTAGCTGGTAAATGTACTGAGCAAAGACGTGCCTCCGGCCGAAGCTATGTCAGCACAATACCCCCACTTCCTTGCGCGAAACTGAATCGGATCGAGCGGCTTCGATTCAAGCCTCACACAAGGCACGGGGGCTATTCCTTGCTCCTGTTGTGAAATGCGGAAGGACCTATTGTGGGCATTCTGATTGGACTTGTGGTGACGCTCGGCTGCGTCCTTGGCGGCTTCATGGCCATGGGCGGCCATCTTCATGTGCTGGTCCAGCCGTGGGAAGCCGTGGTCATCTGCGGCGCCGCGTTCGGCACGTTTCTGGTGGCCAACCCGATGAAGACGGTCAAGGACACCGGCAAGGCCATCCTCGAGGCGTTCAAGCAGGCGGTGCCGAAGGAACAGAACTACCTCGAAACGCTCGGCGTGCTGCACAGTCTGATGCGCGAACTGCGCTCGAAGTCGCGCAGCGAGGTCGAGGCGCATATCGACAATCCCGAGGAATCGGCGATCTTCCAGGCCTTTCCGACCGTGCTCAAGAACCACGATTTGATGAATTTCATCTGCGATTACTGCCGCATCATCATCATTGGCAATGCACGCTCGCACGAGATCGAGGCGCTGATGGACGAGGAAATCCAGACCATCAGGTCCGACAAGATGAAGGCCTATCACGCAATGGTGGCGGTCGGTGACGGCTTGCCGGCGCTCGGCATCGTCGCCGCCGTGCTTGGCGTGGTCAAGGCGATGGGCGCGCTCGACCAGTCGCCGGAAATCCTCGGCGGCCTGATTGGCGCGGCCCTGGTCGGCACCTTCCTCGGTATCTTCCTGTCCTACGCGGTGGTCGGGCCGGTCGCCACCAAGATCAAGACGGTACGCGAGAAGAACAACCGCCTCTACATCATCGTCAAGCAGACGCTGCTGGCCTACATGAACGGCGCGCTGCCGCAGGTGGCGATCGAGTTCGGCCGCAAGACCATCTCGTCCTATGAACGGCCAACGATCGACGCCGTCGAGCAAAGCACGATGAACACCGGCTCCGTCGAAAAGAAGGCCGCCTGAACGATGCGCGACAGATCGGTCCCAGCACTGTCATGACCAGTCCGGGAAGCCCCTCGGAAGCCCGCTCGCTAATCATCGAGCGTCTTGTCGGCGATAGCGGCGAGGCCGCCCAGGTCATCGGCACTGGCCGGGCCATGGCCGAGCGCGCCGCGCCGCTGCTGCAGAAGAGCCTGACCAGTGAGCTTGGCGTTCCGGTCACCGTCGATCTCAGGGCCGTCGAGGTCAGCCGCGTCTCGGAGGCGCGCTCGCGCGCCGGCGATACGTTTGCCATGACCATTGTCGCATCATCCACGTCCTCCGATGCCATGACCCTGGTGATCGATGCGCCGGCGATCGCGATCATGATCTGCACGCTGTTCGGCGGCGACCCGGACCTGCCTGTCTCGCCGATCGAGCGCGATCTGTCGCAGATCGAAATCGATGTCTCGACTATGGTGTTCCAGCAGGTCGCACAGGCCCTGAACGGGTCGGGACGGCGCTCGCTCGACCTGCGCCTGCCTGTGCCGCGGGCGATGTCGGGCACCGAGGCGAAACGGCACGTGCTTCGCGATGGCGCGGCAATCCGCATCGTTCTTGGCATCTCGACGCCGGCCGACAGCGGCACCGTCACGGTGATGATGCCGCAGCGTGTCGTGCTGGCCAGCCGGGACAGTGCAGTCGCCGCCGGCGAGAACGATCAGGGTGCCAGCTGGCGGGCGCGTTTTTCGGAAGAGGTGATGCGCTCCACGGTGGCGCTCGAGGCCACCATGCCGCTGGCCCGGCTGACGCTCGGCGACCTCGCCGGTTTCGAAATCGGCCAAGTCATCGAATTCGAGGAAACGGCGCAGTCGCAGGCGCGTCTCAGCGCGCGCGGCAAGACGCTGTTCGTATGCGAGTTCGGCAAACTCGGTCAGAATTACACCGTCCGAATCAGGCATCCCTACGATGCCGGGCAGGACTTTATCGACGGGCTGATGCCGGCTGCCGCCGGACGCGCCTGAGCATTTGGAGACGACGCATGGCCAACACCAAGGCGGAAGCCGACCTCGACCAGCCGGACGAGCAGCTCGACCGTGCCATCGAAGAATTGCGCGGGGTCCTGCATGAAGAGGAAAAGCGCCCCGATGCGGCGTTCAGGGCCGCTTCCGGTGCCAATGCGAGCGTCATCATGAACATCCCCGTCGATGTCCAGATCATCCTCGGCAGTACCGAGATGCCGGTCTCCGACCTGATGGCGCTGCAGAAGGGTTCGACGGTGGCGCTCAACCGCCGCATCGGCGAACCTGTCGACGTCGTGGTCAACGGCCGCAAGATCGCGCGCGGCGAGATCACCGTGCTGGAAAGCGATCCGTCGCGCTTCGGCATCAGGCTGACCGAAATCATCGCCGGCACGAAGGGCGCCTAGACATGGATTGCGGGGCTTGCCGGTGGCAGCGGAGGCGAGAGGCATGACGACGCCGGTGACCTTGACCCGCGCGCAGAAGGCGGCCGCCATATTGGTGGCGATGGGCAAGCCGTCGGCCAGCCGTCTTTTGAAATTCTTCAAGCAGGAAGAACTGAAGGCGCTGATCGAGGGCGCCCGTCTGCTGCGGACCATTCCGCAAAGCGATCTCGAGCGCATCGTCGCCGAGTTCGAGGCCGAGTTCACCGAAGGGGCGGGACTGCTCGATTCCGCCGACAGGATGGACACCATCCTCAATGAATCGCTCTCGCCCGAAGAGATGAGCGCCATCATGGGCGACAAGAAATTCGAGGTCGCACCGGAAGGCCCGCCGCCGATCTGGCCCGAACTCGAAAAGCTCGAACCGGCGCGGCTTGGCGCCTTCCTGGCTGGCGAGCATCCGCAGACCGCGGCCATGGTGCTGTCGAAGCTGGCGCCGCAAGTGGCGGCGAGCGTGCTCCTGACGTTGACCAAATCGACGCGCGGCGAAATCATCAAGCGCATGGTGACGATGGCCAATGTTCCGGACGCCGCTAGCAGGATCGTCGAAAACCGGCTGCGCACCAGCGTGCTCACGGAAACCTCGACCAAGGATACCTCGGCTGGTCAGGCGCGCGTCGCCAGTGTTCTCAACGAACTGGACAAGCCGCTGCTCGAGGAGGTCATGCAGGATCTGGAGGCCGCCGGCACGCCCGATCTCGACGGCGTCCGGGCCCGCCTGTTCGCCTTCGACGACCTGCCGCTTCTGACCCAGAAAGCGCGGGTGCTGCTGTTCGACGGGCTGTCGACCGAACTGGTCACGCTGGCCTTGCGCGGCGTGCAAGCGGGACTTGCCGAATCCGTGCTGTCGGCGATCGGCGCGCGGTCGCGGCGCATGATCGAAGCCGAACTCGGACAAGGGTCGGAAGGCATTCCGCTTGCCGACATTACGGCGGCGCGCAAGACGATCGTGACGACGACGATCCGGCTGTCGCGCGAAGGCGCCTTCGAACTTCCCTCGACCCAGAACGCGGCCTAAGGCCGCGACATGGCTGACGCGGTCGACAAGGACTCGAAAACCGAAGAGGCGACGGAAAAGAAGATCCGCGACACCATCGAACAGGGCAAGCTGCCCCATTCGCGGGAAACGGCGCTGCTGGCATCCTTCGTCGCCATACTGGTATTCACCGTCTTCTACGCCAAGGACGCGGTCATCGATCTCGGAATGTTTCTGTCGATGTTCCTGGAGAAGCCGGAAGCCTGGCCGATGGACACCGAGACCGACGTCATCGCGCTCTACAAGGTCGTCCTCCTGGAGGTGGGTCGCGCCGTCGTCAGCCTGCTGGTGCTGTTGACCGTTGCCGGTGTCGGCGCCTCGGTGTTCCAGAACATGCCGCAATTCGTCGGCGAGCGGGTCCGGCCGCAACTCTCGCGCATCTCGATTGCCAAGGGCTGGAGCAGGCTGTTCGGCATTCAGGGTTGGGTCGAGTTCCTGAAGGCGCTCGGCAAGGTCGGTTTTGCCATCGTCGTGCTGAGCTTCACGCTGTCGGAAGACCACCGCAAGCTGCTCGCCGGCATGATCACCAATCCGATTGCCTTCGGCCTCGTCATCCGTGGCATCGCCGTCGACATTCTGGTGGCGATCGTCTTCGTCATGGGGCTGATCGCGGCGGTCGACATCGTCTGGTCGCGCTTCCACTGGAAGCAGGACCTGCGCATGAGCAAGCAAGAGGTCAAGGACGAGTTCAAGCAGTCCGAGGGCGACCCGATCGTCAAGTCGCGGCTACGCTCGCTGGCGCGCGACCGGGCGCGCAAACGGATGATGACGGCGGTGCCGCGCGCGACACTGATCATCGCCAACCCGACGCACTTCTCGATTGCGCTGAAATATGTGCGCGACGAGGATTCGGCGCCGATCGTGCTGGCCAAGGGGCAGGATCTGGTGGCGCTGAAAATCCGCGAGATCGCGCGGGAACACAACATCCCGATCTTCGAGGACGTGGCGCTCGCCCGCTCCATGTACAAGCAAGTTTCGGTCGATAATGTGATCCCGTCGCAATTCTATCAGGCCGTCGCCGAACTGGTGCGGGTCGTCTACTCGAAAAAGGCTGAGCGCAGACAGATTTCATGAACCGGCAACCGCACGCAAATTCCCGCGAGATCATCGTCGCCAGCGCCATCGAGCAAGTGGTGGGGGAACTCCGACTGATCGATGTCGCCGATTACATCGCCTTCATCCGGCTGGAGCATTTCGCGTGCCTGTCGGATCTGGTCGATTCAGCGGTGGAGCTGTTCTTCATGCCGGGCACGCTGCGGCTCGGCCATGGCGGCGAGGCGCATGTCGACTGGAGCGGCAGCCCGCGCATCGTGCTCGATCTGGAACTGAGGCCGCCCGGTGTCACCGTCTATTTTCAGCTGACGCTGAGCGAGCTCGGCGCTTCGGTGGTGGTCAACTACGTGTCATTCGAGAAGCCGGGCGAAGACCCGGAGCACAACACGGCCCTGCTCGAGGCGGTGATCGAACAGGCGCGCATCCGCAAGGTCGAGCCGCTGGCCTTTCGCTGACATCGGTCGCTTCCGAGCCTTAAAGCGCGTCGCGTCGAAACGGATTCATGCGACGTGCTTTAAGCCTGTTTCTATGCATGCCGCTGTCCCGGGGCCACTTTTGAGCGACATGCATTAGCCGCAAGATCCTCGAATTGCCCTATTCGATAAGCCCCAGCCGCAATGCCTTCGCCACGGCCTGGTTGCGGTTGACGGCGTTGAGTTTCTGGGTGGATTGGGTCAGGTACTGGTTGGCGGTGTGCACCGAAAGCTTCAGAAGCCGTGCGATCTCCTCGCTGGTGTTGCCATTGGCGGTCAGCTTCAGGCATTCGAGCTCGCGCTTTGAGATCGCGCGCATGCGGCCGGCATCGCTCGGGCGGATGCGGGCGACAGCGGCGAACAGTGAAAAGCAGCGGGCGTGGATCTCGTAGAGTGTATCCTGCGGCAGGGCGATCTCGGACCCCAGGAAGACAACAAGGCCGCATTGCCCACGATCGGCATGGACGGGGAAGGCGATGCCGCTCGTGCCAGGCGCCAGCGGCGCCATCTGCTCGGTCCAGGCGAGATTGCCGAACGTCTCCGCCATGGCGGCGACACCGTCGTCCGTCCACCAGCGCGGCTCCGTCGAGTTGCGGGTGTGGCGCACGATCTCCTCGCCATTGGCGCCTGAAATGAACTTGGTCGCCACCGCAATGCCGGGATAGTCGGAATCGAGGCAAGGGACGAGCCGTGCCCGTTCGGGCGACGGGCTGACGAAGAACAGGCCGAAGGCCGAGGCGTTGATGTCGACGGCGATCCAGCGACAGCGGCGCACGGCGTCTGGAATGGTGACGGCGTGATGGGTCTCGGAGCCGAGCGAGAAGGCGCCGAACGGATTGCGCTGCTCGTTGAAAAGGGCTTCGGCAGCCTCCTTGATATCGGCCTGTTTCAAATGATGCCGCTCCTGATCGCCGTGGCGATGGCCATCGCGCGGTTGCTGGCCGCGAATTTCTGGATGGCGTGGGTGATGTAGCTGTTGACGGTGTTGGAGGAGACGCCAAGGATGACGGCGACCTCGTCGGTGGTTTTGCCTTCCGAGACCCAGAACAGGCATTCGCGCTCGCGGTCCGACAGCGGATCCTGCATGGCGGCGGCGGCAATCAATTGCGGGATGTGCGAGAGCGCGTAGCAGCATTTCAGCTGCGCCCTCATCAGCGCCGGCTGGTCGATGCTGCCGGCAGCCGCTGCCGAGAACAAGGCGAACAGACGCTGGCGGCCGACATTCAGCTTGAGCGAATAGACCTCGGCATGACCGAGCACATCGAGAAGGCGGGCCTCCTCGCCGGTGACCAATCCGTCTGTCTCGGGCGCCTGGGATGCCACCAGCGGTCTCGGGCGAATGCCGGGGGCGACAGTGAGCGCACCTTGTGCAAGCCCGGCGATCAGCCGTTTGCCGATCAGCTCGATGGCGTCGAAAATCCAGTTGGACGAAACGATTCGCGCATCGTTGCGGTCTTGGTCGTGGACAATGGCAACCAGCATGTAGCTGTCGGCACCGATCTCGGCGGTCAGCTGCATGAAAAAGCTTGTGAGATCACCGCGCGACGTCAGGCGCGAGCCCAATGTATCGGATTGAAGAAGCGCGGCGGGACTGCTCATTCTTGTTGCTTTTGGCCGGAATCGTTTCTGCTGTCCGGATGCTGGGTGCCAGCCGCCGAACCCGAATACGCACTACTTTAACGAAGACACACGCGTGGCGCAGGGCTGCGCCAACCAGATCCGAATCCATTCAGGGAACGCGAAGCCGTCCGCGTCTGGTGCCGGAAAGCTCCGGAACAAGAGACTTTGGGTGGTTGCCGCGCCCCCCAAGGACCGGCTGATTCGGGTCTAATCTATCCGCAGTTGAATCTGACATCAAACGCGATTTGACAAAATCGAATCCGGTGGACTCGCATGCGACTCAGAGGCGGGCTCCCGAGCCCTTTCACCGCCGTTGGGTCGCGGAAACGCCGACACGAAAAAGCCAGACGTTGTTGTTATCTTGCCGTATCGAGGGCCAATCGATTCCGATAGGCTTCCGCTGACCGGCAGGGATGGGCGTCCCTTCGGTCGGACTGGGCGAGATGGGCAGCGCCTGTTCGCGGCCATCGGCATGGGGGGTGATCATGAAGCGGGTTTTCCTGGCGTTCACGGTGGTGCTTGCGATCTTGAACGGTGTGTGGGCGGCAGCCCCCGCGCAGATCCACGCCGATTGATCGGTTCAATGCGCGGCCGCCGGCCGCGCGCAAATCTTGGCACTGTTGGTTTCGGGGGAAACGATGAGCGATTCATTTCGGGAAGTTACATCCGTCTCGTGGTTCGGGCGGATCAAGCGCGCGGTCGGCGGGGTTATCTTCGGCCTGCTGCTGATCGTGCTCATGGTGATCGGCCTGTTCTGGAACGAGGGCCGCGCGGTGCAGACGGCACGCTCTTTGGCCGAAGGTGCCGGCGCTGTGGTTTCTATCGACGCGGGTAGCGTCGATGCCGCCAATGACAGCAAGCTGGTGCATGTCAGCGGGCCGGTGACGGCGGACAGCGGCTTGTCCGACCCGGATTTCGGTATCGCGGCGCAAGGGCTGCGACTTTCGCGCGACGTCGAGATGTATCAGTGGAAGGAAGAGTCCAAATCCGAGACCACCAAGAAACTTGGCGGCGGCGAAGAGACGGTGACCACCTACAGCTATTCGAAGGTGTGGGATGACAGCCAGATCGACTCGTCGGATTTCAAGAAGCCGGACGGCCACCAGAATCCACCGATGGCGATCCACAGCCGGACCTTCCAGATTCCGGAAGGCAAGCTTAGCGCTTTCACGCTCGACACGCCGGTGCTCGATCGCATCGAGGGTGACAAGGACTATTCGCTGTCGGCCAATCAGTCAGCCGCGATAAAGGCCGCTTATGCCGGCAGCAGGCCGCTGAGCATCGTCGACGGCAAGATCTATCTCGGTGCCGACACGACAGCGCCGGCGCTGGGCGACTACCGAATCGGTTACGAACTGGCGCCGCTCGGCGTGGTCAGCATCGTGGCGCGCCAGGCCGGCAGCCGGTTCGAACCCTACCAGACAGTGGCCGGCGACGAATTGCTGTTGGTCGACCCCGGCACAGTCCCGGCCGACAAGATGTTCGCCGAAGCGGTCTCCGAGAACACGCTGATCACCTGGCTGCTGCGCGCTGCCGGCCTGCTGTTGCTGACGATCGGCTTTGCCCTGTTCCTCAGCCCGATCGGCGTGATCCTCGACGTCATTCCATTCCTTGGCAGCATGGCGCGGATGGGAACCGGCATCATCGCCTTTTTCCTGGCGATCCTGGTCGGCACGACGACGATCGCCATCGCCTGGTTCTGGTATCGGCCGGTGCTGGCGGTGGGCATCCTGGCAGCCGGCGTCGTCGCGGCGGCGGTAGTCTACTATCTCGGCCGCTCACGCAAGGCAGCCGCACCAGCGGTCGTGCCGGGCACCGGCACCGCTACCTGATCGCGAGAGCCGGGCGGCATTGCCGCCCGGTGTCGGCTGTTACCTGTCTTCAAATCCGGTCAGCACGCCGACGGCGTTGACGCCGATCTCCTCGACGGCATAGCCGCCTTCCATGACGAACAGCGTCGGCAGGCCGAGCCTGGCGATGCGGCGGCCGATCTTGGGATAGTCGGATGTCTTCAGCTTGAACTGGCTGATCGGGTCCTTCTCGAAAGTGTCGACGCCGAGCGAGACGACGACGACATCCGGCGCGTAAGCGGCAAGCTTGGCGCAGGCATCTTCAAGCGAGGCATTCCAGCCGTCCCAGCCGGTGCCGAACGGCATGGGATAGTTGATGTTGAAGCCTTCGCCGGCGCCGGCGCCACGTTCGTCGGCATGGCCGAGGAAGAAGGGATATTCGACCATCGGATCGCCATGCAGGTTGATCACCTGCACGTCGGCGCGGTCATAGAAGATTTCCTGCGTGCCGTTGCCGTGGTGGTAGTCGACATCGAGGATGGAGACGCGGCCGGCGCCCTGGTCGCGGAACCATTGCGCGGCGACGGCGGCGTTGTTGATGAAGCAATAGCCGCCCATGAATCCGGCACCCGCATGATGGCCCGGCGGGCGGCAGAGCGCGAAGGCGGACGCCTCGCCGCCCTTGACCAGGCCGGCGGCGGTCAGCGCCACGTCATAGGACGACTTGATCGCGGCCCACGTGCCTGCGACGAAGGTGGCGCCCGCATCGAAGGAATAATAGCCGAGCAGGGCGTCGATGCGCTTTGGCGGCACGTCGCCGCGCAGGCCGCGCGTGGGCCAGGTGAAGGGCATCGCCGAACCCTTGAAGCCGGCCTCCGTCCATTGCGGCCAGACCGTCGGCAGGAAGTCGATGTAGTCGGCCTTGTGGATGCGCTTGGCGGCGGCAAGATCGTGCTCAAGCGGCAGGACGATCGGACCCAGCTTCTCGCTTTCGACCCGCGCCCTGATGAATTCGGCCCGCGAGGGCATTTCGAAACCCGGCACGATGGCGCTTGTGACAAGCTCCATTTGGCCAGCATGGCCAGCATGAAGCGGCGAATAGACAGTCTTCATAGAATTCCTCTCGAAGTACGAAATTAGTCAAGATCGAGATAGGGGCTCACCAGAGCGAGCCACATGGTTTCCACATCGTCCTCGATGAGGTCGAACGTCCTGCGATCTTTTTTCAGCCCCACAAGCCGGCAGACGTGCCCGACCTCCATCATCACCACGCCGAGCCGGCCGGCGATCTTGTCTTCAAGAGCCGGGTTCACATGCTGCAGCCATGCGGCGTAGAGGGCGATGATCTGGTCGTCATATTCGTTCTGGATCGGCCTGAGGTCGGCGTTGCCTGAAATAGCCTCGATCACCGGCATCAGGCTGGCGTTTTCGAGATAGAGCCTGGACGTGTCGATGAAGAGCTTGCGCACTTCCTGCCGAAACTCTTCGCGGTTGGTGGGCGGGGTGACCTTGATGCGCTTCGCGATCACCTCGGGAAAGGATGACAGCCAGCGCCGGGCGAGGTCCAGAAGAATGGCTTCCTTGTTGGGAAAGTATTGGTAGACCGAACCGACCGACAAGCCTGCGCGCTGCGCAATGGCGAGCGTCGTCGGCGTCTTGGTTCCTTGCTCCCGCGTCAAGATCAGCGCCGCGTCCAGAATCCTGTCGACCACCTTGCTCGACCGTTGTTGTCGCGGCTGCTTGCGCGGTTCGAGCGCTATCCTGGTTTTGCGGTCGAGACTGCGCTTCACTGCTTGATGTCCCCGTTCCCCGCCCGGTCCAACACACGCGGTGGGTGCTGTCCACAATACATTCCAAATTCCGCATGTTGACAAACGCGAATGATTAGTCGCATTCTTTATCCACGCTGTCCTTAGGGATAACAAGGGGAATTTCGAAGACAGCGCGCTGGCATCATTTTTTTGTCCCATAGCGCCGCTCCGGTGGAGTGGCCGGTCGTGGGCACAGGGTTGTCGGTCTCAGTCAGTCGTCAAAAGCGCGGAGTCGCGATGTCTGTCACGGGTGCGGGTCATAATGCCGATCTGATCGTCATCAACGGTCGTGTTCTGACCATGGACGATGGCAATCCCGCCACCGAGGCTGTTGCCGTCAAGGACGGCGCCATCATCGCCATTGGCAGCCGCGCCTCCATCGAAGAGCTCAAGGGACCGGCCACCAAGGTCATCGACGCCAAAGGCGGTTCAGTGATCCCGGGCTTTATCGAAGCCCACATGCATCTGTTTTCAGGCGGGGCTGAACTTGCCCACCTCCAACTCACGGGTATTCACGGGTTCGAGGCGTTGCAAAAGGCGATCCGCGATTATGCGCCAACGCGGCCGGATGCGAAAATGCTGGTCGGGCAGGGCGTCGACTACACAGTGCTCGGCAGTGAGCGGGTGACACGTCACCATCTCGACGCCATTTTGCCCGATCGCCCGTTCTGCATGGCGGCGCCCGACCATCACACAATGTGGGCCAACACCAAGGCGCTGGAAATGGCCGGCATCCTGCACGGGCGCACGCTTGGCCCCGGCAACGAGATCGTCATGGGCGATGATGGCCTGGCTGGCGGCGAATTGCGCGAGGGCGAAGCGTTCGGTCCGGTGCTTGACCTTGCCGGCGAAAGCCGGGTGCGGCTGGGCCTGGCGACCGGCGGCGAGCCGGACCCGATGCCGACCGCGGCCGAGCGGGCCGCCGACCGCGATATCATGCGGCGCGGGCTGGCCTGGTGCGCGCGCCACGGCATCACCTCGATCCAGAACATGGACGGCAATCTCTATCAGCTTGAGCTGCTGGCCGAGATCGAAGCCGAGGAAGGGCTGCCCTGCCGCGTGCAGATACCGTTCCACTACAAGAATTTCATGACGCTCGACATGCTCGACAAGGCGTCCGATATGGCCGAGCGCTACAACAGCGAGTGGCTGTCATCGGGCATGGTCAAGGTGTTCTACGACGGTGTGCTGGATTCCTGGACGGCTGTCATGGTCGAGCCCTATGCCGACCGCCCGGACTGGGTCGGCGAGCCGTTGTTCACGCCGCAACAATTCATCGATCTGGCCGTCGCCGTCGACAAACGCGGGCTGCAGATTGCCGTGCATTCGATTGGCGACGGCGCCGTGCGCGCGGTGCTCGACGGTTACGAAGCGGCGCAGAAAGCAAACGGCAAGCGCGACAGTCGCCACCGGATCGAGCACATCGAGGTCACCACCACCGCCGACGTTCCGCGTTTCGCCGAACTCGGCGTCATCGCTTCCATGCAGCCGCCGCACCCGCCTGGCGCCATGGATTTTCCGCTGGAGCCGACCGTATCGCGCATCGGGCCGGCGCGCTGGCCGTTGAGCTATGCCTGGCGGACCTTGAAGGATGCCGGCGCGCGTGTCGTCTTCGCGTCGGACTGGCCGGTGTCGCCGGTCGATCCGATCCTGGGCATTCAGGCGGCAGTGTTGCGCAAACCGTGGGCAGAAGGCGATCCGGACCAGAGTTTCTCGCTGCATGAATCCCTCGCCGGTTACACAGTCGAAGGCGCCTATGCCGAGTTCGCCGAGCACCGCAAAGGGTTGATAAGACCCGGCTACATGGCCGATCTGGTGGTGCTCTCGGCCGATATCGAGGCAACCGCGCCGGAGGCGTTGCACAAGGTGCATCCGGTGACGACGATCTGTGGCGGCAAGCTTACCTATCAGGCCTGACGATGGCATGAGACTTGCTAGCCAAAACTACGAATTGAACTGTGATTCAATGCCGGGCTTGCCAACATACCGGCCTTGTGTTCACATCAAACAGGGGACAACTCCGCCAGCAAGAGCGGGGTCAACAGTGAGGCGTAATCGTGCCGGACAAACCGGATCGGAATGCGATTGAAGTTGTCAAAGTAAGCAAAATTTTCGGATCAGGAGAGGGGCAAGTCGCTGCCCTCGACACGGTCTCAGTATCCATCCGCGAGAATGAGTTCTTCACGCTGCTCGGCCCGTCCGGCTGTGGAAAGACGACGTTACTGCGGCTGATTGCCGGCTTCGACTTTCCAACCGCCGGCGAAATCCTGCTCTATGGCCAGGACATCGCGCCGTTGCCGCCGTTCAAACGGCCGGTCAACACCGTCTTCCAGTCCTATGCGCTGTTTCCGCACATGACGGTCGCCGAGAATATCGGCTTTGGCCTAGAGATGCTGGGCAAGCCGAAGGCCGAGATCAAGGCGCGCGTCGACGCGATGTTGAAGCTGGTCAAGATGGAAGCGCTCAGCGCGCGCCGCACCAGCCAGATCTCCGGCGGCCAGCAGCAGCGCGTGGCGCTGGCTCGCGCCTTGGCGCCGCAGCCCAAGGTGCTGTTGCTCGATGAGCCGCTCTCCGCGCTCGACTACAAGCTGCGCAAGGAAATGCAGATCGAACTGAAGCGGCTGCAGCACGAGACCGGCATCACCTTCATCTTCGTCACCCACGACCAGGAAGAAGCGCTGACCATGTCGGACCGCATCGCGGTGATGTCGGCGGGCAAGATCCTGCAGGTCGGCACGCCGCGCGACATCTATGACCGGCCGTCGGAACGCTTCGTCGCCGATTTCATCGGCGAGTCGAACTTCCTCAAGGCTGAGGTGGTTGGTGTCTCAGGAGGCCGGGCAACGGTAAAACTGTCGTCGGGCACGGAAATTCCGGCCTCGCTGCCGGAGGGCCTGGTTCCCCAGGGCAAGGTTACCATCGTGGTGCGCCCCGAACATGCGCAGTTGAGCGCCGCCAACTCAGGCGCTTCGCTGTCGGGCATGGTCGAGAACATCGTCTATCTCGGCACCGATACGCATTTCCATCTGCGCCTTGCCGATGGTGAGCCCTTCATCGTGCGGCGTCAGAACAGCCGTGGCACCGGCGACGGAATCGTCCAGGGCGGCAAGGTCGGCATCCTGATTGGCGGCGACGCCGCTCAGGTCTTGAAGGACTGACGATGGCGACCGCAGAGGAAGTCGCCAAGGCAGCGGAACGGCGCGATATCCGTGACCGCTGGCTTTTGTCAGCGCCAGCGCTGCTGATCATTTTTCTCGCCGCGACCGGCCCGTTGCTGATCGTGCTCGTCTATTCGTTCCTGACGCCAGGTTCCTATGGTGACGTGAAGTGGCAATTCTCGCCGGAAGCCTGGATAGCGGTGTTTCTAGAGCGCGATATCTTTGACGACACGCTTTCCGTTGCCGCAGCCCACGTCACCATCTTCCTGCGCTCGATCAAGCTTGCGGTGGTGACGACAATCGCCACTTTGGCGCTTGGCTTCCCGACCGCCTATTTCATGGCGACGCGCAGCGAAAAGACCCGCGATCTCTGGCTGTTCCTGATCACCATACCGTTCTGGACCAACCTCCTGATCCGCACCTTCGCGGTGCTGCAGATCATCCGCAACGAAGGCATCATCAACACGATCCTGCTCAAGCTCGGCATCATCTCGGCGCCGATCCAGATTCTCTACACCGATACGGCGATCCTGATCGGCATGGCCTATGTCTACCTGCCGCTGATGGTGCTGCCGATCTACGCCAGCATGGAAAAGCTCGATTTCCGCTTGGTCGAGGCGGGCTATGACCTCTACGCGACACGCTTCAAGGTGCTGCGGAAGATCATTTTCCCACTGGTCAAACCCGGCGTCATCGCCGGCTCCATCCTGGTCTTCATTCCAGCACTCGGCGCCTATGTGACGCCAAGCGTGCTTGGCGGCGGCAAGAACATGATGCTGTCCAACCTGATCGAATTGCAGTTCGGACAAGGCCGCAACTGGCCACTTGGCTCGGCGCTGTCGATCGCGGTGATGATCATCGTCATGGTGGCGCTGCTTGCCTATGTGCGCAATGCCGGCAAGTCGGGGGTGCGTCATGGCTAGTCGCTTTTCCACCAAGCATCAGCCGGGTTTCACGACGATCGCTGCGACCTGCTTCATCGTGCTCTACCTGCCGATCGTCGTGCTCGTCATCTACGCCTTCAACGCCGCGACATCGACCTCCGAATGGGGCGGCTTCTCGTTCAAATGGTTCCAGTCGGCGTGGCAAAACACCCAGGTCATCGATGCGACACTGCGCTCGTTCCAGATCGGCGCCATCGCGGCGGTGTTCTCGACCATCTTCGCCACCATGGCCGCGCTCGCCACGACACGCACGGCCCCCTATCCGGGTCTGACGTTCAAATACGCGGCGATCAACCAGCCGCTGATGGTGCCCGAGATCGTCACCGGCGTGGCGCTACTGATCTTCTTCTCGCGCATCAAGATCTTCACCGGTTATTCCGGCCTTGGTTACCTGATCGCCGCGCACACGGCCTTCTGCATTCCGTTCGCCTATCTGCCGATCCGGGCGCGGCTTGAAAACATGGACCTGACGCTGGAGCGTGCCGCCGCTGATCTTTATGCGACGCCGTGGCGAACCTTCAGGCGCATCACGCTGCCGCTGCTGTGGCCCGGCATTCTGGCCGGCCTGATGCTGGCCTTCGTCATCTCGCTCGACGATGTTGTCATCACGGAATTCGTCAAATCGGGCGGCCAGGATACGCTGCCCACCTACATGCTCGGCCAGATACGCCGCGGCATAACACCTGAGATAAACGCGATATCGACCGTGTTCCTGCTCTTGTCGGTCGCTATCGTGACGTTGTTCTTCTTCATCAGCAGGAAACGCGACTAAATCTGAAAAATGGGAGTTAACACCATGAACTGGAAGACAACAGCGACCGCCATGGGGTTGGCGCTGCTCGCATCGACGAGCCTGGCTCGCGCCGATGGCGAACTGAACATCTACAATTGGGGCAACTACACCAGCCCCGACGTGATCAAGAAGTTCGAAGCGAAATACAACATCAAGGTGACCATCACCGACTACGATTCCAACGACACCGCACTCGCCAAGGTTCGCCAGGGCGGCACCGGTTTCGACATCGCGGTACCGTCACAGACCTACGTGCCGATCTGGATCGAGGAAGGCCTCGTTCTGGAGACCGATCCAGGCAAGATGGAAAACTTCAAGAATGTCGCGCCGGAATGGGCCAATCCCGATTTCGACCCGCGCCGCAAATATTCGGTGCCGTGGGCTCTGGGCACTGTCGGTGTGGTCGTCAACACCGACGCCTACAAGGGACCGGCCGACAGCTGGGGCATCATCTTCAACACACCCGACGAGCTGAAGGGCAAGGTCAATGTCGTTCCCGAAATGAACGACGTGATCTTCGCGGCGATCAAGTATGTCGGCGGCCAGCAGTGCACCACCGACAAGGAAGTGCTGAAGAAGGTGCGCGACACGCTTGTCGCGGCCAAGCCGAACTGGATCGCGATGGAATACAACACCATCGAAAAAATGGGCGCCGGTGATTTCAAGGCGACCAGCGACTGGAACGGGTCGGCGCTGCGCCAGCGGCTGGCCAATCCGGCCATCCACTACAACTATCCGAAAGAAGGCTTTGGCCTGTGGAGCGACAATGTGGTCGTTCTGAAGGAAGCCAAGAATGTCGAGAACGCCAAGCTGTTCCAGAACTTCATCATGGATCCGGAAAACGCAGCAGGTCTCTCGGCTTTTCACCGCTACGCCAACGCCATCACCGGATCGGACAAGTACATGCCTGCCGACATGAAGGATGCACCGGAAGTTGTCATTCCGGCGGCCGACAAGCCGCATGCCGAGTTGCAGCAAATGTGTGCTCCGGAAATCCAGGACATCTACACCAAGATCTGGACCGAACTGCAGAAGTAACTGCGTTTCGACGGACCCGGCGGCACACGCCGCCGGGTCCGTTTTGATGTTCACCGGGGCTTGGCTTTCATGGACTCCTATCGCAATTCCGATCCGCGGCCGCCGATCATGCAGGGCTCGCCGCCCGCCATGGTGGTTCCCAAGCTCGACTGGGACCGGCCGCCGTGGAACCGCTGGGCGTTCCAGCACATCCGCGAATTCCTGCCGACCGCCGAAGTCTGGCGCGGCAATGGCCATCGCCATCGCTTCGACCGCGCCGAGGTTGATCTCGACGGGCTGGTGGTCGAAGACAGCACGGGGGCGCCGACGACGCTCGCCGGGCTGCTCGACGAGACCTATACGGACGGCTTCCTGGTGCTCAAGGACGGCAGGATAGCCTATGAGCGCTATTTCAACGGCATGGGCGAGCGGTCGCTGCATCTGTCGCAATCGATGGCGAAATCGGTCACCGGCTCGGTGTTCGGCATATTGGTCGGCCGCGGCCTGATCGGTCCGGCCAGGCCGGTGACCGACTACCTGCCGGAACTCAGCGTCACCGGATGGGCGGGAGCTAGCGTCCAGCACGTGCTCGACATGACGAGCGGGGTGCGTTTTTCCGAGGCGTATACCGACCGTTATTCGGACATCGGTCAGGTCGATGTCGCGACCGGCTGGAAACCGGTGCCGCCGGGCAGCGATCCGGCCTTTCGTTGGCCCTCGCACATGTTCGATCTGATCCTCGGCCTCACGGAAACGATCCGCCCGCATGGTGCTGCCTTCGAATATCGCTCGATCGAGACCGATGTGCTCGCCTTCATCATGGAGCGGGTAACGGGCAAGCGTCTACCGCAGCTGGTTTCGGAAGAGCTCTGGCAAAAGCTCGGCGCTGATGAAAGCGCCTGTTTCACCGTCGACAGCGCCGGCTATGCGGTCGCCGATGGCGGCTTCAACGCGACGCTGCGCGACTATGGCCGCTTCGGCCAGCTGATCCTCGACAATGGCGGCGGCGTGGTGCCGGCCGACTGGATCGAGGCGACGCGCAACGGCAGGCACGGGCCGGACTTCAACCCCAGCCTGCCCGAAGGCAGCTACCGCAACCAGTTCTGGATCGAGGATCCGCGCTCGCGCGCGCTGATGTGCCGGGGCGTGTTCGGACAGATGATCCACATCGACTGGAACACCCGTATGGTCGTGGTGAAGCTTTCGACCTTTCCGGATTTCAGCAATGTCGGCTATTCGGTGGCGACGGTGAAGGCCGTGCACACCATCGCCGCCGCGCTCGACTGAGAGGCTGTTTGGAAACTCACTCCAGCGGCCATCTAGCGGCGTTTTCTGCGCTTCCGGTGCTCATGGACCCGAATGTCCGCTCCGCTCCGGTTCTCGAAACCACCGCCATATGACTCGCCGGAGCGAGTTTCGAAACAGCCTCTAAGAAACCCAAAGAAGACTTGGAAGGAAGCGCCATGACCGGCAAGACCGCGTTCGAGACCCGATACGGCTTCCGTCGCAATGAGGTGTTGCTCGCCAACTGGCGCGAAAACCCGTTCAACCGGTGGTCGTTCCAGAATCTCGGCGAACTGGTGCCGACGGCGCCCGTGACGGCCTCGCCTGATAGTGTCGAGGCGCCGGTGCGGGATCTTGGCGGGTTACTCGAAAACAAGGTCACGATCGCCAGCGCGCCGGAGACGGTGGCTGAATTTCTCGCCCGCTCGAGCACCGACGCGCTGACGGTGTTGAAGGGCGGCAAGGTCATCGGCGACTGGTTTGCGCCGCATATGGATTTCGGCGCCCGCCACATCATCTTTTCGATCAGCAAGTCGCTGACCGCCATCGTCGCCGGCATACTGGAAGGCGAGGGGGTGTTCGACCCGGAAGCGCCGGTGGCGGCCTACATCCCGGAAGCCGTCGGTTCGGCCTATGGCGATGCCAGCGTGCGGCACGTGCTCGACATGAGTGTCAGTCTCGATTTCGAGGAAGCCTATCTCGATCCGGAAAGCGCCTTTGCCCGCTATCGCCGCGCCACGCTGTGGAACCCGGGCGGCGGCACCGAAAGCCTGCGCGAATTCATCCTGACCTTGCAGCGCCTTGCCGAGCCGCATGGCCAGACCTTCCGCTACCGCTCGCCCAATTCCGACCTGCTCGGCATCCTGCTCGAGCGCGCCTCCGGCCAGCGTTTCACCGACCTGATGCGCGAGAAGCTCTGGCTGCCGCTTGGCGCTGTTAGCGAAGCCTCGATCGGCGTCGACATGGAAGGCACGGCGCGCACCGCCGGCGGCATTTCGGTGACGCCACGCGACCTGGCGCGTGTCGGCGAGATGATGCGGCAAGGCGGCATGGCCAATGGCCGGCGCATCGTGCCCGAAGCCTGGGTGCGCGACACCACCAGCACCGGCGGCAGCACGGATGCCTGGCAGCGCGGCGCGATGCTGCCGCTGTTTCCCAAGGGTCGTTATCGCAACAAATGGTACCAGACCGGTGCCGAAAACGGAGCCTATTGCGGCATCGGCATCCACGGCCAATGGCTCTATGTCGATCCGAGGACCGAAGTGGTGATCGCCAAGATGTCGTCGCAGCCGGAGCCGGTCAACGATCCGCTCGATATCGAGATCGTCGCCTTCCTCGACGCGCTGAGCCGGATGGTCTGATCCTTCCCAAGCCGTCGCAATAGCGCGCGAGCGCGTGCTTTCCTGTGGACCCGCCGGGCTGATGAAAACGCGGCGGTTGGCGGACTGAATGTCTGCGCCTATGGTCGCCGCTCTTTTCGATGAGAGCAGGAACGACATGGCATCCGACATCAAGCGCATTGCAGCCATCATCGCGGCCGAGATCACCGCGCGGCCCGAACAGGCGGCGGCGGCAATAGAATTGCTCGACGAGGGCGCGACGGTGCCGTTCGTGGCGCGCTACCGCAAGGAAGTGACGGGCGGGCTGGACGACACGCAATTGCGCCTGCTTTCGGAGCGTCTCGTCTATCTGCGCGAGCTCGATGCGCGCCGCGACACCATCCTTGGTTCCATCCGCGAGCAGGGCAAGCTGACCGACGAGCTTGAAGGCAAGATCACCGCCGCCACCACCAAGGCGGAGCTGGAAGATATCTATCTGCCCTACAAGCCCAAGCGACGGACCAAAGCCGAGATCGCCAGGGAGCGCGGGCTGGGGCCGCTGGCCGAAGCCATCCTCGCCGACCGTTCGCTGGTCCCGGCCGAACTGGCGCTGGCCTATGTCACCGAAGAGGTGGCCGACGCCAAGGCAGCACTCGAAGGCGCGCGCGACATCCTGTCGGAACAGTTCGCCGAGAATGCCGACCTGGTCGGCAAATTGCGCACGTACATGAAGGAACGCGCCTTCATGCGAGCCCGGGTTGTCGACGGCAAACAGGAGGCCGGCGCGAAATTCTCCGATTATTTCGACCATGTCGAGCGCTGGGCAAATGTGCCGAGCCATCGCGCGCTGGCGATGCTGCGCGGCCGCAACGAGGAAGTGCTGTCGCTCGACATCGAGGTCGATGCCGACGACACGTCACCGGTGAAGCCGGTCGAGCGGATGATCGCCAACGCCTATGCCATCGGCGGCAGCCTGCCGGGCGACCGCTGGCTGATGGAGGTGGCGGGCTGGACCTGGCGCATAAAACTCTCGCTGCACCTGACGCTCGACCTGATGCGGGATCTGCGCGAGCGGGCGGAAGAGGAAGCAATCCACGTCTTCGCCCGCAACCTCAAGGATTTGCTGCTGGCCGCGCCCGCCGGCTCGCGCGCCACCATGGGGCTCGACCCCGGCATCCGCACCGGCGTCAAGGTGGCGGTGGTCGACGGCACCGGCAAGGTGCTGACGACGACGACCGTCTATCCGTTTCCGCCCAGGAACGATGTGCGCGGCACGCAGGCGGAGCTGGCCAAGCTCATTCGCCTGCACAAGGTAGAGCTGATTTCGATCGGCAATGGCACCGGCAGCCGCGAGACCGAAAAGCTGGTCGCCGACATGCTGTCCGATATGCCTGCGGATGGTGGGCCGAAGCCGCTCAAGGTGATCGTCAGCGAGGCCGGCGCCTCGGTCTATTCGGCATCGGCGACGGCGGCGGCGGAATTCCCCGGTCTCGACGTGTCGCTGCGTGGCGCGGTGTCGATCGCCCGACGCCTGCAGGATCCGCTGGCCGAACTGGTCAAGATCGAGCCGAAGTCGATCGGCGTCGGCCAGTACCAGCACGATGTCGACCAGTACCGGCTTGGCCGCTCGCTGGAAGCGGTGGTCGAGGATGCGGTCAACGCCGTTGGCGTCGATCTCAACACCGCCTCGGCGCCGCTGCTGGCCCGCGTTTCGGGCCTTGGTGTATCGCTGGCCGACGCTATCGTCGCGCATCGCGACGCGACTGGACCTTTTGCCAGCCGCAAGGATCTGCTCAAGGTGCCCCGCCTTGGACCTCGCGCCTTCGAACAATCCGCCGGCTTCCTGCGCATTGCCAACGGCAGCGAGCCGCTCGATGCCTCGTCGGTGCATCCGGAAGCCTATGGCGTGGCCAAGAAGATCGTCGCCGCCTGCGGCCGCGACGTGCGCGCGCTGATGGGCGACAGTGCCGTGCTCAAGGCACTCGATCCGCGTGTCTTCGTCGATGAGCGTTTCGGCTTGCCGACGGTGCGCGACATCCTGGCGGAGCTGGAAAAGCCCGGCCGCGACCCGCGCCCCGGTTTCAAGACCGCGACCTTCGCCGACGGCATCGACGACATCAAGGATTTGAAGCCCGGCATGCTGCTGGAAGGCACCGTCACCAATGTCGCCGCCTTCGGCGCCTTCGTCGATATCGGCGTGCATCAGGACGGGCTGGTGCATGTCTCGCAACTGGCCGACCGTTTCATCAAAGACGCGCATGAGGTGGTCAAGGCCGGTGATGTGGTCAAGGTGCGGGTCGTCGATGTCGACATCAAGCGCAAGCGCATCGCCCTCTCGATGCGCAGGGATGGCGGCGAGGGAAGTGCATCGAGGGGCGGGCCACGTGACACCACGGGTGGCAAGCCAGCGCCGCGTTCGCCGGCGCCGCAGCGCCAGCGGGAACGGCCGGCGCAGCAAGGTGCGTTCGGCGCAGCACTGGCCGATGCGTTGAAGCGGAAGTAGTTGCTCTGCACAGACCCTAAGCACGCCCCTGTCCAACAACATTCAGTACAAAGAGCTAGGCCGTGAACCCATAGACTGGGACTCACCGAGATGGCTTGGGGAACGGTTCCCAAGCTGCTAAGTCTACTTCGCGTTGGAAGGTAGCGCGCATGTCACTTTCGCGATTCGTTGAGAAGTGGACCATCCCTAAATATCCCCCTGATTCAGTCTCAGAGGAGGATTTGGATGCTGCTGAGCAGCAGCTAGGCGTCTGCTTTCCCGAAGACTATCGACGAGCAGTACTTGACGTGGGGTTGCCTCGGCCCACAATCGCGCTTTTACATGCTATCGTCGAGCGTGAACTGGATCTGCATGATCTTGGTAACTTCTATTCTCCGAAGGAGATAGTTGAGGAAACGCTTGGCTGGCGTGAGATCGGGATGCCTGATCGGCTTGTCGCTATCGCGAGCGATGGGTCCGGAAACAAGTTCTGTTTCAATGCAGACCAGCTTGGCCGTGACAGCGCCGACATGCGGGCAATTTGGTTCTTCGATCACGACTTTGGAACCGTCGATGAGGTTGCGCCAAGTTTTCATGCCTGGATTGACGCCCTTTGCGACGTCGAGCCGTGGCATGAGGACCCGAGCTAAGTCCGCAACCGGTTTGTCCTGCGTAATTCTGATTCAGCATCGCCGGCGCTGGAAGCCCTGCTTCAGCAAACGGCTCTATCGCGAGCGCAACCTGATCGAGCGGTTCTTCTCCAAGCTGAAGCACTTCCGTCGCGCTCGCCGACAACTACCTCGCCATGGTTCAACTCGCCTCAATGTGCATCAGCAGCCAGTCGCGAAAGCTGGCGACCGGCGGATGGCCGCGCTTGTCGTGCGGGACGACGAGATAGTAGGCGCTGCGGCTTTGCATCGGCTGGCCGGGTGCTGGCACCAGCTGGCCGCGCTGCAATTCGCCTGCGATGAGGATCAGCGGCAAAAGCGCCACGCCGAGCCCCGCCATGCAGGCCTGAGCGGCGGTGCCGAACTGTTCGAACTGCATGCCCGGTCCGGTCGGCGCGCTCAGGCCCTGGTGCTCGAACCATTCGGTCCAGGCGCCCGGCCGAGTCGTCATATGCAGCAGCGGCAAGCGACCGATATCGGCCGGTGCGGCGATGGCGCGGCCGGCGAGGAATTCGGGCGACACGACCGGCGCCACCGTTTCGCGCACCAAGAGCGTCGAGTCGGCCTCCGGCCAGTCCGGCAGGCCGTAGTGAATGGCGGCATCCAGCCGCTCGCGGGCGAAGTCGAAGCGGCCGACGCGAGTGACGAAGTTGATGGTGATATCGGGATTGGTTTCGACGAAATCGGGGATCATCGGCATCAGCCAGCGCGTGCCGAAGGTCGGCAAGATGGCAAGGTTCAGGATGCCACTATGCCGATTGCTCATCAATCCAAGGGCGGCGTCACGCAATTGGCCGAGCGCTGACCGCACCGCATCGGCGTAGATTTCGCCCGCCGTCGACAGCCTGACATTGCGGCTGTCGCGTTCGAACAGCCGGCGGCCGAACTGATCTTCCAGCAATCTGATCTGCCGGCTGACCGCGCCCTGGGTCAGATCGAGTTCCTGGGCGGCGGCGGTGAAACTGCCGAGGCGGGCCACTGCCTCGAAGGCGGCAAGGGCGCTGATGTTGGGCAAAAGGCGGCGCTGGACACTCATGATCCATTACTATCGCTCATTGATCGGCGACGCAATTTCGTTTGATTTTTTCGGGCCGCGGGTCGATAAGCCGGGCCAAGATTTTGCTTCATGCATGTCGCAAAACCGCTGAATACTTTTGGGCGACATGCATTGATTGGGAGAGAGCCATGGCCGCCGACAAGAATGTATTCGTCTGGGAAGACCCGTTCCTGATCGAGGACCAGCTTTCGGAAGACGAGCGCATGGTGCGTGACGGTGCCGCGGCCTTCGCCGCCGACAAACTCGCGCCGCGGATCGAGGACGCCTATCTCAACGAGACCTTCGACACGGCGATCTTTCGCGAAATGGGCGAGGCCGGCCTGCTCGGCAT
Organism: Mesorhizobium kowhaii; assembly: GCF_042431665.1. Classification (NCBI taxonomy): domain Bacteria; kingdom Pseudomonadati; phylum Pseudomonadota; class Alphaproteobacteria; order Hyphomicrobiales; family Phyllobacteriaceae; genus Mesorhizobium; species Mesorhizobium kowhaii. Next base: position 64,315 of record NZ_JBHLYT010000032.1, read on the forward strand.
CAACATTCCCGAGGAGTTTGGCGGGCTTGGTGCCAACTACGTGACCTACGGACTGGTGGCGCGCGAAGTGGAGCGCGTCGATTCCGGCTATCGCTCGATGATGAGCGTGCAGTCGTCGCTGGTGATGTATCCGATCTATGCCTATGGCTCGGAAGAGCAGCGCAAGAAGTATCTGCCCAAGCTCGCCAGCGGCGAATGGATCGGCTGTTTCGGCCTGACCGAGCCCGATGCCGGCTCCGACCCGGGCGGCATGAAGACGCGCGCCGAGAAGACCGCCAATGGCTACAGGCTCTCCGGCTCGAAGATGTGGATTTCCAACTCGCCGGTCGCCGATGTGTTCGTCGTCTGGGCAAAATCTTCAGCGCATGACAACCAGATCCGCGGTTTTGTGCTGGAAAAGGGCATGAAGGGGCTTTCGGCACCGAAGATCGGCGGCAAGCTGTCGCTGCGGGCTTCGATCACTGGCGAGGTGGTGATGGAAGGTGTCGAGGTCGGCGAGGACGCGCTGCTGCCGAACGCCAAGGGCCTCGGCGGTCCGTTTGGCTGCCTCAACCGGGCCCGCTTCGGCATTTCCTGGGGTTCGATGGGCGCCGCGGAAGATTGCTGGCATCGCGCCCGCCAGTACGGCCTCGACCGCAAGCAGTTCGGCAAGCCGCTGGCCGGCACGCAGCTTTACCAGAAGAAGCTCGCCGACATGCAGACCGAGATCGCGCTCGGATTGCAGGCTAGCCTGCGCGTCGGACGGTTGCTGGATGAAGGCAAGATGGCGCCGGAAATGATCTCGATCGTCAAGCGCAACAATTGCGGCAAGGCGCTCGACATCGCCCGCCAGGCCCGCGACATGCATGGCGGCAACGGCATCCAGATCGGCTACCACGTCATGCGCCACGCGCAGAATCTGGAAACCGTCAACACCTATGAGGGCACGCATGACGTGCATGCGCTGATCCTGGGACGGGCGCAGACGGGAATCCAGGCGTTTTTCTAAGCCGGCACACCCGCTTAAATTAGGTGCACCGCAACATCTCTGCTTGGAGAATGGCCGCCATTTGTGTCAGGGTTCAGCGAAATCGTTTGAAACGCTGAATTCCGGGGCCCCATGGCAATTCTGGCAGCCGTCTATCACCTGACCCATTACAAATATGACCGGCCGGTGGTTCTCGGGCCGCAAATCATCAGGCTGCAGCCGGCGCCGCATTCCCGCACCAAGGTGTTGAGTCATTCGCTGAAGGTCGAGCCGGCGAACCACTTCGTCAATCTGCAGCAGGACCCTTACGGCAACTTTCTGGCTCGTTTCGTTTTTCCCGACCCGGTGACGGAACTGAAGATCGAGGTCGATCTCGTCGCCGACATGACGGTGTACAATCCGTTCGATTTCTTCGTCGAGCCATCGGCCGAGGCGTTTCCGTTCGAGTACCCGGAAGAGATCCGCGACGATCTCGCCATCTACCGCACGCCGGAGCCGGCCGGTCCGCTGCTTTCGGCCTTGCTTGGGACTATCGAGCGCAGCGCAAAAAACACCGTCAATTTCCTCGTCGATCTCAATGCCCGGCTGCAGCGCGAGATCGCCTATATCGTGCGCATGGAGACCGGTGTGTTCTCGCCGGAAGAGACGCTGGCCGCGAAAAAAGGTTCGTGTCGGGATTCGAGCTGGCTGCTGGTGCAGATCCTGCGCAATCTCGGCATCGCCGCGCGCTTCGTCTCCGGCTACCTGATCCAGCTCAAGCCGGATCTCGTCGCGTTGGACGGACCGCCGGGAACCGCCGTCGACTTCACCGATTTGCATGCCTGGTGCGAGGTCTATCTTCCCGGCGCCGGCTGGATCGGCTTCGACCCGACCTCCGGCCTGCTCACCGGCGAGAGCCACGTGCCGCTCGCCGCCACGCCGCATTTTCGCAATGCCGCACCCATTTCCGGCATGGCGAGCTTTGCCAATGTCGAATTCGGCTTCGAGATGCGGGTCGATCGCATCGCCGAACATCCGCGCATCACCAAGCCGTTCTCGGATGAAAGCTGGCAGGCGCTCGATGCGCTTGGCAACAAGGTCGATGCCGCGCTTTCGGAAGGGGATGTGCGGCTGACGATGGGCGGCGAGCCGACCTTCGTGTCGATCGACGATTTCGAGTCGGCCGAGTGGAACACCGCCGCCGTCGGGCCGACCAAACGCGAAAAAGCCGATGCATTGATCCGGAAGCTGCGCGAGCGCTTCGCGCCGGGCGGCTTTCTCCACTACGGCCAGGGCAAATGGTATCCGGGCGAGAGCCTGCCGCGCTGGACCTTCTCGCTCTATTGGCGCGCCGATGGTGAGCCGGTGTGGAGCGACCCGTCGCTGATCGCGCGGGAAAAGAGCGAGGCCGATGTCGGCCCGAAACAGGCCGAAAGCCTGCTGACCGCGATTGCAGGCGAACTCGGCATCGAAAAATCCATGGTCAGCGAAGCCTTTGAGGATCCGGCCGAGTGGCTGCTCAAGGAAGGCAAGTTGCCGGACAATGTCGATCCGTCCAACTCCAAGCTGGAGGATCCGGAAGAGCGCAGCCGCATGGCGAAAGTGTTCGAGCGCGGGCTAACCAAGCCGTCCGGCTATGTGCTGCCGGTGCAGCGCTGGAACAGCCAGGCGTCTGGTCCGCGCTGGCGTTCGGAAAAGTGGAAGACCCGGCGTGGCCGGTTGTTCCTGGTGCCGGGCGATTCACCCGTCGGCTATCGCTTGCCGCTAGGCACGCTGCCCTATGTGCCGCCGGCGCAGTTCCCCTATATTGTGCCGGTCGATCCGTCGCTGCCACGCGGCCCGCTGCCGGCGCGCGAGGCGATCCTGCCCATCGCGGCTCCGGCCGAGCTGGAAGGCGCCGATGAAATGGCACGCCGCCAGCAAGCGGTGTCGTTCACGGCGGCGACTGGGCAGCAGGACCGGGTCGAGCAGGAAATCACCGAGATCGGCGGCGCGGTGCGCACCGCACTCTCGGTCGAGCCGCGCGACGGGCGGCTCTGCGTGTTCATGCCGCCGGTAGAGGCGCTCGAAGACTATCTTGAACTGGTCGCGGCGGCCGAGAACGCGGCAAAGGCGATCGGAATGCCGGTGCATATCGAGGGCTACGGCCCGCCGCACGATCCGCGCCTCAACGTCATCCGCGTCGCGCCCGATCCAGGTGTCATCGAGGTCAACATCCATCCGGCCGCCAACTGGCAGGATTGCGTGGCGACGACGACGGCAATCTACGAGGAGGCGCGGCAGACGCGGCTTGGCGCCGACAAGTTTATGATCGACGGACGCCACACCGGCACCGGCGGCGGCAACCATGTCGTGGTCGGCGGCGCGACGCCCAACGACAGCCCGTTCCTGCGCCGGCCCGATCTGTTGAAGAGCCTGGTGCTGCAATGGCAGCGGCATCCGTCGCTGTCCTACCTGTTCTCCGGCCTGTTCATCGGCCCGACCAGCCAGGCGCCGCGCTTCGACGAGGCGCGTCACGACTCGCTCTATGAGCTCGAGATCGCGATGGCGCAGGTGCCGCATCCGGACACGGGCGCGGCACCGTTGCCGTGGCTGGTCGACCGGCTGTTCCGCAACTTGTTGACCGATGTCACGGGGAATACGCATCGCTCGGAAATCTGCATCGACAAGCTGTTTTCGCCGGATGGCCCGACCGGCCGGCTCGGGCTGGTCGAGTTCCGCGGCTTCGAGATGCCGCCCAATGCGCGCATGTCGCTGGCACAGCAATTGCTGGTGCGCGCCATCATCGCGCGCGCCTGGAAAAACCCGCTCGACGGCCGCTTCGTGCGCTGGGGCACCTCGCTGCATGATCGCTTCATGCTGCCACACCATGTCTGGGCGGATTTTCTCGACGTGCTCGACGATCTCAAGCTCAACGGTTTCGAGTTCCGTCCGGAATGGTTCGATGCCCAGCTCGAATTCCGCTTCCCATTCTGCGGCGAGGTCCAGCACGCCGGCATCAAGCTGGAATTGCGGCAGGCGCTGGAGCCTTGGCACGTCATGGGCGAGCAGGGTGCGATTGGCGGCACCGTGCGCTTCGTCGATTCCTCGGTCGAACGGCTGCAGGTCAAGACCGAGGGGCTGAACCCCGAGCGTTATGCGGTGGTCTGCAACGGCCGCATCGTGCCGATGAGGGTGACGGATAACAGAGAGGTCGCGGTGGCGGGCGTCCGTTTCAAGGCCTGGCAGCCGGCTTCGGGCCTGCATCCGGCGTTGCCGGTCAACACGCCGCTGGTCTTCGACATCTACGACCGCTGGTCGGGCCGCGCGGTCGGCGGCTGCGTCTACCATGTCGCGCATCCCGGCGGACGCAATTACGATACGTTCCCGGTCAACGGCAACGAGGCGGAGGCACGGCGGCTCGCCCGCTTCGAACCGCGCGGCCACACGCCGTCCTTCTATGTGCTGCGCGAGGAACAACCGGCGGAAGATTTCCCGATGACCCTTGACCTTCGGCGTCCACCAAGACTGTGATCGGACATGGCAAAGGGGAATCACAAGAGGGTACGCGGCAAGCCGCAGCACCATAGCCTGCTGGAGCACTACCAGCCGATCGACGGCGTTGTCGACGAGATGGTCGATGCGTCAGGCAATCCCCGTCCGGTCTGGAAGCATTTTGTCGAAGCCCTTGATGAGCTGGGTGCCGAAAAACTCGGCCAACGTTTTGCCCGCGCCGACCAGTATCTGCGCGATGCCGGCGTCTACTACCGTGTCTACGACAAGGCCGGCGCCAATGAGCGTGAATGGCCGCTGGCGCATGTTCCGGTTCTGATCGAAGAGAGCGAGTGGGCCGCGATCAGCGCCGGCCTCGTCCAGCGCGCCGAGCTGTTCGAGGAAACCATCGCCGATATCTACGGGCCAAACCGGTTGGTCGAAAAAGGCATCTTGCCAGCCGGGCTGATCGCCGCCAGCCCCGAATATTTGCGACCCGTCGTCGGCACCAGGCCGGCTGGCGGCCATTTCCTGCATTTCTGTGCCTTCGAGCTCGGCCGTGGGCCTGACGGCCAATGGTGGGTGCTGGGCGACCGCACGCAGGCGCCATCCGGCGCCGGCTTTGCGCTGGAGAACCGCGTCGCTACCACGCGCGCGCTGTCCGATATCTATGGCGAAATGCATGTGCACCGCCTTGCCGGCTTCTTCCGCCGCTTTCGCGATGCGCTGATCGGTATGGCCAAGGAAACCGATGGCCGCGTCGCCATCCTGACGCCGGGGCCGCTCAACGAAACCTATTACGAACACGCCTATATCGCCCGCTATCTCGGCATCATGCTGCTCGAAGGCGAGGACCTCACCGTTTCCGGCGGCAGGCTGATGGTGCGCACGGTTTCCGGCCTGATGCCGATCAGCGTGTTGTGGCGGCGGCTCGACGCCGCCTTCGCCGATCCGCTCGAACTGCGCTCGGATTCGCAGATTGGCACGCCGGGCCTGGTCGAGGCGATCCGCCAGGGCGCGGTTGCGACCGTCAATGCGCTGGGCTCCGGCCTGATGGAAACACGCGCGCTGCTCGCCTTCCTGCCCAAGATTTCACGTGCCTTGCGGGGCGAGGAATTGCTGCTGCCGAGCGTCGCGACGTGGTGGTGCGGGCAAGCGACGGAGCGCGCGCATGTGCTGGCCAACATCGACCGCATGGTGATCGGCCCGGCGCTGTCGACAAGGCTTGCCTTCGAGGATGACGATTCGACGAAGCTCGGCTCGGCGCTGTCCGCGGGGGAGCGGGCGGAACTGGTGGCGCGCATCGAACGCGAAGGCGGCGCCTTCGTTGGCCAGGAAGCGGTGACGCTTTCGACGACACCCGTCTATGTCGGCGGCTGGCTGGAGCCACGGCCGGCGAGCCTGCGCGTCTATCTGGCGCGAACGCCCGAGGGCTGGACCGTGATGCCGGGCGGTTTTGCCCGCGTCGGCCTGTCGCTCGATCCAACGGCGATCGCCATGCAGCGCGGCGGCCAGGCGGCGGATGTCTGGGTGGTCAGCGACCGGCCGGTGGAGCGCGAAACGCTGCTGCCGCAGGAAGGCGACAGTTTTACACGCACCAGGCCGGGCAGCCTGCCCAGCCGCGCGGCGGAGAATCTGACCTGGCTCGGCCGCTACATCGAACGTTCGGAAGACACGGTGCGTATCCTGCGCGCCTATCATGTGCGGCTCGCCGAGACCTCCGACCCGGACATGCCGCTGCTCGCCGACATCAGGGATTATCTCGAGCCGTTCGGCATCGATGTCGAGACGGCGATCCCGTCAGGGCTGATCGGCACGCTCGACAGCGCCGTCTACAGCGCGGGGCAGATCCGCGACCGCTTCTCGCCCGATGGCTGGCTGGCGCTCAAGGACCTGTCGAAGACCATCCATCAGTTTGCAACCACGGTGGCGCCGGGCGATGACGCGACACGGGCCATGACGGTCATCCTGCGCAAGCTCGCCGGCTTCTCCGGCCTGCTGCATGAGAACATGTACCGCTTCGCGGGCTGGCGTTTCCTGGAGATCGGCCGGCGGCTGGAGCGCGGCATCCAGATCGCCCGCACGCTGTCCCGGCTGACCAGTGCCAAGGCGCCGGACGGCGCGCTCGACATGATGCTGGAGATCGGCGACAGCGTGATGACCCACCGCCGGCAATATCCGGTGCAGGCCGGCCGGCGCACGGTGATCGATCTTCTGGCGCTCGACCCGCTCAATCCGCGCTCCATCCTGTTCCAGCTCGAACGGCTGAAGGCCGAGATTGGCCTGTTGCCGTCGCTCGGCGGTGAGGGGCACATGTCGCCGGCGGCGAAGGAGATACTGCAGCTCAACACCCAGATCGCCATCAAGGAGCCTTCGGACATGACGGCAAAGGCGCTGGACGATCTCGCCTATGAAATCGGTGGGCTCTACAACAGCCTCGCCAAAGCCTATTTCGGCTAAGCAGGTTCCGCAAAAGTGCCGCGGTTTTGCGACAAGAACCTGCGCCAAGACAAGAAAAGTAGCGCATGCTTTACGACATCCGGCTCCATCTCCACTACGACTATGCGGCGGCGGCCGGCGGCGGCCGCCATCAGATCCGCGTGCTGCCGTCGACGATTTCCGGCGTGCAGCGCGTCATCGCCGCGTCATTGTCCTTTGCGCCGGCGCCCAACGAGCGTTCGGATTTTTCCGACTTCTTCGGCAACAACGTCACCTCGATCGCCTTTCGCGACGCGCATGACGCGCTCGACATAAGGATGAGCGCGCGGGTATCGGTGTCGCGGCCCGAGCCCGGGCTCGACGTGTCGCCGGATATCGGCCGGCTCAGGCAGGAACTCGCCGCGGTGCGGTCGCTGGCGCCTGATACACCGCACCATTTCCTGACGGGCAGCACTCATGCCGGCCTCGATGATGCGATCACCCTCTATGCGCACGACAGCGTCGGCGGCTCGGCCGCCGGCACGGCAATGGACCTGTGCAATCGCATCCATCGCGATTTCACCTATGACGGCGAAGCGACCACGGTGCGAACCCGGGCCAGCGATGCCTTCAATCTGAGGCGCGGCGTCTGCCAGGATTTTTCGCACATCATGATCGCCGGCCTGCGCGGACTCGGCATCCCGGCCGGCTATGTCAGCGGCTTCCTGCGCACCATCCCGCCGAAGGGCAAGCCTCGGCTGGAAGGCGCCGATGCCATGCATGCCTGGGTCAAGGTCTGGTGCGGGCGCGATGCCGGCTGGCAGGAATTCGACCCGACCAACGGCATGCGGGCAAGCAACGACCACATCACCGTCGGCCACGGCCGCGACTATTCGGACGTGGCGCCGATCGTCGGCGTGCTCAAGACCACCGGGGGACAGGTCGGCGAGCAGGCTGTCGATGTCATTCCGGTCGTGCTCGAAAAGGCGTGAAGGCAGGCCGGGCGTCATCGTCGCCGCAGGCTTTTCGGACGGGGTGTGGAACCAGCAATCGGCCCGCAGCTTATCTACGGATATTTGCGTGGAGCAGACATGCTGCAAAAATCCGGATTGTCGCACAGCCGATCGGCTGACGAAGAGGCTGTGCCGAAGAACGAGGCGCAAAGCTCGGCCAATCACGCCTCGCTTAGCTATGTCAGCGATGCCGAGCCTGGTATCCGCCGGCTGAAGACAGGCAAGGGGTTTTCCTACAAGGGGCCGGACGGGCGGGCAGTTCCGGACGCCGTGAGGGCGCGCATCGAGGCGATCGTCATTCCGCCGGCCTGGACGGATGTGTGGATTTCGCCCGACGCCGACGGTCACATCCAGGTAACCGGCAGGGACCAGCGCGGCCGCAAGCAATACCGCTACCATCCGCAATGGGCCGAAGAACGCGACGGTGCCAAATATTCGAGCCTTGTCGCCTTTGCCGAAAGCCTGCCTGACCTGCGGCGCAGGATAGACGGTGATCTGCGCCGTCACGGCCTGCCGCTCGAGCGCGTCGTCGCCGCCGTCGTCTGGCTGCTCGACAACACGATGATCCGCGTCGGCAATGTCGCCTACGCCCGCGACAACAAGAGCTTCGGACTGACCACGCTGCGCGACCGCCATGTCGATATTTCGGGCTCGAGCCTGCGTTTTGCCTTCAAGGGCAAGTCCGGCAAGGAATGGAAACTGAAGCTGGTCGACCGCCGCATCGCCGGCATTGTGCGGGGTGCGCAGGACTTGCCGGGCCAGAAGCTGTTCCAGTATCTCGATGAAGACGGCAACAGGCGGCCGGTCCGCTCCGATGACGTCAACCACTACATCAGGCAAGCGGCCGGGGCCGAGTTCAGCTCCAAGCACTTCCGCACCTGGGGCGGCACCATCCACGCCGCGTCGCTGTTTGCGCAGGCGGAATTGCCGCAAAGCCAGGCGCAGCAAAGGCGGGTGATGAACAGTGTCATCGACAAGGTCGCCGAGCGACTGGGCAACACCCGCGCCGTCTGCCGCAAATGCTACATCCATCCGCAGGTCTTCGAAGCATGGTCGAAGGGGCGGCTGCTCGGCGAAATGGCGCAAGCCAACAAACAGAAGCGCCGGGTAGACGGTCTCGATGACGAGGAGACTCTCGTGCTGAGATGGCTGAAGGAGCGCGAAGGCTGACTGGCGGCAAGGGGTGGTCACCAAATCCGCAGCATCGGGATTTTTTTATCGACGTCGTGTCGGGATCGGTCCTAGTGTTTCGTCCTTTGACAGAGAAAAGGACCAACCATGCTCTACGCAATCCTCTGCTATGCCTCCGAAGACGTCGTCAGCTCGTGGAGCAAGGCGCAGGACGATGAAGTCATAGGCAAGCTTATCAACGTTCAAGAAAAGTACGCCCAAGCCGGACGACTTGGCCCAGTGGCGCGGCTGTTGCCGACCACGGCGGCAACGACGCTGAGAAAGGTCAAGGGCGAAGCCGTCGTCATCGACGGGCCTTTCGCAGAGACCAAGGAGCAGTTCCTCGGCTTCTACACGCTGGAATGCGCCGATCTCGACGAGGCTGTCGAGTTCGCCCGCGAACTGTCCGACGTCAACCCGAGCGGGGGGTCCTACGAGATCCGGCCGGTTCAGATGTTTCATGCCAACAAGATTCCCGCATGACCGAACTCGCCTGGATAAGCTCGACAATCAACACCGCCCGTCCGCAGGCGATGGGCGCGCTGCTGCGTTATTTCCGCGATCTCGATACGGCGGAGGAAGCTTTCCAGGATGCGTGTCTCAGAGCTCTGAAGAACTGGCCGCAGAACGGGCCGCCGCGTGATCCAGCGGCCTGGCTGATCTTTGTCGGCCGCAACAGCGGCATCGATGCGGTGCGCAAGCGTGCCAAGCAGGCGCCGATGCCGGAGGAAGACCAGATCTCCGACCTGGAAGATGCCGAGAGCGATATGGCCGAGCGGCTCGACGGCGCGCATTACCGCGACGACATCTTGCGGCTGCTGTTCATCTGTTGTCATCCCGATCTGCCGCCGACGCAGCAGATCGCGGTGGCGCTGCGCATCGTCTCGGGCATCACCGTCAAGCAGATCGCACGCGCCTTCCTGGTCGGCGAAAGTGCCATGGAACAGCGCATCACCCGGGCCAAGGCGCGCATTGCGGACGCCGGCGTGCCGTTCGAGACGCCGGGTGCTGTCGAGCGGTCGGAACGGCTCGCTGCTGTCGCCGCCATGGTCTACCTGATCTTCAACGAGGGCTATTCGACCAACAGCGGCGAGGCGCCGGCCCGCGCACCGCTGTGCGAGGAGGCGATCCGGCTGGCGCGGTTGTTGCTCAGGCTGTTCCAGACCGAGCCCGAGATCATGGGGCTGACGGCGCTTTTGCTGCTGCAGCATGCGCGCGCGCCGGCCCGTTTCGACGAAAATGGCGAGATCGTGCTGCTCGAGGATCAGGATCGCAGCCTGTGGAGCCGCAAGATGATCGACGAGGGCCTGGCGCTGGTCGACAAGGCGCTGCGCCATCGCCAGCCCGGCCCCTATCAGGTGCAAGCAGCGATTGCCGCGCTGCATGCGCGGGCCGAGAAGGCCGAGGACACCGACTGGGTGGAGATCGACCTGCTCTATGGCCTGCTCGAACAGATGCAGCCGTCGCCGGTGGTCACGCTCAACCGCGCCGTCGCGGTCTCGAAGGTGCGTGGACCGGCAGAGGCGCTTGCCATGATCGAGCCGCTCGAACAAAGGCTTTCCGGTTATTTCCATTTCTTCGGCCTCAAGGGTGGCCTTTTGATGCAGCTTGACCGGGGCGAGGAGGCGCGTGTCGCCTTCGACCGCGCCATCGCGCTTGCCAACACGGCCGCGGAAGCCGCCCATATCCGCATGCACATCGACCGGTTGATGAGGGACGGTGCCGGACGGGGACCTGCCCGCACGGCGAAATGATTGAATTGCGGTCTGGTTCAACGGTCTGCGCTCGGCTTGGACCATGCCGGGGTGGCGATTTTCCCCTGAAACGAGTAATGCCACGCCATGACAGTGCCTGAGGTGCCTTTCGGCACGCGGGCGACATGGCGCAAGGCTTGACCCGGTGCCATATGATGGCGACGGGATCTGAAAGGGACAAAAATGACGATAGCGAAGGAAACGGCCGAGCTTCTGGCGAAACTGGGGGTGGCCAAGGACGCGCTTGTCGGCGGCGACCTGATCGTGCGCAGCCCGGTGACGGGCGAGCAGATCGCTGCGCTGAAGACGATCTCGCCGGCCGATGCGGCCAAGACCATCGATGCGGCGCACAAGGCGTTCCAGGCGTGGCGGATGGTGCCGGGTCCGCGACGCGGCGAACTGGTGCGGCTGCTCGGCGAGGAGCTGCGCACGCACAAGGCCGAGCTTGGCCGGCTGGTCTCGATCGAGGTCGGCAAGATCCCGTCCGAGGGACTTGGCGAAGTGCAGGAAATGATCGACATCTGCGATTTTGCCGTCGGTCTTTCCCGGCAATTGTACGGCCTGACCATCGCCACCGAGCGCCCAGGCCATCGCATGATGGAAACCTGGCATCCGCTTGGCGTTGTCGGCGTCATTTCCGCTTTCAACTTCCCGGTCGCGGTGTGGTCGTGGAACGCCGCCTTGGCGCTGGTCTGCGGCGACGCGGTGGTGTGGAAGCCGTCGGAGAAGACGCCGCTGACGGCGCTCGCCTGCGAGGCGATTTTTGCACGCGCGGTAAAGCGCTTCGGTACGGACGCGCCGCAGGGCCTGGCGCCGGTGCTGATCGGTGACCGTGCTGTCGGCGAGATCCTGGTCGATCACCCCAAGGTGCCGCTGGTATCGGCCACCGGCTCGACCCGCATGGGCCGCGACGTCGGTCCGCGGCTGGCCAAGCGCTTTGCGCGCGCGGTGCTCGAGCTCGGCGGCAACAATGCCGGCATCGTTTGCCCGACAGCCGATCTCGACATGGCGCTGCGCGCCATCGCCTTCGGCGCCATGGGCACGGCGGGACAGCGCTGCACGACGCTGCGGCGCCTGTTCGTGCATGACAGCGTCTATGACGCCCTGGTTCCACGCCTCAAGAAGGCTTACGAAAGTGTGACGGTCGGCAATCCGCTGGAGACATCCTCGCTGGTCGGGCCGCTGATCGACAAGGCTGCCTTCGACGCCATGCAAAAAGCCTTGAAGGAAGCCGCCGCCCATGGCGGCAAGGTGACTGGTGGCACGCGGGTCGAGAACGGCCATCCGGATGCGTACTATGTGCATCCTGCACTGGTCGAAATGCAAAGCCAAGTTTCGCCGGTGACCGAAGAGACCTTCGCGCCGATCCTCTATGTGATGAAATATTCGGATTTCGACGCCGTGCTCGACGAGCACAATGCGGTCGGCGCCGGCCTGTCGTCGTCGATCTTCACCCGCGACCTGCAGGAATCCGAGCGCTTCCTTGGTGTCGACGGTTCGGATTGCGGCATTGCCAATGTCAACATCGGCACTTCGGGCGCCGAGATCGGCGGTGCCTTCGGCGGCGAAAAGGAAACCGGCGGCGGGCGCGAGAGCGGCTCCGATGCGTGGAAGGCCTATATGCGGCGCGCCACCAACACGGTGAACTATTCCAAGGCGTTGCCGCTCGCCCAGGGCGTTTCGTTCGACATCGATTAAGAACGCCGGGGCTCTATGCACCCCCCGCGGGGGGTGCCGCACCGATCACCTGCCTGCCGGCGAGCCAAAGGCTTCGACGAAGGCGGCATTGATGATGGCCAGTTTAACGGCCTGGGCGGTCATGTATTCGCGGTAGAAATCGGCCGACACCCACATCACCGAGTTGCCGCGCTGGCCGAGCCAGCCGATGCTGCCGAGATCCTCGGCATCGCGCAGCTTGCGCGCCAGGTGGGTTCGCGACAGCTAGAGCCATTTGGCGAAATCGCCGATCGAGACGATGCCGGTCGGGATTTGAGCCAGGCCGGCATAGTCGGGATCGACGCCCGATATCAGCCAGTCCATGACGGCGCCGCCATTGTTGAGCCAGGTGAACAGGGAAAAGGTCTGCTTGGGCTCACGGACGGGGCTGGAGGAGACCAGGCCGTCGGCCACCAGCGGCTGCACCCTGGCGAGCGCATCGGGCCGCTCCAGGAACGTCGCCAGACGGTTCGCGCCGTCAAGGCTGTCCAGCGTGTGCAAATGCGCCATCATCCAGCCGGCGAGCACATCCAGCGTGTTCACTGTGGGTTGCATTGGGCGGATGCGACCGTCCAAGGTCAGCGACATTCTCCCCCAGCTCCGTTTCAGCCTTACGGCTGCGAAGACCCAAGCCACATTTCAGCCTTCCGTTTCTGTGTCCAGACGCAGTCCGCCGATGCCGGTTCACAGCATTATGCGTTTGGTGCATGACCCCCACCCTGTCGGCGATTTTCCCAGGCAGGCCGAGATCACGGCAAGGGTCGGCGGGCCTCGGATTGCGGAAAACAGGCGTTGAAAGCGCCATCCACAATGGCCAGCTTCGCGGCCTGGACGGTCATGTACTCCTGGAAGAACGTGCTCGATACCCACATCACCGAATGACCGCGCAGGCCGAGCCAGCCGATGCTGCCGAGATTCTCGGCAGCGCGCAGCTTGCGGGCAAGATGGGTCCGCGAGAGCTTGAGCCATCTGGCGAAGTCGCCGATCGAAACCACGCTGGTCGGAATCCGGTCGAGACCGGCATGATCGGGATCGATGCCCGACATCAGCCAGTCCATGACGATGCCGCCATTGTTGAGCCAGATGAACAGGGAAAAGGTCTGGTTGGGTTCGCGCACCGGCTTGGAGGAAAGCAGGCCGTCCGCCACCAGAGGCTGAAGCCTGGCAACCATCTCGGGCCGCTCCAGAAACCTCGCCAGCCGATCTCCACCGTCGAGCTGATCCAGCGTCCGCAGATGCGCAAGGACCCAGCCGGTAAAAGTCTGCACGGTGGCCGCCGTCGGCTGCAAGGGGTGGGTGCGCCCGTCGCCGCCCGACACATACTCGGCGATATGGTAGTGCAGCATTTCCTTGATGAAAGCGTCCGCGGTGTTGCGGCTGGCGACCGCATGCTGGTGCACGACCTCGATGAAACGCGACACCGTCAGCTCCTTGCCGCGGTCGTGCGGGTCACGCCTGAAATGCATGGCAAGGCCGACATGACCCATCAGCCAACGCTGCTGCGTGGCGAAAATGGAAGCCAGCCGCGGGCTCTCTTCATAGATGCGGATCAGCGCCAGCGACTGTGCCTGAACATAGCGATGCAGGGCCGGATGGCCGGCAATGTCTTCCAGATTCAGCGCCATCCTCCTTGTGTTCCGAGTGAGCCTCCGCAACCCAGACGACGTAACCACATTTTCAGCCTTCGCCGCTTGTGTCCAGACGTTCCATCCCGGTTCACAGACTTGCCGAAACCACGGCAGAGTCGGGCAGCATGCCGCTAACTATTTGCTATAGCTTGGAAAACCCCTCCCGATAATAGTCAGCCCGGCGGCCGCCCGTTGAATTGACGCTCACAAAAGCCGCGCATAGTTTCCGCGTCGTCCGAGCGGCGGGGACTGCCCTTCCGGACATGAGTTCGAAAACAACCTTGAATTGACGAGCGACGGGACATCGCGCGGCGGCGAAGCTTTGCCGCGTTCACCCTCGAAATACGAGTGACTGAGCATGTCCTGCCCATCTCATTCTCCCGGTTGTGCACCTGGCTGCCAGGGGCGCCGCGCCTGCGACCGCAGCCTCTGGCACCAGCGGCCGAAGCGGTCGACATAGATGTAGATGACCGGCGTCGTGTAGAGGGTCAGGATCTGGCTCAGGATCAGGCCGCCGACGATGGCGATGCCGAGCGGCTGGCGCAGTTCGCTGCCTTCGCCAAGGCCGATGGCGAGCGGCACGGCGCCGAACAGCGCCGCCATGGTCGTCATCATGATCGGACGAAAGCGCAGCAGGCACGCCTGGTAGATGGCGTCATGCGCCGACTTGTTCTCGTTGCGCTCGGCGGCCAGCGCGAAGTCGATCATCATGATCGCATTCTTCTTGACGATGCCGATCAGGAGGATGATGCCGATCAGCGCCATGATGCTGAACTCGATGCCGAAGGCCGACAGGGCCAGCAGCGCGCCGACGCCGGCCGAGGGCAGAGTGGAGAGAATGGTCAGCGGGTGGGTGTAGCTCTCGTAGAGGATGCCAAGCACGACATAGACGGCGATGAGCGCGGCAAGGATGAGCAGCGGCTGGTCGGAAAGCGAATCCTGGAACACCCGGGCCGTGCCCTGGAAACTGCCATGGATGGTGGCCGGCATGCCGATGCGGTCCGCCGCCGCGTTGATGGCCGCGACCCCATCGCTGAGGGCGACGCCCGGCGCGAGGTTGAACGACAGCGTGGTGGCGACGAACAGGCCCTGGTGGTTGACCGAAAGCGGCGTGCTGCCGGGGCCATAGGTCGCGACTGCCGACAACGGCACCATCATCTCGGCACCGGTGCTGACGGCCGATCCGGTCGAGGCGGCGGTCTTGCCGGTGCTGGTGATGGAATTGGTCGCCTGGTTGCGCGCGGCATCCGTCGCGGCCGCCGTGGTGCTGCTGGACTGGCCCGGCGCGACGAATGTGCCGGCAACCGCATTGCTCGCCTGCGAACCATGCACCGATCCGCCCGACGTGCTGACATAGACTTGGCTCAGCGCTTCGGGGTTCTGCCAGTACTGCGGCGCGACCTCCATGATCACGTGGTACTGGTTGCGCGCCACATAGATGGTGGAAACCTGGCGCTGGCCGAAGGCATCGTAGAGCGTGTTGTCGATCTGGCTGACGGTGATGCCGAGGCGCGTCGCGGTATCGCGATCGATGGCGATATCCGCCTCCAGGCCCTTGTTCTGCTGGTCGCTGTTGACGTCGGTCAGCTTCGGCTCGGTCTGCAATGCCGCCGCGAGTTTGGGCGCCCATTGCGCGAGCTCGTCGAAACTGTCGCCTTGCAGCGTGTACTGGTACTGAGCGTTCGACTGACGCCCGCCGACGCGGATGTCCTGCACCGCCTGCAGGAAGAGGGTGGCGCCGGGCACCACTGCAAGTTCGCGCCGCAGCCGGGCGATCACCTGGTCGGCGGAAACCTTGCGCTCGGCCTTAAGCGACACGAACATCGAGCCGGAATTGGTCTGGCCGCCGCCAGTGAAGCCGACAGCGGCATCGACGGCCGGGTCCTTGCTGACGATGCCGGCGAACTGGCTGAGCTTCTGCGACATCAGCTGGAAGGAGGTCGCCTGGTCGGCCTGGATCGAGCCGACAAGCCGGCCGGTATCCTGCTGCGGGAAGAACCCTTTGGGGATGGTGACATAGAGGTAGCCGTTGAGGCAGAGCGTCGCCGCAAGCACCGCCATGATCAGCAGCGGATGCTCCAGCGCCCAGGAGAGCGACCGGCGATAGCCGCCCAGCATGGCGTCGAAGACGCGCTCGCTGAGCCGGTAGAGCCGGCCATGCGCGCGGCCTCGCTCGCTGCGCAGCAGGATCGAGCACATCATCGGGGTGGTGGTCAGCGAAATGACGAGCGAGACCAGGATGGCGGCCGAAAGCGTGATGGCGAACTCGCGGAACAGCCGGCCGATGATGCCGCCCATGAGCAGGATGGGGATGAACACGGCAATCAGCGAAAGGCTCATCGACAGCACGGTGAAGCCGACTTCCTGCGCCCCCTTGATCGCCGCCTCCAGGCGGCCCATGCCGGAAGCGGCGTGGCGGGAGATGTTCTCGAGTACGACTATGGCGTCATCGACGACGAAGCCGGTGGCCACCGTCAGCGCCATCAGCGACAGATTGTCGATGCTGAAGCCGAGCAGGTACATAGCGCCCAGCGTACCGACCAGCGACACCGGCACGGCCACGATCGGCACCAGGGCCGAGCGCACATCACGCAGGAAGGCGAAGACGACCAGGATCACCAGGCCGATGGCGATCATCAGCGTCTGCGCGACTTCCCGCAGCGAAGCCCGGATGGTGGTCGAGCGGTCGACCGCCAGCGACAGATCTATGGCCGGCGAGATCGAGGCGCGCAGCGACGGCATAAGCGCCTTCACGCGGTCCACCGTCGCGATGATGTTGGCGTTGGGCGATCGGTTGAGGATGATCAGCACCCCCGGCTTGCCATTGGCGAGACCGGCATTGCGGATGTTCTCGACGGAATCGTTGACCTGGCCAACGTCGGAAAGCCGCACCGGCGCGCCGTTGCGATAGGCCACCACCAGCGAGCGATAGGCGTCCGCATGGTTGGCCTGGTCGTTGGCGTAGATCTGATAGCGCTGCGGGCCGACGTCGATGGCGCCCTTCGGACTGTGAGCATTGGCCGAGGCGAGGGCCGCGCGCACGTCCTCCAGCCCGATGCCGTAGTTGTAGAGCGCCTGCGGATTGAGCTCGACGCGCACCGCCGGCAGCGAACTGCCGCCCACCGACACCTCGCCGACGCCGTCGACCTGCGAGAGTTTTTGCGCCAGCACGGTGCTGGCGGCATCGTAGAGCTGCCCCTTGGACAGAGTGTCGGAGGTGAGGGTCAGAATGAGGATCGGCGCGTCGGCCGGATTGACCTTGCGATAAGTGGGGTTCGAATGCAGGCTGGACGGTAGGTCGGCGCGCGCCGCGTTGATCGCCGCCTGGACGTCGCGCGCGGCGCCGTCGATGTCGCGGTCGAGGCCGAACTGCAAAGTGACGCGCGCGCTGCCGACGCTGCTCGACGAGGTCATTTCGGTGACGTCGGCGATCTCGCCGAGATGCCGTTCGAGCGGGCTGGCGACCGTGTTTGCCACGACCTGCGGGCTGGCGCCCGGCAGCGATGCCCGCACCGAGATCACGGGGTAGTCGACCTCGGGCAGCGGCGCCACCGGCAATTGCGGAAACGCCACCAGTCCGGCCGCCAGCAGGCCGAAGGTCAGCAAGGTCGTTGCGACCGGGCGCCGGATGAAGGGAACCGACAGGTTCATGACGCGGTGTCCGCACCATACGCACGGGGAGGATCGGGCTGGATGCCTTGCAGCCGGGTGGCAAGGCGATCGAACCAGAGATAGATGACCGGCGTGGTGAACAGCGTCAGCAACTGGCTGACGAGCAGGCCGCCGACGATGGTGACGCCGAGGGGATGGCGCAGTTCCGAGCCGACGCCGGTGCCGAGCATCAGCGGCAGCGCGCCTAGCATCGCCGCCAGCGTCGTCATGAGGATCGGTCGGAAGCGCAGCAGGCAGGCCTGGTAGATGGCCTCGCGCGGCGCCTTGCCTTCGTTGCGCTGCGCATCGAGCGCGAAGTCGATCATCATGATGGCGTTCTTCTTGACCACGCCGATCAAGAGGATGATGCCGATGATCGAGATGATGGTCAGGTCCTCGCCGGCGATCATCAGCGCGAGCAGCGCGCCGATGCCGGCCGAAGGCAGTGTCGACAGGATGGTGATCGGGTGGATGAAGCTCTCATAGAGCACGCCGAGCACGATGTAGACGGTGATCACCGCCGCCAGGATCAGGAACAGCGTGTTGTCGAGCGAAGCCTGGAAGGCGCGCGCCGCTCCCTGGAAATTGGTGATGACGCTGAGCGGCATGCCGATCTCGCTTTGCGCCTGCTGGATCGCGGTGACGGCTTCGCCAAGCGACACGCCGGGCGCCAGGTTGAACGAGACGGTGGTGGCCGGGAATTGCCCCATATGGGTGATCTGCAGCGGTGCCGTGGCGACGTGGGTGCTGGCGACCACGGCCAGCGGCACCGGACTGCCGCCGGTCGATGACGGCAGGTAGACGGAGGACAGCGCGCGCAGCGAATCCTGCAAGGAGGGATCTGCTTCGAGAATGACCCGGTACTGGCTCGATGTGGTGAAGATGGTCGAGACGATGCGCTGGCCGAAGGCGTCGTAGAGCGCGTTGTCGATCGTCGCCGGCGTGATGCCGAAGCGCGCCGCCTGGTCGCGGTCGATGTCGACGAAGACGGCGAGGCCGGCATCCGTCAGGTCGCTGGCGACGTCGGCGATCTGCGGCAGCGTGTTCAATCTGGCCAGCAGCTTCGGCGTCCATAGCGTCAGTTCGTCCGGATTGGCGTCCTGCAGCACGAATTGATACTGCGTGCGGCTGACCGTGCCGTCGATGGTCAGGTCCTGCACCGGCTGCATGAAGAGGGTGACGCCGGCCGTGGCGGCGGTCGCCTGCTTCAGCCTTGCTATGACTTGCGTGATATCGGCGGTGCGCTCTTCATGCGGCTTGAGGTTGATCAGGATGCGGCCGACATTGAGCGTGGTGTTGGTGCCGTCGACGCCGATGAAGGACGACAGGCTGTCGACATCGGGGTCTTTCAGGATGACCGCCGCCAGGGCTTGCTGGCGCTCGGCCATCGAGGCGTAGGACACCGATTGCGGCGCCTCGGTGATGGCCTGGATGACGCCGGTGTCCTGCACCGGGAAGAAACCCTTGGGGATGACCACGTAGAGTGCCGCCGTCAGCACCAGCGTGGCCGCCGCCACCAGCAGCATCAGCGTCTGCCGGTCGAGCACCCAGGTCAGCGCGCGGCCGTAACCCCTGATCACCCAGTCGAAGAAGTCGCGGCTGGCGCGCTGCAGGGCGTTCTCGCGCACCGCCGACAATGGCTTGAGCAGCTTGGCGCAGGCCATCGGCACCAGCGTCAGCGACACCACGGCGGAAATCAGGATGGTGGTGGCGAGCGTGATGGAAAATTCGCGGAACAGCCTGCCGACGACATCGCCCATGAACAGCAGCGGGATCAGCACCGCGATCAGCGAAACGGTCAGCGATATGATGGTGAAGCCGATCTGCTGCGACCCCTTCAGCGCTGCCTGCAGCGGTGTCGCACCCTCCTCGACATAGCGCGCGATGTTCTCGATGACGACGATGGCGTCATCGACCACGAAGCCGGTGGCGATGGTCAGCGCCATCAGCGAGAGATTGTCGAGGCTGAAGCCGAACAGATACATCACCCCCAGCGTGCCGACCAGCGACAAGGGCACCGAGAGACTCGGGATGAGCGTCGCACGGGCGCTGCGCAAGAAGACGAAAATGACCAGCACGACGAGGATGATCGCGAGCGTCAGTTCGTATTCGACGTCGCGCACGGAAGCTCGGATGGTCGTGGTGCGGTCGGTCAGCACCTTGACGTCGATAGTGCTCGGCAGCGAGGCCTGCAGTTGCGGCAGCAGCGCCTTGATGCGGTCGACCACCTCGATGACGTTGGCGCCGGGCTGGCGCTGGATGTTGACGATGATCGCCGGCGTGCTGTTCATCCAGGCCGCCAGCCTGTTGTTCTCGGTGGCGTCGACCACTGTCGCCACATCGCTCAGCCGCACCGGGGCGCCGTCCTTGTAGGCGACGATCAGCGAACGGTATTCGTCGGCACTTTTCAGCTGGTCGTTGGCGTTGATTGTGTAGGCCCGCGACGGCCCGTCGAAATTGCCTTTCGGCGTGTCGTTGGCGCTGCCCAGCGTGGTGCGCAGATCGTCGAGATTGAGGCCATAGGCGGCGAGCTTGCGCGGATTGGCCTGGACGCGCACGGCCGGGCGCTGGCCGCCGCTGAGGCTGACCAGACCGACGCCCGCCAGCTGCGAGATCTTCTGCGCCAGCCTTGTGTCGGCGAGCTGCTGCACATCGCGCAGCGGCATCGTGTCCGATGTCAGGCCGAGCGTCAGCACCGGCGCGTCGGCCGGATTGACCTTGGCGTAGATCGGCGGTGCCGGCAGGTCGGCCGGCAGCAGATTGCCGGCGGCGTTGATGGCCGCCTGCACCTCCTGCTCGGCGACATCGAGCGAGATCGCCAGGCTGAACTGCAGCGTGATGACGGAGGAACCGGCCGAACTGACCGAGTTCATCTGGTTCAGGTTGGCGATCTGCCCGAGCTGGACCTCCAAAGGTGCTGTGACCGAGGACGTCATGACGTCCGGGCTCGCTCCCGGATAGAAGGTCTGTACCTGGATGGTCGGATAGTCGACCTCGGGCAGCGCCGAGACCGGCAAATAGCGGTAAGCCAGCAGGCCGGACAGCATGATCGCAACCATGAACAGCGATGTCGCCACCGGCCGGAGAACGAAGGCTCGCGACGGGCTCATTGCTGCTGCCCGGACTCCGCGTGACGGTGCTTGCGGCCCTGGCCCTTGTGCCTGGACGTATCGTCCGGTTTCGACGCATCCGATGCGGGCTGCCCCGACGACTGCGCTTGTGATGGTGGCGCTGTCCCTGCCGGTGCAGGGGTTGATGCCTGCGGGGGTGTCTGTGCCGGAGCCTGTGTTTGGCCGTCCTGTTGCAGGTTGATATGCGCTCTGTCGCGAAGCTTGTCGGCGCCATCGGTCACGACGCGGTCGCCCGGGTTGAGGCCCGACAGGATCTCGACGTGCTCGCCATTGGTGACACCAAGCGTGACCTTGCGCACGGACACGGTGCTGTCGGGATTGACCAGATAAACGAAGGTGCCGGGCTGGCCGCGCTGTATCGAGGCGACCGGGGCGATCGCCACGTCCTTGTGCTCGTCCACCAGCAGCTCGACGTTGACGAACTGGTTCGGATAGAGAATGCGCGTTTCGTTGGCGAAGCCCGCCCTGATCTTGATGGTGCCGGTGCTCGGGTCGATCTGGCTGTCGAAGGTTTCAAGCTGGCCGTCGGCGAGCTTCTTGTTGCCGGCGCGGTCGAAGGCGGTGGTGGGCAGCGTGGCGCCCTGCTGCATGCGCTGCGCGATCTCCGGCAATTCGTCCTCGGGCACGGTGAAGAGGACACTGATCGGCTGCACCCGGGTGATCACGACGATGCCATTGGCGTCGCCCGGCGTCACGTAATTGCCCTCATCGACCTGGCGCAGGCCGGCACGGCCGTCGACCGGGGCCAGGATGCGGCAATTGTCGAGATTGAGAGTGGCGGTCTGAACCATGGCCTGGTCGACCTGGATGGAGCCGGCGTCCTGTGCGACCAGGGAGACCTGCGCGTCGAGCGTCTGGTGTGTCGCCGCGCCCTGGGCCACCAGCGTCTGGTCGCGTGCAAGGTCGAGCTGGGCGTCCTTCAGCATCGCCTGGTCGCGCGCCAGCTGGCCCTGGGCCTGGGCCAGCGCCGCCTGGTAGGGCCGCGGATCGATCTCAGCCAACAGGTCGCCCTTGCTGACGTCCTGACCCTCCCTGAAGTTCACCTGGACGAGCGGACCGGTGACCTGTGGCTTGACCGTGACCGTGGAGAGCGAGGTCACCGTGCCAAGGGCGTTGAGGGTGACGTCTATCGTACCCTTCTCGATCGTGGCGGCGCCGATCGACATCGGCTGCGCGTCTCTCCTGTTGCCCGGCTGCCTGGCGGTGACCTGCGGACGCTGGTAGAGATACGCGCCTGTGGCGGCGACGACGGCGAGGAAGATCAGCCAGGGGATCCAGCCGTGCGAACGGCGCTGCGCGACAATCGTCTGCGGGGGCATTTCCAACTGCTGGTCCATGGCGGCATCTTTCACCCCCATCAACCAATATGGCCGAAACCGGCCCAAGTCGAATTAACAGTTGGACAGGTTTGACCGGCCTTGCCGGGCCGTCATTCGCCTTGTTCGCTGCGTCAGACTCCTGCGCCGATGCCTGGCAGGCGTCGCACATCACCGATATCGAATGGCAACGTTCGTCAGCTAATCATCGGTTGATAAGGCAAAACGAAACCGGCCGGCTTCTGCCGACCGGTTTGTTCCGGGCGAGATCAGCCGCAGACGCGGACTTCCTCGATCACCCTGTGGTGGTGGCGCCAGTGCTTGACCAGTTCGATATGGCAGCGATGATGCCGATGGTGGCGGCGATACTCGCCACCCTGGTAGTCACCGAACTGCACGCCGTCGTTCTGGTCGTCACCATACTGGTTGTCGTCATAGTGCCGGTGGTGGCGGCGATACTCGCCACCCTGGTAATCACCGAACTGCTCGTCGCCGTTCTGATCGTCACCATATTGGTTGTTATTGTTATACCGGTCATGATGGCGGCGGATGATGACCACGCCGTTGTCGGACGGATCGGCCGGTAAATACTGGTTGTTGTCGTCGGACTGGATAATCAAGCTTGCGGCTTGCGTTGGCGCAATGACTGCGGCCGTTGCGGCCAATGCCATCATGGAAACCAATAGTAACCTTCTCATGTTTCGTCCTCCTGAGGGTCAATGCATACCAATGCGCGGAAAGACCTAGCGTTCCAATACCAATCCGTAAGCTTTTAACAACCGTGGACGCTAGGCTGACCATCGGCGGCCCGGACAATTTGCGTTACAAGCGCACGAACGCCGTCAGCGGCAGGTGATCTGAGGCAACCCGCGAAAGCGGTGTGTCATGCGCTTCGACGGCCGAGATCATGCCGTGCCGATTGGCCATGATGCGGTCGAGCGCCAGCAGCGGCAGGTTCGACGGGAAGGTCGGAACAGCGGGCGGCAGCGGGCCAAAGGTGACATGCAGCGTGTTCAGCGCGGAGCGGTTGCCGAGCCGCCATTCGTTGAGATCACCGAGCAGGAGCGTCGGCTTCTCGTCGGGGCTGTTCATGATATCGAGCACGACGCGGGCCTGCTGCGAGCGGGACCGGCGCAGCAAACCGAGATGGGCGGCGATGACGCGCAGGGTCCGGTTTCCGTCGAGATCGATTTCCGCCACCACGGCGCCGCGCGGCTCCAGCCCCGGCAGCCTGATCTGATGCACGTCGCGGACGACGCCCTTCTTGAACAGCAGGACATTGCCGTGCCAGCCATGTCCCTTGCCATTGG
Organism: Mesorhizobium kowhaii; assembly: GCF_042431665.1. NCBI lineage: Bacteria > Pseudomonadati > Pseudomonadota > Alphaproteobacteria > Hyphomicrobiales > Phyllobacteriaceae > Mesorhizobium > Mesorhizobium kowhaii. Next base: position 87,839 of record NZ_JBHLYT010000032.1, read on the forward strand.
CTGCAATCGGCACCGGCACCAGGCCGGTTTCGTGTTCCAGGCGAGACAGGTCGAGAAGCCCGTCACGGTCGCCGAAGCGGTTGTCGGCTTCCTGCAGCGCAATCACGTCAGGATCGATTTCGCGGATGACGCGGCTGGTCCGTTCCGGATCGAACTTCCGGTCGATGCCGATACATTTGTGGACGTTGTAGGAAGCAACCAGCGTTCCGGTCGTGCCCATCCGTTTGGGCGCAGCGGCATTTGCCTTCTGCATCCTCCGGTCGCGAATGGATAAAAGCATGCTTGCCGGGAGGCTGCGTCCAGGTCTTTGCATATCCGTGCTGCTCGTCCTCGCTGGTTTCAATTCAGAACCTGGATACAGTCAAAATAGGCGTCTTCGGCGTATGTTCCATGACAGGCGAGTTCCCGAACAAGCCAACCTTGCCTAAAGATAGGGCGAGCCGAGCCAAAGGACCCGGTCGAACAGCCTGACAAGGAAGGGTCGGGCCCGCAAGGCGTCGAGCGTCACCGGCACCGCGGTGGCGAGCGCCGATCCGATCCGCGCGTCGATCTCGCTGGCAAAGCCTGCGTCGAGAATCTCGAGGTCGATCTCGAAATTCAGCCGCAGCGACCGGGCGTCAAGATTGGAAGAGCCGACATAGGCCCACACGCTGTCGATCGAAAGCAGCTTCGAATGGTCGAACGGTCCCTCCGTGCGCCAGACGCGGCAATAATGTTTCAGCACCTGATCGAACTGCGCCATCATCGCGCGGTCGACAAGGAAAAGATTGTTCACCGCCGGCACCACGATGTCGATCTCGACGCCGCGCCTTGCGGCGGTGGTCAAGGCGCTGATCAGTTCGCGGTCCGGCAGGAAATAGGGCGACATCAGGCGGATCGACTTGCGGGCGACGGAGAATGCGCCGATCAGCAGTTTGTGGTTGGTCTCGATGCTGGCGTCCGGGCCGGACGCGACCGCCCGCACCAGCATCGGCAGGCCGGGCGCCGGCGACAACGGCGCAATTTGCCAGGCATCGCCCTTCAGCGCCTCGTCGGTGACGAAGCGCCAGTCCTCGGCGGCGACCGAGAAGAGGTCGGCGACGACTGGACCGGTGACCTGGAAATGCGTGTCCCTGGCGCTGTTGGAACCGGCGAACTCGGCCGAGAAGCCCTTGCGGATGTTCATGCCGCCGGTAAAGGCGACCTTACCGTCGACGACCAGGATCTTCCTGTGGGTCCTGAGATTGGCGTAGGGCAGGCGCAGGCCCATGACGATGTTGCCGTTGAAGACATCGGCGGTGATGTTGGCGCTCTGCAGATGCCCGAGGATGCTGGGAACGGAGTAGCGGGCGCCAACGGCATCGATCAGCACGCGGACGGTTACGCCGCGCCGGACGGCGCCGGCCAGCGCCTCGACGAAGACCAGGCCCACGGCATCATTATCGAAAATATAGGTCTCGAGCAGGATGCTGCGCTCGGCGCCATCGATCGCCGCGCACATGGTGGCATAGGCCTCGTCGCCGGTTTCCAGCACCGCGATTGCGTTTCCCGGGTTGAGCGCGCGCCGCGCCACCCTGTCGCCCAGTGTTCGCAGCCCCGTGAACCGCGGTCCGTATCGCTCGACGATCAGGGCCTCTTCGGCGGCGACGTCGCGCTCATGCTTGGCGGACGCCGCATCGCCGGCAAGCGGGCGCTGCGCGCTGATCGAGGCGCGGCGGATGCGGTTGATGCCGGCAACAGCATAGATCAGCACGCCGATGATGGGCGACAGCACCATCACGCCAACCCAGCCGGTGGCAGCTCGGACATCTTCCTTGGTCATGACGACGTGGATGATGCCGACGGTCGCCATCACCACCGAGATGATCGCAAGGATTTGGGGCCAATGAGTCGCCAGAGTCTCGAACATTGCCGGGACTATCCAGCGAGCGATTGCAGAAGGCAATGCAGCCGATCATTGCCTCGTATTGAGCAGGCTGCCTGCCTCCAGGCAAATCATTAGAGGCCCAGCGACGCCTTGAAAGCAGAAAGCTCCTCGTCGGTGACGGGGACCACGTGCTGCGGCTCGGGATAGGCGCCCGTCTGCACATCGGATATGAACTCGCGATAGGCGGCGATACGCTCGCGCTGTAGACGCTCATATTCGGCGGCGAAGTTGCGGTAGGTCTTGGCGTGGCGCGGCCTGTGGCCGGCGGTGTGGCCGAGCACGTCCTCGCTGAAAAGATACTGCGCGTCGGCATGCGGCCCGGCGCCCATGCCAAGCATGATCATAGGCGTATTGCGGGTGATCAGTTCGGCAACCCGGTCGGGCACCACCTCCAACTCGGCGCCAAAGCAGCCGATGGCCTCCAGGCGCTTGACGTGATCCCACACCGCACGCGCACTCTCGGCCGTCCTGCCGACGGCCTTGAACCCGCCGGTCCAGGTGCATTGCGAGGGGATCAGGCCGACATGGGCGACGACCGGCACGGCGTTGTCGCAGAGCGCCTTCTGGGTGTCGAGGGAGGCGGCGCAGTAGAAGCAGTCGCCGCCGATACGCATGAAGTGGTAGGCGGTTTTCAGATAGTCCTCCGAGGTCACCAGATTGCCGGCGGGACCGTAGAGCAGCCCAACCTGTACGAAGCAGCGGCCGGCCGCCTCGCGCATCTCGGGCGAGAAGAAGCGGCCCTCGATCGAAAGCATGTCGACGCCGGCCGCATCCGCTGCTGCCGCCTCTTCGAGAGAGGTGACGTAAAGCATGGAAATCTTTTGTCCGCGGCTCTTCATGGCGCGGATGTCGGCAACGGTGGGACGGCTGTTCTTGGTGACCATTTCGTTCCTCAGACGGTGAAAGCTTCGCGGAAGGCCTGCAGTGCGGCCTCGGGATCACCGGAGGCAAACGCCTCCATGCCCACCGGCCCGCGGTAGCCCATATCCTTCAGCGCGCGGGCGATGCCGCGATAGTTGATCTCGCCCGTGCCGGGCTCCATTCGTCCCGGGACATCGGCCACCTGGACCTCGCCGATCCATGGCAGGCAGGCGCGGCACAGCTCGATCAAGTTCCCTTCGCCGATCTGCACATGGTAGAGATCGAGGTTGAGGCGCAGGCCGGGCCGGTTGACGCTCGACACCAGCGCAAGCGTGTCTTCGGCGCGTCCAAACGGCACGCCCGGATGGTCGACCGGAAGGTTCAAATTCTCCAGCGTGAATGTCACGCTTTCCGCCTCGGCGAGGTCTGCAATGCGGTTCAGCGTGTCGCGCGCCTTGAGCCACATGGCGCCAGTGACGGTCTCGCAAGGTGTGACCGGCAGGCCGCCATCGCCCAGCCCGGTGCCGTGCAGGTTGAGCCGCGCGACGCCGAGCCGCTTGCCGACCGCCGCCGTCTCATTGGCCGTCTTGAGCAATTCAGCGGCACCCTCGTCATCGGAGAGACGGCCGCGCAGATAGCCGTTCATGATCGAGAAGGTCGCGCCGGATTTCTCGAGCATTGCGAGGTCGTGATCGGGCCAGTTCCAGAGGCCGACCTGGAAGCCCATTTCGGTGAGGCGCCGCAAGCGCCATTCCATCGGCCGGTCGCGCCAGAGCATTTCGGCGCAAGCCGCAAGGGTGAAGGTATCGGACATGTCAGACCTCGATGTACACGCGGCCGTCCTCGACCTTCGTGTTGTAGGTTTTAAGGTTCACGCAAACCGGTGCGCGCAGCGCTTCGCCGGTCCGGTAATCGAACACGCCGTTATGCTTCGGGCATTCGATCCTGTACTCCATAACCAGCCCGTCGCTCAGATGCACCTTCTCATGCGTGCACAGTCCGTCGGTGCAGAAAAACGCATCGTCGGGGCTGCGGTAGATGGCGAATGTCCGGCCCTCGTGATCGAAGCGGATAAGGTCCTCTTCCTCGATATCATCGGTCGCACACGCATCAATCCACTTTGCCATAGTCTGCCTGCAGTCTGTTCTTCGGTTGGTCGAAAAGGCGGCCGGCGGAACCACGCGTTCCGCCGGCCGTACAGGAAGATGCCCGGGAGGAGGAGATGGGCGTCTTCACTGGGTTCACGCATGGCTTGCGCCGTGCGGCGCAGGCCTGTCGTCAGTCGCCGAGAAGCTCTCGATCTCGGCTTCGAGCTCAGCCATCTGCTCGCCGCCGGCCATCAGGTCGGTGATCGCTTCACGGCTTTTCTCGCCCTTGCGGAAGTCGGCGGCCTTGGCGCCTCTGATGAGGACGGCGAAGTGGTCGCCGACGGTCAGCGCATGGACGACATTGTGGGTGATGAAGATCACCGCGATGCCCTTGCGGCGCGCCTGCAGGACGATGCGCAGGACATGCGCCGCCTCCTTGACGCCAAGTGCCGCGGTCGGTTCGTCGAGGATCAGCACGCTGGCGCCGAAATGGACGGCGCGCGCGATCGCCAGCGCCTGACGCTCGCCCCCGGACAGTCCACCGACCAGTCGATCGCCGTCGTCGATGCGGGTGATGCCGAGCTGGCGCATCTCGGTGACGGCGATCTCGTTGGCCCGCTTGCGGTCGTAGATGGTGAGCGGTCCCCAGCGCCGTGTCGGCTCGGCGCCGACGAAAAAGGAACGGCCGATGCTCATCAGCGGGAACGTCCCGCCGAATTGGTGGACTGTCGCGATGCCATGGTCGCTGGCGTCGCGCGGGCTGTCGAAGGCGACGGCCTTGCCGTCCATTTCCATCGTGCCCGATGTCGGTTTGTGGACGCCGGAGAGGATCTTGATCAGCGTCGACTTGCCGGCGCCATTGTCGCCGAGCAGGCACAGCACCTCGCCTCTGTTGACCTCCAGCGAAATGTCATGGAGCACGTCGATCGGTCCGAACGACTTGTTGATTCCGGCCAGTCTGAGCAAGGGCGTGGTCATGAGCGGGCCCTCGATTTGCTGCGCGGCGCGTAGGTCAACGCCATGTTGCGGAAGGTGTTGTTCATCAGCACGGCGGCGAGCAGCAGGACGCCGATGATCAGGCTCGCCCAGTTGGCGTCGAAGCCGGTGTAGAAAATGCCCTGGTTAACGATGGAGAAGGTCAGCGTGCCCAGAACGATGCCGACCACCGAACCGTAGCCGCCGGTGAGCAGCACGCCGCCGATGACCACCGCAATGATCGAATTGAAGATGAACGACTGCCCGGCGGCCACCTGGGCGCTGTTGTAGAGGATCGCCTGCGACATGCCGACGAAGGCCGCGCACAGGCCGCTGCTCATGAACAGCGCGATGGTGACCCGGTCCGTCGGGATGCCGGCATTGCGGGCGCTGACCGCGTCACCGCCCATGGCCAGGATCCAGTTGCCGAAGCGCGAGAAGTTCAAGATGAAACCGACGATCAGGACGATGGCGATCCACCAGAACAGGGTCACCTGGAATTTGCCGCCGAGATAGTCGCCAAACACAAGCTTGGCGATCGGTCCGCTCTTCAGCGCGACGCTGGTGCTGCCAGACAGGATGATCGAAAGGCCGAGCGTCAGGCCGGCCAGCGCAAACAGCGTTGCCAGGGTGACGACGAAGGACGGCACTTTGGTGTGGATCACCAGGACCCCGTTGATGAAGCCGACGATGAGGCCAAGGGCGAGGGCCGCGAGGATGCCGACGATGATCGGCAGGCCGTAGTGGCCCGAGATGATGGCAATGGTCATCGAGCTGGCCGGGATCATCGACCCGACCGAGAGATCGAGGTGTCCGGCGATCATCAGCAGCCCGACCGGGAGTGCGATGATGCCGAGTTCCGAGGCGACGTTGAGCCAGCTGGCGGCGCCGCCGGCCGACATGAAATTGGCGCCGCCGAAGATCGAGAAGAAGACCAGCACGGCGATCATGCCGATCAGAGAGCCGACCTCGGGGCGCCGTACGAGGCTGCCGATCGAGGGCATCGAAGAATGCGGGGCGGGTGGTGCAGTCGCTACCACGGCGGGTTGGTCATGGGCTTGGGATGTCATCGAAGTGTCCCTGGCTTGAGCAATTGGGAGCCTGGCGCGGCTCTCGCTGGGGCGAGCCGGCCGGCGATGTTCGGCCCTCGGATGCATCCTCGGGCCAGACACTCAGCGATGGGCGTTAGCGGGCGCCGGCCGCCGCGCCACCCATTGTCGCGTCGACATTGGCGGCGTCGACGATCCCCGGTCCGGTCAGCACCGGTTTCGTAGGCAGGTCGAGCCCATAGTTGACGAAGCCGTTGAGCAGAGACACCGCAAGATAGCCCTGCAGGTAGGGCTGCTGGTCGATCGAGAACAGCTGCGTGCCGTCCTTGATGCGCTGCAGGCCGGTTTCGTCCATGTCGAACGAAGCGAGCTTGACCTTGTCGCCGACATTGGCCTGGCTGATTGCGTTGGCTGCACTGTTGGCGTCGCCGGCGCTGATGGTGATAAGGCCGTCGAGGGTGTTGTCTTTCAGCACGGCGGCCTTGATCGCCTCGGCGACCGCGGTCGGGTTGCCGAAGCTGGATGAAGGCAGCGGCAGCTGGGTGGATTTGCCGCCGTTCTTGGCGATGGCATCGGCAATACCCTTGCAGCGGTCTTCCGTGTTGGTGGAGCCCGGCAAGGTGTTGACGCACAGCACGTTCTTGGCGCCATGGTTGCCGAAATAGGCGCCGCCACCAAGACCGGCGGCGTATTCTTCGTTGCCGACATAGTTCATGGCGCCGAGCCGCTTGGCTGCATCCATGCCGCCGGAATTGTAGATGATGAGCGGCACGCCGGCAGCAACGACTTCCTTGAAGGCGTCATCCATGGCCTCGGGCACCCAGTCGGGACCGACGATGGCGCTCGGCTTCTGGCTGAGCGCGGTGCGGATCAGCTTGGCGGCGTCCGGGCCGAGATTGTCGTAGTTCTGCGGACCGAGCCAGGTCACCGAGCCGCCCGTCAGTTCGGCGACCTTGCCGGCATCGTCGGCGCCCTTCTTGACCTTCGACCAGAACGGGTCGTCCGCCTTGCCGCCGATGACGAAGATTTTTGCCCCATCGGCCATTGCGGATGTGGCCGATGTCGCCGCCACGCCCGCAAGCATGATCGCCGCCAAGAGTTTTGTGATACGCTTCATTTTCGTCTCCTCCCATTTGCCGTCTTCAGACGGGTTTAGAAAAACTTTGACCTCTCCTGCGCGCCTCTCTCCCAGTTGCGCGCCGCGTCACGTGATCGATGGCTCGCCGGGTCACGCCCTGGGCGTGACCCGGGGTTACGCCCTGGCGTTCATGCGCTCTTTCTTTTTCTGGAACCGGGCGTCCATCAGGGCGTCGCCCTCCTTGGTGCCGTCGTGCAAGGTGCCGAACCACTTATCGAGCGGGATCAGCCCGTCGCCGCCGTAGTTCACCTCGAAATATTTGTGGTGCAGGTAGTGCGCGTAGGCGTGGCTATCGACGGCCCTGTCCTCGGTCACTTCGAGCTTGTCGAAGCCGAGATGACCATTGACGGCGCCGAAGCCGGCGACATGCAGCTGGAACAGCGCGACGATCGGATTGGACGGGATGACCAGGTGCCAGAAGGCGACCGCGTGATAGAGGAACCCTTCCACCGGATGCATCGACAGCGACGACCACGGCGAGGGGTTGATCGAGTTGTGGTGGACCGAGTGGATCCAGCGATAGAGCGGCCCCCAATGGATCAGGCGGTGGATGAAGAAGAAATGCACCTCGTGGATGGCCGGCGCGATCAGCACCAGCGCCGCGAGATAGACCGGGTGATCCTGCCAGCCGACCCACGGCACATAGCCCTTGGCAAAGCACCACAGGAAAATGACTTCGACCACGGTCCACAACGGGATGGTGATGAAGAACGAACGCAGGAAATTGTCGAGGTTCTGGCTCTGGAACCAGAAGACATCCGACGGCGCATCGCCAGGGAATTTGTGGTTGTATTTGAACCGCGTCGCCTGGGCGCGCCTGATGTAATAGCGCAGCTCGAAGATGCCGTAGAAGACCAGGATCGCCGCGGCGTTGACGGCGTAGAGCCACAGCGCCCAGCCCCAGCTGATGGTCTTCATCGTCTCGACGCTGGGGACGACATAGAACCAGTAGATCAGCGCCGTGGCCATGTGGAAGGCGTTCCATGGCCAGATATAGCCAGGCAGCCACGCCAGGATCTTCGGCAGCCTCGGTGGCCAGCTCCAGAACGGCACGGCCTCGATGCGCCCGTTCGGCTTCCAGTCGCCGCGCTTGTCGCGCATGCCGTATTTGAGGTCGTCCATGCAAATCCTCCACCCGCAGTGCCTGGGATGGCTCGCACGCGCGCGCTGCCTCACACCGCCGTTGGGCGGAGGGTCAGAACCTTGTCTGCGCTGTGCTGCTGCTATCCCTGGGCTGGCGGTGCTTGCGCCTTCTTTGCTTCTGCCCGAGATAAACATCTTGATCCAAAATGAATCAAGAATAGAATGTTTATTCCAAAAGGATTGTATCATTCGTCTCAGGGCTGCCTGGCGAATGATATCTTCGTATCAATTGCTACAGGCTGATGAGACGAAATGGATCAGAGCAAGCGGCCGACGATCAAGGATGTTGCTGCCGAGGCCAATGTTTCGGTGGCCACCGTCAACCGGGTGCTGAGCGGCTCTGGCGCCGTGCGCCAGGGCACACGCGAGCGCGTCAGGCTGGCGGCGGAGCAGATCGGTTTCTATGGCATGGGCGCGCTGCGCAGCCGCATAGCGGCCGCCCGGCCGCGCTACCGGTTCGGCTTCCTGCTGCATCAGCCCGGCCGCGCCTTCTACCGCAACATCGCCGAGGCGATACGTGCGGTGGCGCCGACGATGCCTGACTGCGAGATCGAACTGCGCACCGAGTTTCTCGACGATCTGTCGCCGCAGAACGTTGCCTCGCGCATGCTGGCCTTGGGCGCCGAATGCGACGCCGTCGGCATCGTCGCCGCGGTCCATCCGCTGGTGACGCAAGCGGTGGATACGCTCAATGACCGCAACGTGCCGGTGTTTGCGCTGATCTCGCAGATCTCGGCGACGGGTCACGTGCGCTATATCGGGCTCGACAACTGGAAGGTCGGACGCACGGCGGCCTGGGTGTTCGAGCATGTCTGCCGGGCGCCCGGCAAGCTCGGCATCCTGGTCGGCAATCATCGCTACCGCTGCCAGGAAATGAACGAAAGCGGCTTCCGTTCCTATTTCCGCGAACACGCGCCGGGCTTCACGCTGCTGGAGCCGCTGCTGACCTTCGAATCGAGCGCCATCGCGCAGGAGATGACCGAAAAGCTGCTGAATGAAAATCCGGATCTGTCCGGCCTCTATGTTGCCGGCGGCGGCATCACCGGCGCCATTGCGGCGCTGCGCTCTACCGGGCGAGCGGGCAGCCTGGTCGTCGTCGGCTATGAACTTATGGATTCGACCCGCCCGGCGCTGCTCGACGGCACGCTGACCTTTGTCATTTCGCACCCGCTCGCCCGCATCGCGCAGGAAGCGCTGGCGGGCATGGTCCGCGCCGTCTCGGCCCCGAACGAAGGCGGCAACTTCACCACGATCCTGCCCTTCGAAATCTACACCCGAGAGAACATCTAATTCACAGCACCGCCGCATCGGTGTGCATGAGAAGGCCAATCCGAACGAAGCCAAGGGAATGTGGGAAGAGGCGGGAGACCATCACATCGCAATACCACTGTCGTAGAGGCATTCTTCTATTGTTGGCGGCACGCGGTTTAGCTGAAGAATTCCAATTTTTGGGGCAGAGTTCGAACCGATCGAGCTCCGATAGAATCCATTCCCCATCTCGATCTTTGGCGAAGCAAAGAGACTGTGTGCTCGGGTGTCGTCCTGCGCCGCTTTGATCCTCGAGGCTTCCTATGCTTGGACCCGGAGTCATTGTATATCAGCAGAAATAAAACTAACGATGTAACACTTTGATTGATGGCGAGGGGAGCGCCGGATGGTGAAATTCAACTTCGATCGGCCTCCTGTGGGTGACGCCGCCGACATGTCGGCCGAATGTCAGCGCCAATTGCTGCCTCTCCTTCGTGAAATCGTCCAGGCGGCGGTCGCGGCCGGGTGGAACGAGGAGGATGTTCTTCTGGGCTTTGTGGAACTTGCGTGGGATCTGTACGAGAAGCGTCGCAGTGATTCCTAGCAGCCTGCGGCGAACCGGCTGGCTCTGGCCGCCGATCTCGGCGGCAAAAACCAAATTGTAGGCCCGCGCAGGCTAGATGCGGCCTTCATATTAGCGTTAGTACAGAGCCGAAATGCGTGGCCGATTCATACCAAGGCCGATGAACAAAAACGCATCGATGGGGAGACCTCGCCGTCGGTGGAAAAGATGTTCTTGAAACTTCCTTCGGCAGCCATTTTTTTCTTTTTTATCTCGAACAAAAATTTTTCTTTGCGCATGGGAGTTCTTTCTTCCCTGCCCGAGGCGGGTGCGTTACGCTGATTTGGGGTTGGGCAAAAGGGGGCAAGCAGCAGGCAGAGCGGCTGAGGCGAGGCGGATGAAAAATGCGGACGAAGCTCGGGAAAGCGGCGATTCCCAGGGCGTCGGTCGGGCGCGCAGTTCGACCTGTGTTCGACATAATTCCTGAAAATGCAGACCCGAGAAGGGCCACTCCGCGGGGGAGCGCGATATACTCCGTCCGCGCCCGTGGATCGCGGAAGTTCCTCGCCAAGGAACATTCGGTGAATGTGCTCATGCTCTGCCTCAACACCATAAGTCGGCTCGACCAATCACGAATTGTTTTCTTGAGGGAACGGAGATTACGCCCTCAGGTTGATGTCCATCGGGGAGGTATCAGGAGGCCGAAAAATGCGGCGCGATGAGGATTCCCCGAGATGGATTTCCGGGACAGATACAGCGCGACAGCCGGCACTGAACGTAAAAGGTGGGCTGTCCCCTCGCAACGCACGCAGGGTGCAGGAATTCCTGAACGAGAACTTTTCGCGCAAGCTGGCGCTTGCCGATATGGCCGCGGTTTGCGAGCTTTCACCCTATCACTTTGTGCGAGCTTTCTCCAAGACGTTCGGGGCGCCGCCGCATCAATACGTTCTCGATCTGCGGCTCGACTTCGCCGAAAGGCTGCTTGCCGACAGCCGCATGACGATCGCGGAAATCGCCCATTTGAGCGGTTTTTCAAGCCAGAGCCATTTTACGACGGTGATGAAAAAAAACCGCCAGGTGACGCCATTGCAGGCGAGGGCGGGCAAGCTTAACTCGAAGATTAGATGAGATGCCGGTTGCGGCATTATTTGATTACTTGGTGTTAAAGCGTTGGCTAAGGTAACGAGCCGTTAACCTCCGTCAATTTGCTTCGCTTTTTTCTCAAGAGACAGCAATTTCCTGAAATACTACGTGCAGGAATCATGTCTTCCTGCTGCGGATTGGAATTGTCTGACGATTTCATGCCGGCCAGCGGAGAGGGAACCATGACCGACAATCAGATTTCGACCGGCTCGCTTGTTCAGCGTCGCGCGGTGCATTTCGCCGGGCACTGGATCGCGGGTGCCGATCATGGCTCCCGCTCGGTTCGCCGACGCCTGATGGCGGTGCTGCGCATGGCTCATCGCGTGCTCGGCATGCGCCGCAAAGGATCTGGGCTCGGCATGCTCGGCATCGGCAGGATGCTGGCGGCGGTGCTGGGTGCGATCGCATTCGGGAGCATCGCCACGCCGGCGCTGGCGCAGTATGCCGCCGGCGGTGGGACGGCAAACGGCGCCGGCTCGGTGGCTGTCGGTCCGTCCGCTACTACGAACGGATTGCGGGGCGTCGCGGTTGGGTCTGGAGCAACTCAGGCTGGGATCGATTCCATCGCTCAAGGCACCAGCGCCAATGCTGGCAGCCAGAACGCCATCGCGATCGGCTTCCAGTCGATCGCCTCACAGCTCAACACCATCTATCTTGGCTCGCGCACCGCCGCCGGGACAGGTGCAACCGCCCAGAGCGCCATCGGCATCGGCACCGATGTCACGGCATCCCAGGCCGACGCCATCGGGATAGGACGTGCATCCGTTGCGTCGGCACAATATTCCGTGGCTCTTGGCCTGAATGCGAAAGCCACAGGCACCGGCGGCGCGATGGCTCTGGGCCAAGGCACGATCTCAAGCGGCGTCAATTCCGTAGCGCTCGGCGTTCAGGCCAATGCCACCGGAGCCGGCGCCAACGCCTTGGGCACCTTCTCCCTTGCTTCGGGAGGGAACTCCACTGCCCTCGGCACCAGCTCCGCGGCCAGCGGCAACTATGCCACGGCCGCAGGCTGGGGGGCTGTCGCCAACAAGGATAGTGCCGTTGCCATGGGCAAATCGGCCAGCGCGACAGGGCTGAACGCGACAGCGCTCGGCTCCAGTACCAATGCCTCGGCCGATTTCGCCTTGGCGCTGGGCAACCAGGCTGTGTCGAGCGGTATCGGTTCGGTCGCGGCCGGCTCTGGAGCCCAGGCCACGGACGTCTCCGCCATTGCGCTCGGTAACAACGCCACGGCGACTGCCGCGAACGCAAGTGCGCTGGGATTGGGCGCCACTGCGAGCGGTGTAGACGGCACGGCGGTCGGCAAGCAAGCCAATGCGAGCGCGCAAGACGCCATCGCCATGGGTACTACCTCAAAGGCACGTGGCACAGCCAGCACAGCGGTTGGCAACGTCGCCGTCGCCAGCGGCATAAACGCCTCCTCGTTCGGGTCCGGAGCGAACGCGATAGGAGACAATTCCCTCGCCGCTGGCGTCAGCGCCAACGCCGGCGGAGTCGACAGCACCGCTCTCGGCATCGGCACCGTAGCCAGCGCCGACAATTCCACTGCCGTCGGACGTGAATCCCGCGCCACCGGACTCAACAGTACCGCGCTCGGCCGCGGCGCCCAAAGCAGCGCCCTGAACTCCATCTCTCTCGGCGCTGGGACGAGGGCGTCCGGGATAGGCGCCGTCTATGTCGGCTCAAGCACTTTTGCAACGAGCGCCAGTGGAGACAACGCCATCGGCATCGGCACGGACGTGACGGCATCTGAGGACGACGCCATTGCAATGGGGCGCGACAGCCAGGCGACGGCAACCGACGCCATCGCGGTCGGTCTACAGTCCGCCGCGCTCTCCGCCGACTCCGTCGCCATCGGCACGGGCGCTTCTGCCGATGGCGGCAAGGCCGTGGCCATCGGCGCCGGCAACACCGCCTATGGCGACGGCGCGGTGGCCATTGGCGATCCGAGCTACGCCAGCGGCACCGGCGCCTTCACCGGCGGCGCCAACAACATCGCCAACAGCGACGGCACGGCGAGCGCCACCGCGGCCAATATGGCGGCGGGCGCTGTCGCCATCGGCAACAGCAACAAGGCGATCGGGCAAGGCTCCGTGGCGCTGGGCAATGGCTCCACGGCAGGTGCCGCCGGCCTCGCCGGCAATGTCGCGCTGGGCGACGGTGCCACCGCGGCGGCAAGCTCCGGCGACGTGGCGCTCGGCTCCGGTTCGGTGACCACGGCGGCGGTCGGCACGGCAAGCGCCGTGATCAACGGCACGACCTATGCCTTCCAGGGCACCAATCCGACCTCGACGGTCAGCATCGGCGCCCCCGGTGCGGAGCGCACGCTCACCAATCTGGCGGCGGGGCGGATCAGCTTGACGTCGACCGACGCGGTCAACGGCTCGCAGCTCTTCGCCACCAACCAGGCGGTCGACGCCATCGGCACCACGCTCAACAACATCAATGTCGGCGGCGGCATCAAGTATTTCCACGCCAACTCGACATTGGCGGACTCGTCGGCGACGGGTACGGACTCCGTTGCGATCGGACCCACCTCGACCGCGTCGGGGACCAGCTCCATCGCGGCCGGTACCAATGCGAGCGCCTCCGACGTCAACGCCTCGGCCATCGGCACCGGCGCCGTCGCATCGGCCCTCGACGCAACGGCGTTGGGCTACATATCCAAGGCCTCGGGCCAATACAGCACCGCCATCGGCGCCAACGCCAATGCTACAGCCACGTCCAGCACGGCGATCGGCCAGAACGCGTTTGCAACCGGCGTCCAGGCGGCTGCTCTCGGCGCAGGAGCGAATGCCGGCGCCTCGAATGCGCTCGCTCTGGGTGCCCTCTCCACCGCCAGCAACGCCGGCGACGTGGCGCTTGGCTCGGGCTCGGTGACCGCCGTCGCGGTCGGCACGCCTAGCACGGTGATCAATGGCACGACCTATGCCTTCCAGGGCACGACGCCGACCTCGACGGTCAGCATCGGCGCGCCCGGCGCGGAACGCACGCTCACCAACCTGGCGGCGGGGCGGATCAGCGGCTCCTCGACGGATGCGGTCAACGGCTCGCAGCTGTTCGCCACCAACCAGGCGGTCGACGCCATCGGCACCACGCTCAACACCATCGGCGGTTCGGTGACCAATCTTGGCAACATCGTCAACAACATCGCTGGCGACACCTCGACCGCCTATACCGACGCCAACGGCATAGGCATCCGCTACGCCCGCACCAACGAGGCCGGACTGGCGCCAACCGATTCCTTCGCGCAAGGGGTTGGCTCCACCGCCGTCGGTTACCAGGCGACCGCGACCGGCGTCAGCGGGCTGGCGCTCGGCCGCGACAGCCAGGCCAGCATCGACGGCAGCGTGGCGCTCGGTTCCGGTTCGGTCTCCGATCGCGCACTGGCTCCGGCCACGGGCCAGATTGCCGCCGGGCCTTCCAACTTCATCCAGTACAACACGACCGACAAGACACTGCTTGGCGCCGTGTCGGTCGGCACGTCCACCGCCTACCGGCAGATCACCAATGTGGCGGACGGCACCCAGGCTCAGGATGCGGTGACGATCCGCCAGTTGCAGGGGGCGATCGCGGCGGTCTCGGTCACCTCGACAAAATACTTCCATGCCAATTCGGCGGCTGGCGACTCGCTCGCGGTCGGGGCCGAGTCGGTCGCTGTCGGTCCGACGACGGTCGTCAACGGCGACAATGGCATCGGTATCGGCAATGGCGCCATCGTCGACCAGACCGCACCCGGCGGCACGGCCATCGGCCAGAATTCCCATGTGATGCTGGCCGATGGCCTCGCGCTCGGCACCAATTCGACCGCCGCCGGTGTCCAGTCGGTGGCGCTTGGCGCCGGCGCGCAAAGCACGTTCGCCAACAGCGTCGCGCTGGGCGCCCAATCGGTCACAACTGTCGGTGCGCAGGCGAACTACACGGCCTATGCGCTTGCAAGCCCACAAACCTCGGCCGGCGAGGTGTCGGTCGGCGCCGCCGGGGCCGAACGCAAGCTGACCAATGTCGCCGCCGGCTCGGCCAACACCGACGCCGTCAACGTCTCTCAGCTTCGCGGCGTGTCGGAGAGCTTGGTCGATCAGCTGGGCGGGACTTCGGTCGTCAACGGCGACGGATCGATCACCGGACCCACCTACAACATCCAGGGCAACAATTACTCGACCGTCTATGACGGCTTCACCGCCGTCGACAATGCCTTGACCAACATCAGCAATGGCGGCGGCATCAAGTATTTCCACGCCAATTCGACGCTGGCCGACTCTGCCGCCAGCGGCACCGACAGCGTTGCGATCGGGCCGGCGAGCGTGGCGAGCGGCACCGACAGCCTTGCCGCCGGGCACGGTGCCACGGCAAGTGCGCAAGGCGCTGTGGCGCTCGGCGAGGGCGCCAAGGCCAACAACGCCAGCGATGTGGCTCTCGGTTCCGGCTCGGTGACGCAGGCCGCCGTCGGCACCTCCAGCACCACCATCAACGGCAAGACCTACGCCTATGCCGGGACGGCTCCGGTCGGAACCGTCAGCGTCGGCGATGCCGGCGCCGAAAGGACGATCACGAATGTCGCTGCCGGACGCGTTTCCGCCGGCAGCACCGACGCGATAAACGGCTCCCAGCTTTTCGCCACGAACACGGCGATCGAGGATCTGAAAGACGGCGTCGGAAACCTTACCCAGAATGCGGTGGTTTACGACACCAATCCGGATGGCAGCAAAAAGAACAGCATCACGCTGCAGGGCGGAGACGTCAACGCGCCGGTTGTCATCTCGAATGTCGGACCCGGTGTCGCCGGCACCGATGCGGTCAACGTCAACCAGCTGAACCAGGGCATAACCGAGACCAAGAGCTATACCGACAACCGTGTGGCCTACGCCATCGATACGTCCAACGACTACACCGACAAAGTGGCCGTCACGACCTTGCAGCAGGCCAACGATTACACCGACCAGAAGCTCAGCCAGCTCAATCAGGACATCAGCGGCGTACGCGACGAAGCACGACAGGCCGCGGCAATCGGGCTCGCCGCCGCCTCGTTGCGTTACGACGACCGTCCCGGAAAGTTGAGCGTCGCGGCGGGTGGCGGCTTCTGGCGGGACGCCGGCGCTTTCGCCTTTGGCGCGGGCTACACAAGCGAAGACGGCCGCATCCGCGGCAATCTGTCCGGCACGGCCGCGGGTGGACATGTCGGTGTCGGCGCCGGCCTCAGCTTCACGTTGAACTGAGGCGGGAATGAACAGGCAAACCAGTCATGCCCGCCTTGCCGTGCTGACTTGCCTGGCGCTTTTCGGCGGCCTCGTGCCGGCTGTCGGGCAGGTTGCCTCGCAATACAGGATCAAGCCCTCGGACGTGGTGGTGCCTCCCGAGGTGAAACTGGGGGACTACCAGCGCACCATTCGTCCCTTCGAAAATTGGACGCTGATCTGCGACGAGAACCTCAAGGCCCGCAAGAAGGTCTGCAATGTCTCGCAGGTGATCGAGGACACGTCCGGCAAGATGGCCTTCAGCTGGTCGCTGGCCGCCACGCAGGACGGCAAGCCGTACATGATCCTGCGCACCGCGCCGAACGCCAAGAGCGACGGCCTGGTGTCGCTGAAGTTCGAGGGGCGAAGCCAGGCGATCGACGTTCACCTGAACGGCTGCAACGAAATGGTCTGTGTCGGCATGTTGCCGGTCGGGCCCGTCATGCGCCAGCAGATCTCGCAGAATGCGACGCCGGCGATCTCCTACTCGACCGTCGACGGTGGGACGATCACAGTGACCGCAACACTCAAGGGGCTGACAGACGCCCTTTCGCCAGTCAAATAACCGGGGCAGCATCATGAGCCAGCAGGACCAGTTCATGTCCGCAAAACGCAGCAGCCCGACCGTCGAGGCGGATCGGCAGAGGCTCGTCGAGCCCGCGCGGCGGCGGTGGCCGCGCCTCGTCGGATTTTCACTGTTGGGGCTGGTCGTGGCGGGCCTTGGCTTCGCCGCCGGGAACTATGCCGCGATCGCCAACCTGGTCGGCAGCGCGACGGCCGCGCAGCCTGAGACAGCCAACCCAGCACTTCCGGACACGCCATTCCTGCAGCACGTCAAGCAAGCCGGTGTGCAGGCCTGTTCGACTGTCTTTCCGGTGCTCGGACAGATTTTGACGACTGGCACGAAATACAGCGTCAAATCATTGTGGAACGACCAGGCTGCCGACAAACATGCCGTTCAGGCCTTTGTCGGCATGGACTATGCGACGGAGCGGTATAGCGGGCCGGCCGCCGGCGTTGTTTTTGCATCGCCCACCGCTTCCGGTTGCGAGGGGGCGATGGTGCGGGTGGCGCCGTTCGCCAGCCCATGTGCCGACATTCCGTCCGTGCTTCCGCGGGGCAGCAAGATCACCGACCACCTCGGCCAGGTCGAGGTCTACGAGCTTGGCGGGAACGCGGGGGAAGCCCTTCTCCTGCCGACAGGCAGCAGCTGTGTGGTGATCTCCGTCGCTTCGGCGGCGAAGTAAGGACGAAGCTGATGGCGACGAACCCTGCGGAGGCTTGCTGACTATGAGATATAGACCTGTGGCTGCCGTTCTCGGCATCGCCTTGCTCTGGACCGGGCGAGTCATCTCGGCCGATCTGTCGGAAGGACCGCCGGAGCCGCCGGCTCCGCCACCTCAGGAGGAAAAAGGCATCTGGGCGGCAATCGCCTATTCCAGTGCCGATGTCAGATACGGCTTCTTCTGGGGCGCCGACAAGCGGCAAGAGGCGTCGGACATCGCGCTCAAGCATTGCGAGAACGCGGGCGGACAGAATTGCACCGTCGTGGCAGTGTTCCGCAATCACCGCCATTGGGATGACGACGACCAGACCGGCTTTCCTTACAATCATTGCGGTGCCCTGGCCGTGGCCGAGAAGGCAGCCGACCGGCTCACGCCGTGGGGCGCAAAGTCTGCCCAGACCCGCCGGGAAGCGGAAGACCTCGCTTTGCAAGCCTGCCAGGCGGCAGGAGACAAATGCAAGATCCGCGAGTGGGTTTGTACATGAAGCCTGGCCTCACGGCCGTCTCCGCGGGCGGGGCAATCGTATTCTCATTGGTGTCGCCCGAGTTGGCCCAGCAAAGGCGGTTGTTTCAAATGAGGCACCCTAGAGCGGTTCATCGATTCACGGAAACGCCGAACCGCTTTAACAGCGGCTATCCGCGCTTGATTCTGCCCGCATTGGCCCACCGCCAGCTGTTTTTAGTCCTTTTCCCCGCTTGGCAGCGTCCGGATACAATCGCAGGGGGGGCGATGCTTATGTGCCATTTTTGCTACATTTCACAACCTTGTGGCCCGAATTCCCCTTTTAGCAGGGGCTAATTCAATAATTTCTCACACTTTTCGTGAAACTGTGGATAATTCTCGGTGGCAGGCCTTGGCTTGGGTGTAGCACTCGCGAATAAGGGTGCTGGGGAACGTTAGGGTGGGTTTAATGAATACAATAAGCATCTCGACCATGGGCAAGCGCCTTGGTCTTTTGATGGCGGCGACCATGCTGACCTGCGCGAGTGCTCATGCGCTCACGCTCAAGGAGGCGATGGCTGTTGCTGTGGAATCCAATCCCGAGATTGGACAGGCAATCGAAAATCGCGAAGCAATCGAGTTCGAGTTGCGGCAGGCCAAGGGCCTTTATCTTCCCAGTGTCGATGTCGAGGCATCGGCTGGAGCTCGTCGTCTCGACAACTCGTCCCGGCGTGCACTGTCGATAGAGGACGATTCGCTCTATCCGGCGGAAGCGGATCTGGTGGTTACGCAGAAGCTATTTGACAGCGGAGCGCGGCGGGCGGAATTGAACCGCCAGGCATCGCGAGTCGACGGAGCGTCCTTCCGGGTCCTGGAGCGCTCGGAATTCATCGGGCTGTCGGTCGTCCAAGACTACCTTGAATACATGCTGCAGGCTTCGATTGTCGCCGAAGCCAAGAAGAACCTGGGTTTCCATCAGGCGATACTCGGCGACATCCGGCAAGGCATCTCAGGCGGGGCGCTGAACGAGGCCGACCGGCAGCAGGCCGAAGAGCGTCTGTTCGCAGCCAAGGCACGCATGCAGGAGGCGACCGAAGAACTGGAAGCCTCCAAGATCCGGTTCTTCAAGACCGTCGGGAAACCGCTGGTCAATGCTTCGCGGCCTGGTGATGTCGCCGCCGCACTGCCGAGGTCACTCGATGACGCGCTCGGCCTGGCACGACAGAACAATCCGCGCGTTCACATGGCCACCAGCGATATCGCCGCTGCTGCTTCCATGGTGGATGCGGCCCGGGCGAAATATGGCCCTGAAGTGCTGGCCGAAGGCCGTGCCAGGGGAGGGTATGACATTGACGGCGACAACGGCGACGCCAGTGACCTGCAGGCGCGTCTGGTGCTGCGTTGGAACCTGTATCGAGGCGGCATAGACAAGGCCAATGAGCAGGAGCAGATCCGCCGTGCCAGCGAACAGCGGCTTGCCTATCACCAGGTGTTGCGCGAGATCGAGGAGGCTGTCCGCACGTCATGGGATCGCCGTTTCCGGCAAGCCGACCTGGCAAAGACGCTCAGGCTGCAAGCCGCTTCCAGTGAAAAGCTGGTTTCGTCTTACCGCGAGCAATTCAAGGTAGGGCAACGATCGCTGCTCGACGTGCTCGATGCGCAGAATACACGGTTCAACACGGCAACGCTGGCGGACACAGCATCCTATGCATCGCTGTTTGCCGAATACCGGCTTCTGGCCGCGACAGGTCAGTTGCTGAAAACGATGGACCTTCAGCCGGCAAAGCAAGCGACGGCATATGCACGAGCCGAGTTCAACACACCAGAAACCGCAGACACTGAAACCTATGCGCGCACGCCATCGGAGCAGAAGAACGACCTGCCTTTCGATATCCTTGCGCCAGTGAGGAAGAAGTAGGACGGCATAAGGTCCAGCGAGGGTCCTTACGGGCATATCGTGAACCAGCAACCCAACATCCTCTCCCCCAAGGAGGCATTCAAGGCCTGCTTCTCAGCGGTTGCCGGCTATCTCGGCAGGCCAAGTGCCGAGACAGTGCTGTTTGCCGGGGTGCCGATTTCAGAGACGCGAATTGAGGTAGAGGACATTCGGCACCTTGCCGAGCGCATCGGCCTCGAGGCCAAGGAAGTCAATCATCGCGATTTCCTGCGCGGACGCGTCGATCTTCCCGCCATTCTGTTTCGCACCGCCCAGCTGCCTGTTGCCCTGCTCGCGGAGATTGAAGCCGGCGAATACCTGACTGCGCCCCAGGAGAACGGCCGCACCACGATCAGCAGATCCGAGCTGGCTGCCAGCTATATCAGCGGCGGCGCGTCCTTCTCGATCACCTATGCCAACGCCACCGAGGGGATGAAGGTCGGCTCGGCGCAGAAAATCGAAAGGCGCCATTGGCTGACGGGGACGATGGGCGCCTTCTGGCGCACCTATTCGAAAGTCGTCCTGGCAGCGATATTCATCAATGTGCTGGCCATCGCCTCGCCCATCTTCACGATGAACGTTTACGACAGGATTCTGCCGAACAAGGCGATATCCACACTGTGGGTTCTGGCAATCGGCATTGGTGCCGTCATCGTGTTCGATCTGCTTTTGAAGACGGCCAGGGCTTCCCTCATCGACTATGCCGGGCGCAAAGCGGATCTTCGGATATCGTATCTTCTGTTCGAAAAAGTGCTGAACTCGTCACTGTCGGCACGTCCCGGCTCGACCGGCGAATACGCAAACAGGGTCACGCAATATGAGTTCGTCAGGGAGTTCTTCACCTCGAACACCATCAGCGTGTTCATCGACACGGCCTTCGTCTTCGTCTTTCTTCTTGTCATCTATGCGATAGGCGGCTGGCTGGTGATCATACCGGCGCTGGCCTTTGTGATGTCCGTCATCGTCGGCCTGATTACCCAGCGCCGCATCGGCAAGCGCGTCGCCGCCTCAATGAACGAAGCTTCGCAACGCCAGGCCCTGCTGGTCGAATCCATCTCCACGCTGGAGACGATCAAGTCGCTGCGCGCCGAGGCGTATCTGCTGCGAAAATGGGGAGAGCACTCGAAGAACGCCGCCAACACTTCCGAGAAGATCAAACAACTCTCGGCGGCCGCAGGCAACATAACCCAGTCCATACAACAGCTGGTGACCGTCGCTCTGGTGGTGGCCGGCGCCTACGCCTTCTCGGAAGGCCATGTTTCGACAGGAGCAATCATAGGAACGGTCATGCTGGCGAGCAGGGCCGTGGCTCCACTCGGCCAGATCGCCATCACGCTGTCCCGGTTTCGCCAGGCCATGCTCTCGTTGAGAATGGTGAACTCGATCATGGCTCAACCGGAGGACCGACCGGACACGGTGGGTTTCGTCAACCGCCCCATTCGCAACGGGGCGATGGTGTTCAGGAATGTCGGGTTTGTCTATCCCAGCTCGGAAAACGAGGTTTTGACCGGTCTGAATTTCGCGGTGAAGCCGGGAGAGCGGATCGGCATCATCGGTCGCATAGGATCAGGAAAGACGACGATGGGTCGGCTGATCGGCAGGCTTTTCCTGCCGACCTCCGGTGAGCTGCTGCTGGATGGGATCGATATCCGCCAGTATCACCCGTCAGAGGTTCGCGCCGCTGTCGGCATCGTTGCGCAGGCTGGCGATCTGTTCTCTGGCACCATCAAGGAAAATCTCCTGATGGCATGTCCGGAGGCTACCGATGAGCAGATCATCGAAGCGGCAAAGGCGGCTGGCGTCGACGATTTCGTCTCACGCCATCCGCGCGGCTACGACATGAATGTCGGCGAGCGTGGCACCAATCTTTCAGGCGGCCAGAGGCAGACGGTGGCGATCGCACGCCTGCTGCTGACCAAACCGAAAATCGTCTTTCTGGATGAACCATCGGGCTCGATGGATCTCGCATCGGAACGCCAGTTGATAAAGCAGCTCAAGGTCGCCTTTGACCGCGATACGACGTTGATCGTCTCCACACATCGCTTCAGCATGCTTGAACTGGCCGACCGCCTGATCGTTATCGAACAGGGCAGGATCGTTGCTGACGGACCGAAGGACCAAGTCATACAGGCGTTGCAGAAAACAAGCGCCTGATAAATAAATTGAATGCATCCAATGCGTTGGGGCGTGGGAAATGCTGGCCAGGGAAGATCGACCGCCGCTCTTTGCGTCGGCGTCCATATTCATAATAGGAGCGCTCTTTGTCGTTTTTGTCGCCTGGGCATCCTTTGCCGAAGTCGATGAGATCGCACGGGGCGACGGCAAGGTGATACCCGCGTCCAAGACCCAGATCATTCAGGCGAGTGAAGCCGGTGTCGTCCAGGAAATCGCAGTGACGATTGGCCAGGTCGTCAAGAAGAATGATCTCATCATTCGCCTGGACAACACGCTCAACACGTCCAGCCTTGGCGAGCAGCAGGCCAAGGCGCGGGCCCTGCAGGCGCGCATTGCGCGGCTCCAATTCGAGCAGAGCGGCAATCTCGAAGGCTCATTTCCCTGTCCGCCCGAGATACAGAAAATAGCGCCGGAAATCTGCGAAAACGAGCAGAAGCTGCTCATCGCGCGCCGCGAAAACTTCGAAGTCAAGCTGTCGGTTCTCAAGTCGCGCCTCGATCAGCGCGAGAATGAATTGGACGAGGCCACCGCCAATCTCGATCGCCTCACCAAGAATCTGGCCGTTAGCGACCAGGAAAAGGCACTGGTCGATTCCATGGTCAAGAAGGGGCTGATGGCGAGGACCGAGCAGATCCGCGTCGACCGCGAGCAGACCGAACTGCAAGGGCAGTTGAACCTCGCCGGTGAAACCATCAAGAAAACCAAGGGGGCTATCACGGAAGCCCAGCTTCAGGTCAACGAACTCGGCCTGCAGTTGCAGCAGGAAGCTCTGAGCGACCTGACGGAGGCGCTGGCCGACCTCTCGGTGGTGGATGAAACCATAAGGGGGGCGACCGACAAGGTCGCGCGCACGGATATCCGGTCTCCCGTGGACGGGATTGTCAACACGCTGGAGCTGAACACTGTCGGTGCCTTCGTCCAACCTGGCGCCGTCGTGGCCGGCATCGTGCCAACCTCCGAGACTTTGCTGGTGGAGGCGCGGGTGTCGCCCCGGGATGTCGCGTTCATCCGCCCCGACCAGGACGCGCTTATCAAAGTCACCGCCTACGATTTCTCGATCTTCGGCGGCATCGAAGGCAAGGTCTCCAACATTACAGCCGACAGCCTGGTCGATCAGAAGACAGGCGAACCCTATTACCAAGTGCGCGTGTCGACGGACAAATCGACACTTGAGAGAGACGGCAAGGCCTATTCGATCATCCCGGGCATGATCTGTTCAGTCGACATCAAGACCGGGCGCAAGACAATCCTGAACTACCTCTTGAAGCCGATCAACAAGGCACGTCAGGAGGCGATGAGTGAGCGGTAGCGCCAGCTCTCCCGGTCACGAGCGGCTGTTGCCTCCCGTCACGGCAGAGGATTTTGGGCTGGAATTTCGGGTTGTGGCACGTGGCGGCATACGACGCGGCATCCGTTTGGAACGGGCATTCTGGATGTCGCTGAAGCAGATGGCCGAAAACAGGAAGTGCACCATCGGCATGCTCATCGATGAGATCGCCGAAAGTCAGCCACAGACAGGTAACCTGACATCTGCGATCAGGGTGGCTTGCATGCGTGGATTGGCGGAAGAAAACCTGACCTTGCGAAGGCTTGCGTCGATCAACACCATCAACGCCATACTGGTCGCCTGCCCGTCACCAGCCTTTGCCCTGGCATCGTCGAAGAAGATCCTGACGTTCAACTCGCCGTTCCAGCAACTGGTCAAGCGTCAATTGCCGATAGCCCCAAACGATGATGCGCGCCATGACCTCAAGCTGGCGCTGGACCTCAATGTAGCCGACATATTCACGCGGCTCGACGCCAATGGCGAATCGCCGGTGGCTACAGGTTTTGTCATCGGCGCCGGTGAACGTCGATACCGCGGTCAGTTGAATGCGGTGCGAGCCCCGGTGGTCGAGCCGGAGTTGCTGATGGCGTTCGTCTTCGGCGGCTAAAGCGTGTCGCATTGAACCGGATTCACCCGATGCGCTCACGCCTGTGTTTCACCCATGCCGTTGTCCCAAAATCGCTGCGCACTTTTGACGCCGCACGATCTTGCCGGAACCCTATGGCTGAAAACCTTCGCCCGGCGCGACAGTCGCGAAGCCGCCTTTGATGTCAGCCATCTGGGCTGCGCCCGGTTTTGAGCCGTGGATCCAGGCCCGGTCCGTGCTGAACGAATAGAGCGGAACGTAGTCCGGAAGATCGCTATCGCGCACAACGGTGTTGCTGAGGCTGTCGAGAATGAAGGTGCCACTGCCTGTGCTCACGGACAGCACCGCGTGAAAGAAGCCTCTCTTGCGGTCCTGGAGAACAACGAGCGCCATGCTTTGCGTCGGAATGCCGGCCCTCAGCAGAGCCGTCATCTTGAGGATGGCAAAATCCTCGCAGTCGCCGGCCCGCCGTTCGAGAATTTCCGACGGCTTTGCCCAATAGTCGAGTTTGCCGTAGACAACGCTGTCTTTCCTGTAGGCGATCAGGCGATTTACGCTGCTGTTGACGAAGGATAGTTTCTCGCTGAAACCCTTGCCCTGAGCGGCGGAGACCATGTTGGCAAAAGCCGCACTCTTGCGCTCGCAGGCACTGCCTGCCGAGCAGTTGGTGATTGCCCGGTAGACGGGTGCCCAACGAGCCGAGACGGGAAAATTGCGCATCGACAAGGCGACCGATCCGAATACGCCGGGAATAATCGACGCCGTCTGCACCGGATCTATCCCGGCATCAGCACGCGCCGTTGACGAGCCATCCCCGCGATCAGCAACGGCCGGGCCGTAGCTGCCGACAACCATGCTGATCCGGTAAGGGGCCGCAGGCTGCCAGGGTTGAGGCCTCGCCAACGAAACACCGCCGAGAGAGGGCGGCGTCAGAACCTTTTCCAGAGGCGTGCCGGTAGCGGCAACCTCCCTGGAAACGGCATTCGCGAATGATGGTCCTGCCAGGCCGACAAGGCCGATTGCCAGCAGGAGCACCTTGAGCCTGGTTTTTCCCAGGACTGATTTTTCTTTTTTCATAACGCCCACCTTTGACTGTGGACGCTACCAATCTTGTCTCAAATTATTGGAAAGGAAGGTGGATAACTTTCTAAGAAATGGCTTTGTCTATTTTCTCTAAAATTTTATTTAATTTTATACTTATATTTACCAAGAAGGCTCGCTCAACCCTCCGCCAAGCAAGCCGTACGGAAGCAAACATATATCGGGGTATATGTTCGTGGTTTACCACGTGTAAAAAATGCTGAGGCAAGCATATCGGAATATATGAAATAGATTACGGGACTGTTGCAAAGCAGAAGTGGCCGCTGTCTCTATCCGGGAAATATCGGAGGGGTTTCAGCCATGACGACCAATAACGAGTTGGACAGTTTCTCGGGTTCCTTGGACGAGCATTCCGCGTCCAATGAACACAACGGCCAGGCATCGCCGGCGGAGATCCGGGTCGCACAAGCAACTTCGGCGCAGCAGCCCGCGCCGGCAGCGGCCGAGCCGGTGCCGGTCGATGTTGGCGGCGGAGCGCCCGTCAAGCCGGAAGCGCCGGCGACAGCAAACGCACCCGCGGCGACGGCACCTCATGAATATGTGGCTGACGCCAGCAACATCGTAAAACTTCCGTCCAGCGTTTCCATCGACAACATCAAGGTCGACGGCCATAACCTTGTGCTCGAACAGGCCGACGGCTCGGTGATCGTGATCAAGGATGGCGCCTTGAACGTGCCGACCTTCGTCATCGGCGACGTCGAGGTGCCGCGCGTGGCCTTGCTGGCAGCGCTCGAGGCAAGTCATGTCGACGTTGCCTTTGGTGCCGACGGCTCCATATCGGCCGGTCCTGGCGGTTCGCCCTCGAGTGCAGGCGGGAATTTCGAAATTCCCGCAGGCGGTATCGGCGACGGGTTTGGCCTTTCGGATTTGTTGCCTCCGACAGACTTGCAGTTTGGGTTGCTGGACCGGCGTGAGCTGACGATCGGGCTCAGGGAAGAGGACTCCACCCCCTCGATCGACCTCATAGGCTCGGCAACAGTCAACGAGGCCGGCTTGCCGGCGCGCGGCGGCGAGCCTGCCGGCTCGAACGAGGCTGCGGCCTCGGAGACGACCTCAGGCAACATCGGCTTCACCTCGCCGGACGGCGTGTCGGTGGTCTCGCTCGACGGCCATGCGCTGAGTGCGGTGGATCAAACCTTCACTGATGGGACCGGCTCGCTGACGGCGAGCTATGTCTTCGATGCGGCGACCGGCATCGGCACCATCCACTACACCTACACGCTTCTCGACAACACCGCTGGCAACGCCACAAATGTGAGCTTCCCTGTTGCGGTGATGGACGCAAATGGCGATCCGGCACCGGCCGGCAATCTGGTCGTCAACATCATCGACGACGCGCCGACGGCAGTTGCCGACACCGATGCGGTGGCGGCGGGTTCGCACGCGCCGGTCGGCGGCAATGTGATCAGCGGCGCCGGCAGCGACGGCAATGCGGCGGGCGCCGACACCAAGGGCGCCGACGACGCGACGGTTGCGGGCGTTGCCGCCGGCGCGACGAATGCCGATCTGGACAGCGGCGCCACGCTGAATACACCGATCCACGGCACCTATGGTACGCTGACATTGCAGGCGGACGGCTCCTACAGCTATGTGCGCGATGCCGGCACGGCCGGCGGCGTCCACGACGTGTTCACCTACACGATCAAGGACGGCGACGGAGATCTGTCGCACACGACATTGACGATCTCGATCGGCAATTCGACACCGACGATCGGCGACCTGACGCCGGCAGCCGGCGGCGGCGACGTGACGGTCAACGAGGACGATCTGCTGGCCAGCCGCGGGGCTGGTGAATCGGCCGGCTCCGACAGCTCGAAGGAAAGCACGACGCAGGGAGGTACCTTCGCCATCTCGTCGCCAGACGGCATCGCCTCGCTGGCGATCGACGGCCACACCTTCATCACCAACGGGGTGTTCACCGCCGGCTCGTTCACGACGGCGCTGGGCAATACGCTGAACGTGACGGCCTATGATGCCGCAACTGGTCAGGTGAGCTACACCTACACACTGCTCGACAATGAGGCACATGCGGCCGTCCAGGGCACCAACAGCCTGTTCGAGAACTTCACCGTCACGCTCACCGACCAGGACGCGCAGAGCGTCAACGGCACGCTGTCGGTCAACATCGTTGACGACGTGCCGACGGCTACGACCGAGGCTTCGCAGAATGTCGCCGAAGGCACGACGGTGACCGGCACGCTGGACTTCGTCGCCGGCGCCGACGGCGCGACGGTGACGCATATCGGCGCCACGGCGCT